>JBEBKH010000034.1:0-20749 GCA_040079575.1 Chakrabartia sp. | reverse complement strand
GCACCGCATCGATCTGTTACGCCGAGAAATCGAAGATTATTACCGCAATTTCCGTGTCACCCCTGATTTGATCGAGCTGCGAAACCTGGTCGAGGTCGCCGACCTGATTGTGCGTTCGGCCCTGTCTCGGCATGAGAGTCGCGGGTTGCACTACACACTCGATTATCCTGATATGGCGGCAGAAGCGGTGGATACGGTCTTGCTGCCTTGAAGGTTATCTGAATTTCGGGCGCGAACAAAAAAAGAACTTGAGAGGTGTTCGCATGGTTTCTATTGGCAATCATTCTACTAGTGTGCCACGTTAGGGGTTAAGAGATAGGATCCGATGTTGAAATATTTCAGCTTGGGTCGAGCCGGAAACGGAAAGGACAACTCATGACTGATGCAGGTGTTATAAGTTTTGGGTCACCAACCGAGCATTTGCTGCGTAAATCCGCTCCTGTTATGCATTTGGTAGGGCCTAGCGTCCCCAATCCAGGTGGTTCGGTTCCGACTCAGCACCTCGTTCCCTCAACACCGGCACCTCTTCCTCCGAAAAAATGACCGCTGCAGAGGGATGGCCAGCTTGCCAAATTGGGCAGATCAACTCTCTGCGTGGTCTACTTTTGGTGGCGTGGTTTTTGTTGTAATTAGCCTGTATATAGCCGTATCGACACTGAAATCTCAGAAGGAATCAAATGATATTCATATCGTTTTGTCAATTTGGGAGCGCTTAGATCATCATTGGGCAAGGTTCAAAAAGACTACAGATTGTTCGGAACAGCAATCGTTCGAATTTGGCCAACTTATATCGTATTACGAAATTTCTTGCTCTCTATTTAGAGATGGAATTCTTACCACGAAAGCATCCCGCACTCTAGGCGAGCATCTTCGGGATATATTGCCCGACTTGCAAAAAAATGACACATTTGCAAGACTGTTTACCGATATCCAGTCTCATGATGATAATTATTCGAATATCCGATGGTTTGTCGCATTGGATCAGGTAGTTAAAATACCGCGTCCCATTTGGTCCATCCGTTTACCAATTGGTAGCAAGTTCCTTCGCGTTTCTCTCACCCCCAAGCGGGAGACGCCACCCGCGTAACGCCGCGCGTTAATTCTGCCCGCCGTTTCATTGCCTGCGCCATGTCATATTCATGCTGCATCCCCGCAAGCAAGGCCGCGTCGATCCCGAATGCCGCTTCTATCTTGAGTGCCATGTCATAAGAGAGTGCGCGTTTGCCATTGAGCAAATTATTGAAACCGGGCCGTGCAACGTCGAGCGCACGGGCGGTCGCCTCCACGGTCAGGCCGAAATGATCGACCACTTCACTGCGGAGAAACCCACCGATATGAGGTGGGTCGACCATTTTGAAATTGGGCATTATCGTCATCACATCATCCTCAATGATAATCCTGATAGTCGAGCAACGAGACGGTTTGCGCCGTCATATCAACAAAAAAAGTAAGTCGGTAATTACGCGTTACAGTGAGTGACCAGACGCCTGCTTCAATCCCCGAAAGTTCATGGGCGCGCCACGATGGAACGCTCATCAATTGATGGGGATGTGTCATCGCTTGAATCGCGACTATCATTGGTCCCAGCTTCCTGACTTCCATTGGGTCAAACCCTTTGACCGTCGAGGCATTGGGCGCATCAATCAACGATTTTATCCGTTTGTCTCGGACGCTTATGATCTTCACACACGCTCTCTCATTTTGGCCTTGTATCGCATGGGAATACGGTTGTCAATATAATAGTATCCTATTGAGATACGATGCATCACCCCCCAAACAACTGTCGCCCCGCCAGATCGAGCATGATTTCTTCTGACCCACCACCAATCGCGTTGACGCGGACTTCGCGGTAGATGCGCTCGACCTTGCTGCCCGTGATATAGGATGCCCCGCCCAACACTTGGGCGGCATCGCGTGCGACGGCTTCTAACATTTGGGTTGCTTGCACTTTGAGCATCGCGAAATCGGCGGGTTGGTCGCGCCCTTCCTGAACTTGCCACGCACACAGATCGACCCACGCCTGCGTCGCACCGATTTGACGCGCCATATTGGCGAGCTTGATGCGGATTGATTGATGTTTGACGAGCGGCTTACCAAATGTCTCCCGCTGCTGTGCCCACGCGACCGCCTCATCAAGGCAGACGCGGGCATAAGCACAACATCCCATCGCCATGCCCAAACGCTCACTGTTGAAATTGCGCATGATCCCGATGAAGCCCTGGTTTTCCGCCCCAATCAAATTGGACGCCGGAACTCTGACATCTTCAAGGTAAATCGCTGCCGTGTCCGAACAGCGCCAGCCCATTTTGTCGAGCCGCGTCCGCGTGACGCCGGGCATATCCATCTCAATCAAAAGGAGCGACACACCGGCTGCGCCTGTGCCGCCGGTGCGCACAGCTGTCGTCATATAATCGGCGCGCATCCCCGACGTGATGAACATTTTGGACCCGTTGACGATATAATGATCGCCGTCCTTAACCGCTTTGGTCTTCAGGTTCGCAACGTCTGACCCACCCGAAGGTTCGGTAATGCCCAGCGCGATAATTTTTTCGCCCGCAAGCACCGGCGTCGCGATCCGGCGTTTCATGTCATCGGAACCAAGTGCGAGGATCGGCGGAAGGCCAATGCCGTGGGTCATCAGTGACGCCGTCAGTCCGCCTGCACCAACGCGCGCCAATTCCTCGGTCTGGGTCAGGCCGTGAAAGATGTCGAACCCTTCGCTATGTCCGCCATATTCTTCTGGATAGCGCAGACCCAAAATACCTGCCTCTGCGGCCTTCGCGTGGAGATCGCGGGGGAGTTCGCCTTCTGCTTCCCATCGGTCGATATGCGGCGCAATTTCGCGTTCGACAAAGCGGCGCACGCTCATCGCCAACGCCTCATGCGTATCATTATAATAGGGGGAGCGCGCACGCCATTCGTCAAAGCCGGTCATAAACTCTCCTTCTAAACACCACCAAAGCATGCCTTTCCGTAAACGGCAACTATCGCTTCATCGTTCCTATGGAATCGTTCGCCGCAAAGCGCCTGTCGCACAGCATTTCTGCGCCTAGGCTAAAGTCAGAATTCGAAGCGCAAAAAGGGTTATTCGTGACAGTCTTCAAAGGTTTATCGCTTCGACTGGTGTCGACATTGATGGTCGCAAATCTGGTATCTGCCTGCGTTCCTGGTCCAGAAGTGCGGCAACCTGTTCAGGTCCGCCCTCCTGTCTTTGTCCCGGAAAAACCTGTGCGGCCCGTCCAACCCACTATCAATCGTCATGATGTTGCGCCCGCTGCGCTGGCCCAGACGATAAGGTCGCTGTGGATCAACTTCAACGGCAAGGTAGGGATCGCCGTCGCGCGGATGGATGGCAGCTGGATGATCGAACACCGGGGCGGCGAAATGATGCCGCAGCAGAGTGTGTCAAAATTTTGGGTTGCGCTGACTTTGTTGGACGGGGTTGATGCGGGGCGGATCAATTTGAACGAAAGCGTCACCGTCAAGAAATCTGACCTGACCGTCTTTCATCAACCGATCGCAGCGTTGGTGGACGATGATGGCTATCAAACCACCCTTGCCAGCTTGCTGAACCGGGCAATGACCCAGAGCGACAATACGGCCAATGATTTTCTATTGCGGCGCGCGGGCGGCCCAGATGCGGTGCGCGCGTTTATTTCGGCCAATGGTCTGGGCGCGATCCGTTTTGGCCCTGGCGAAAAATATTTGCAGGCTGGGACCGCAGGGCTGACATGGAAATCAGACTATAGCGTCGGTCGCGCATTTCAGGCCGCACGGGCGAAATTGACACTGGAAGAACGGCAGGCGGCCTTCGAGCGTTATCTGGCTGACCCCGTTGACGGCGCGGCCCCTGTTGCCGTGGTGCGCGCACTTTTGAAGTTGAAACGCGGGGATTTGTTGCGCCCTGAATCGACGCGTTTGCTGTTGTCACTGATGGCCAATTCGGCAACAGGCAAATCGCGATTGCGCGGCGGTGTCCCTTTGGGATGGGGATTTGCGCACAAGACAGGGACAGGGCAGGATCTGAACGGCACGACCGCTGGCTATAATGATATTGGCATTATGACCGCACCTGACGGCACGGTTTACGGCGTCGCGGTGATGATTTCGCGCAGTGCACAGCCGATCCCCAGCCGCCAGATGCTGATGCAATCTGTCGCAGCGGCGATTGCCGCACATCATCAGAAATAGGCGCGGGCTTTTGCAGCGGCGCGATACCGGCTAGACCCAAATCACATGACACAGAACCACCTCTACCTCGTCGATGGCTCGGGCTATATTTTCCGCGCATATCACCGCTTGCCCCCGCTCACCAACATTCGCGGGGAGCCGGTCGGCGCGGTCTATGGCTATACGACGATGCTGTGGAAGCTGGCGGACGCTCTGCATAAAGCAGACGGCCCGACGCATATGGCGGTGATACTTGATGCATCTGGCAAATCGTTTCGCAATGATATTTATCCACTCTACAAGGCGCACCGCCCGCCTGCGCCAGAGGATTTGGTGCCGCAATTCCCCATGATCCGCGATGCCACGCGTGCATTTTCGTTGTCGTGTATTGAGGAAAAGGGGCTGGAGGCCGATGACATCATCGCGTCCTATGCTGTTGCGGCGCTAAAGGTGGGTTGGAAAGTCACCGTTGTGTCGTCGGACAAGGATCTGATGCAGTTGATCCAACCGGGTCTCGACATGCTCGACACGATGAAGAATGTGCGGTTGGGGCCAGAGGCTGTTGTTGAAAAATTCGGGGTTGGGCCCGATCAATTGGGCGATGTCCTTGCGCTCATGGGCGACAGCGCGGACAATGTGCCCGGTGTCCCCGGTATTGGCCCCAAGACAGCGGCGAAATTGATCCAGGAATTCACCACGCTGGACGCTGTGCTGGACGCGGCGGACGCGATGAAGCCGTCGAAAATGCGAGAGAACCTGATCAATTTCGCGGATCAAGCGCGGATGAGCAGGGTTTTGGTAACGCTGAAGGAAGACGCCGCACTGCCCGAACCACTAGAGGATTTGCTGCTCAAGGAAATTCCCGAACCCCCGCTGCGGGCGTTTTTGGAGGGGCATGGGTTTAAGTCGCTGCTGGCGCGGGTCGGTGGCGGCAGTGCTGCCGACCATAGCACGATGAAGATGGTCAATCAGGCCGCGCATATTCCCGCCGTGCCGCCTGCGCCCATTGCTGAAAAAGCGGCTTTTGACCGTGACGCATATGAATGCGTTCAAACGCTGGATGCACTTGACCGGTGGGTTGAAGCAGCGACGGCCGCAGGCATTGTCGCGGTTGATACCGAAACCGACGCGCTCGATTCGATTGCCGCTGGATTGGTGGGGATCAGCCTTGCCACGGCACCGGGCAAAGCCTGCTACATTCCCATTGCGCACGGCAGCAACGATATGTTTGCTGAAAATCCGCAGCAGATCAGTCTTGAGGATGTGGTGTCGCGCCTAAAACCTTTGCTCTTAAATCCATCGGTTTTGAAAATTGGCCACAATATCAAATATGACCTCAATGTCCTGACCCGTGTCGGGCTTGATGTCGCGCCCATAGATGACACGATGGTGATGAGTTTCAACCTTGACGCGGGCAAACATAATCACGGAATGGACGAACTGGCGCTTTTGCATCTCGGTCATAACTGCATTGCGTTCAAGGATGTTTGCGGCACGGGCAAATCGCAGATCAGTTTCAATCAGGTGCAATTGGGTGATGCCACGCGATATGCGGCGGAGGATGCCGACGTCACGCTGCGACTGTGGCACATGTTCAAACCGCGCCTGTCCGCTGAAAATGTGACGCGGGTGTATGAGCGCGTTGACCGTCCTTTGATTCCGGTGCTCGCGATGATGGAGCGCGAGGGGATAAAGGTTGACCGCGCTGAACTCGCACGAATGTCCGCCGAATTTGCGCAAGGGATTGCAGCGCTTGAGATCGAAATTCATGCGCTTGCCGAACAACCCTTTGCTGTGGGCAGTCCAAAGCAACTGGGCGAAATCTTGTTTGGCAAAATGGGTTTGAAAGGCGGGAGAAAAGGGAAGTCAGGGGATTATTCAACCGATGTGACGGTGTTGGAACGGCTTGCTGATGACGGCGTCGAAATTGCGCGCAAAGTGCTTGAATGGCGACAGCTTTCCAAATTGAAATCCACCTACACAGATGCATTGCAAGAGCAGATAAACCCAAAGACTGGCCGTGTTCACACAAGTTACAGCCTTACCGGGGCACAGACAGGGCGACTGTCATCCAATGACCCTAACCTGCAAAATATTCCGATCCGAACAGAAATTGGCAGGCGTATCCGCGAAGCATTTATCGCTGAACCCGGCAACGTTTTGATGTCGGCCGATTACAGCCAGATCGAACTGCGCTTGGCGGCGGAAATGGCGGATGTGCCCGCGCTCAAGGATGCCTTTGCCAAAGGCGAAGATATTCACGCGCTGACCGCGATGGAGCTTTACGGAGAGGTTAATCGCGACACACGTGGCCGCGCGAAAACGATCAATTTCTCTCTGCTCTATGGCATTTCGCGCTGGGGATTGGCGGGGCGCTTGGGGATTACCGCAGACGAAGCGCAAGCGATGATTGATCGTTATTTTGAACGTTTCCCCGGCATTCGCAGTTATATCTCAAACACATTAATCACGGCCAAGGAAAGCGGTTACACCAAGACATTATTTGGGCGCAAAACCCATTTCACACGGATCAATGCCGCCAATCAGACCGAACGTGCCGGGTCCGAACGCGCGGCGATCAACGCGCCTATTCAAGGGACCAGTGCCGACATTATCAAACGCGCAATGGTGCGGATGCTTCCCGCATTGGTCGCGGCTGGATTACCGAATGTGCGCATGTTGTTGCAAGTCCACGATGAATTGGTGTTTGAAGTGCCCGAATGTGATATTGCTGCGGCAAGCAAGGTGATCGAACAGGTCATGGCCGATGCTGCTGCCCCATTGGTCACACTAGATGTCCCGCTGGGGGTTGAGATTGGCACCGGCAAAAACTGGGGAGCTGCGCATTGACCGATAAGGTCGATACACCAGATGATATTCAGGCGCTGGCCAAGGGCGGTCGCACCAATGTGCTTGGTTTTCTGCTCCGCCTGATCGCGCGGATCCCCTTTCTGTTCATTGCTGGGCGTATTTACGGGGCAGATGCACTTGGGCGTGTTGCCTATGCGATGTTGGTGGTTGAATTTGCCGCCCAAGTGGCCAGCATGGGTTTGCGGCGTGGGTTGGCGCTCCAACTTGCGCATGAAGGGGCAAATCCAGCGCATGAGGCTTGGGACGGATTGCTGCTTGCGACCCTTGTTGCAGCCCCGATTACCGCACTTTTGATGATGTTTCCACAGGCGATGTTCCCCAACAGTCCGATCAATGGCTTAGAATTGGTGATGCCGCTTGCCGCGCTTGGCATTGCGCTGACCGATATTATGCTCTCCGCATTGGCCTATCGGTTTGATGTCGGGGCCACTGTCCGGACGCGTGCGATTGTGGAGCCTTGGGCGATCAGTATTGGCGCCTTTGCTTTCAGTTATTTCTCGCTGCGCGACGGACTACTTTTTGCATATGGTCTTTCGATTGCGGCGGGATTGGTCACAGCATTTTGGCCCTTCCTCAAAAGCTATGGCTTGCCAAGGGGGTGGCGGCCATCCCCGCGACGGCTTATCGCGCTCGGACGGCAAAACTTACCGCTCGCAGCAGCAGATGCCACCGAATGGGGATCACGGCGGATAGACCTTGCCATCCTAGGCCTTTTTGCATCACCAGCGACCGTCGGCATTTATTATGTCGCGCAGCAAGTCGCGAGCCTGCCGCAAAAGCTCAAATCAAGCTTTGATCCCATATTGGGCCCTGTGATTGCGCGTAACCTTGAGGCGGGAAACAAAGTCGCTGTTGCAAAGCAGATCAGTCAGGTCGGGTTTTGGATCATCGCTGCCCAAGCCGGTGTTGCGCTCGCGCTCGGGATTCCGGGCGAGGGTGTGATGGGACTGGTCGGCCCCAACTTTGTTGACGGCAACGGTGCATTGGCATTTTTGCTTTTGGCCGAAGTCGCAGCCGCAGCCGCCGTGGTGAGTGAGGCGGCGCTGATCTACATCGCACGTCACCGCAATTTCCTTATTTCTGGCGCGATGCTTGGTGTGCAGGCAATACTCACCGTTGCCTTTATTTTGGGGTTCAAATCACAGGGCTACGGCGAACTTTATCAAGCGGCTGGCCCTGCAATTGCGCTGACTCTGGCACTGGGATTGGGGTCGCTGATCAAAACGCGTTTGGCCGCGCGGCTGCTGGGTGCCAGCGTTTCGGTATGGCGCTGGCCCTTGATCACGGCGGTTGGGGCGGCAACATTGGTCGGCTGGATCGCGACCAAAGGCCCAGAATGGAGCGAGTTGATCTTTGGTATTCCCGCCATTTTGGCGACTTACGGATGGGTCATCTGGAAACGTGGTTTTGGCGAAGAAGACCGCGCCCTATTCCGCAAGTCTTAATGCCGAAAGTGCCGCATTCCGGTGAAGACCATTGCCAAACCTGCGGCATCGGCGGCAGCAATCACTTCATCATCGCGGATTGAACCGCCCGGTTGGATCACCGCCGTTGCGCCCGCTTCAACCGCTGCCAATAAGCCGTCGGCAAAGGGGAAGAACGCGTCCGAAGCCCCGGCAGAGCCAACGGTGTGCGGCACCGTCCAGCCCGCTTTCTCCGCTGCATCCTTGGCTTTCCACGCCGCAATGCGCGCGGATTCGAGGCGGTTCATTTGCCCGGCTCCGATTCCGGCGGTGCTGCCATCTTTGGCATAGACAATCGCGTTGGATTTGGTGTGTTTCGCCACGGTCCATGCGAACAGGCAGTCGGTTAATTCTTGGGGTGTCGGCGCGCGTTTGGTGACAGTTTTGAGCATATCTTGCGAGATGTGACCATTGTCGCGCGATTGGACGAGATAGCCACCCGCAATAGATTTGATGGATAATCCGGCGCGTTTCGGGTCTGGCAGATCGCCGGTCAACAGCAAGCGCAGGTTTTTTTTCTTGGCAAAGACCGCCTTGGCTTCAGCACTGGCGGCGGGAGCGCAAACAACTTCAGTAAAGATGCCGCTGATGGCTTCTGCGGTTGCTGCGTCAAGTGGGCGATTGATCGCGATGATCCCGCCAAATGCCGATACGCTGTCACAGGCTAGTGCTGCTTGATAAGCCTCGATCAAAGTCGTGCCAGTTGCCACGCCGCAAGGGTTGGCGTGTTTGACGATGACAACCGTGGGCGGGCCATCACGAAATTCGCTGACGAGTTCAAGCGCGGCATCCGCGTCATTGTAATTATTGTAACTGAGTGCCTTGCCTTGCACTTGCTCCGCCTGCGCAATGCCGAGTGTGTGCGGGCCTGCAGGCATATAAAGAGCCGCCGATTGGTGGGGATTTTCACCGTAACGGAGGTCTTCGCGCTTGGTTGCGGTTAGGGCGAGGGTGTCAGGAAAGCTTTGCCCTTGATCAGCAAGCGCGAACCACTGCGAAATCATACCGTCATAAGCGGCCGTCGCGGCATAGGCCTTTGCTGCCAAACGGCGGCGAAAATCAAAATCGGTCGCGCCGTTTTTAGCGTCCAATGCCGCGATAAGCTCGCCGTAATCCGAAGGGTCGGTAACGATGGCGACATGGGCGTGATTTTTGGCGGCAGAGCGCACCATGCTCGGCCCGCCAATGTCGATATTTTCAATAATTTCCGGCCGGTCTGCACCCTTGGCAACCGTGGCAGCGAACGGATAAAGATTGACGATGACAAGGTCGATGGCGGCAATGTCATGTTCAACCATTGAAGCAACATGGGCGGCATCATCGCGCACCGCCAGCAAGCCGCCGTGGACTTTGGGGTGGAGTGTCTTCACGCGGCCATCCATCATTTCGGGAAAGCCCGTCAGGTCCGAAATGTCGCGCACAGCAAGGCCAGCATCGCGCAGGGCTTTGGCTGTGCCCCCGGTCGAGACGAGATCAACCCCGTGACGTGCAAGAGCCGCACCCAATTCTGCCAACCCCGTTTTATCCGACACGGAAAGAAGTGCCCGTGTGATCTTTACGTCCGTCATCTTCATCCCTTGAACTATTATCCTGCGCGCTTGAGCACCCAGCTGACCGATGCGCCGCCCGCTGGCGCTTCACCGCCAACGACAAGCTGTTGTGTTTGGTGGGGGCGGCCATTGCCATCGACCCACATGCTTTCGTCAATGGTGAGCGTGCCGCCGGTGCACCTGAATTGCCACAAAGGGCCACCTGAAATGCGCAGCAATGCGCCCATATTGTCCGCAGTCGGGCTGGCTTCCACAGAAGGACCCAAATGATAGCGGATGGCAAAGGGGGCGGATTGCGGTTTGCGGCGGGTGCCTGCGGGCAACAAAACATCATCACATCTGATTTCGCGACCGTCCGCCGCCATCGCTATTGTACGGCGGTGGATCAGGCCAAAACGCCGGACATAGCCATCATGGCTTGCTTCAATTCGGCTGCCAGCATCGCTTTCCTGTCTGTCCAACTCAACCTCTGAAACGCCTTTGCCCAGTGTCCCGTCGTTGTGAATGGCTGTGGAATTGCTGTCGGATAGCGTCAATGTTGAATGTGCAGCCGTGGTGCGCAACCCATTGGCGAGCGACGGCGGGATCGCCGATCCGCCCATGCGCGCGCCGCCGCAATTGACAATCAGCCGGTGCGGCCCATCGGAAAGTTCAAAGGCTAGGGTCGATGCGCATCCGCCGTGGCCCATGCGGCTGATCGGCGGCGGGGCTGCATCAAGCGACAAAGCGGATTGGCCAGCGGCCAAACGTTGATATCCCCAATCTCGCGCTTGTCGTAAGGGGCGTGCGCGAACACCGCTGCCTGTGATGATGTTTTTAACAGCGCCTGCTGAAATAGCACCGCTACCCTGCCAATTGGCCACACCGCCGTCGCCCATCAAAACGCCCAAAAGGGCTGGAACAGCGCGGGCGAGCGTTTGTTCGATCATCAACGGCACGCTGATTCTGCGGGCGTGATAGACCGAACGGAGCTGTGACAAGATTGAAATAGCGTCCATCAAATTTTGCGGAGACCGGCATGTTGTGCCGCCATCGGAAGAAAAACAGGTCGCTATCGCGCGTTCAAGGCCCGCTTCACCAAAACTGCGGCGCGGTTCACCGCCGGGCATGAGCAAACCAGAGGCGATAATCCCGCACCAGGCGGTCACCCGCGCAACCCCGACAGGGGTGCGATCAGCAACGCGGTCAAGATGACGTGCGCCGCGCGCCAGTGCATTAAGCACGGCTGATCGGTAGACAAGGTCAGTGCTCGACAAGATCAGCGGCGCATGACTGGCCCAAAACAAGATGCGCTTGCCCCAAATGTCGCCGCGCCACCCGGTATCGCTCACCGTGTCGGCATGCTGTGCCAACCATTGGCGTGTCAGCGCCTCTGCAACCGGCGCGCAACGGACGCGGTCATCCACGGCGGCAAGATCGCGCAGCCATGCAAAACTCTGCACGTGTTCGGTAAAAGGCGTCTGCAGCGTATCATTTGAAAAGTGACAGTCTTTGACGGCAATGCTTTCCATCCGCCAGACAATGTCGCCCTCCAGCAGGGCTAGTCCGCGTTCAACGTCCCCCGCAATGGGATCATCCGGGACGGTTAAGAGTTTTAGCGGGTAACGCCCGCGCAACCGCAAAGCGTGAAGCGGGGTACGCCATGTCAGTTTGTAAAATTGATTGGTCAGGCGTTCCCCAAGCGATAATCCGCTCAGTCCACGTGCCCGCACCAGCCGTTTGCCCGATTCAATGCTATCAACATTGCTCGGATCATCGGCATTGCCGCTCATGCGCCGCGGAGACCTGCGATATTGTTGGCATAGGCGGTTGGCCCGCCCTTAAATGTCGCTGTGCCTGCAACCAAAACATTGGCCCCCGCCGCAATCACGCGCGGCGCGGTTAAAGCGTCAACACCGCCGTCGACTTCCAGGTCAATATGTTTGCCGGTTTTGTCGATCATCTTGCGGATGGCATCAATCTTACGCAACTGGCTTTCGATAAAGCTTTGCCCGCCAAAGCCGGGGTTCACACTCATCACAAGAACAAGGTCAATCTCTTCAATAATATAATCGAGCGTTTTTGCTGGGGTAGCAGGGTTAAGCGAAACGCCCGCTTTTTTGCCCAGCGCCTTGATCCGCTGCACAGTACGATGAAGATGGGGACCAGCCTCTTGATGGACCGTGATGATGTCGGACCCTGCCTCAGCAAATGCATCAAGCATGGGATCAACCGGCGATATCATCAAATGGACGTCCATCACCTTATCTGTGTGTGGGCGCAGCGCCTTCACCACCATCGGGCCAATGGTGATATTGGGGACGAAATGCCCATCCATCACATCGACATGGATCCAATCTGCGCCTGCCGCATCAATAGCGCGCACTTCTTCCCCAAGGCGCGCGAAATCAGCCGAAAGGATGGACGGAGCAATCAGGATGGGGTGAGTCATTATATACGGCCTTAACCACGGTTGACGCTGCCTGCAAGGTGGGGGCAGCGCAGTTCAGGCTTTCCTGAGGCGGGCGATGAACAATCCATCACACCCAACCTTCGGCAGGACACGCACCCACCCTTTGGCATGGGCGACAAATCCGGACGGGAGTTCGTCATTTGATATACGGTCAATCGTCAGACCATTTCCGACAGCGCCTTCAATCACCTGCTCGCCTTCTTCGGGTTCGAGCGAGCAGGTCGCATAAACAAGTGTCCCGCCCGGGGCCAACCAGCCTGCCGCACGCGACAGCATCCGTGCCTGAAGGTCGGACAGATCGGTAATATCACGGGGACGCACACGGTGAAGGACATCGGGGTGTCGTGCAAAGATGCCGGTCGCGCTGCACGGCGCGTCAAGCAAAATTGCCGATACGGGGGCAGGGGGTGCCCATTTCATCACATCGCCTTCAACCAAAGTTGCCGACAGACCCGTGCGCGCAAGGTTTTCCGACAAGCGGGTGAGGCGTGTTCCTTCGCGTTCGACAGCGGTTACAGCCCAGCCAGAGGCCGCCAATTGCATGGTTTTGCCGCCCGGTGCGGCACAAAGATCAAGGATTGGCTTGCCGCCACCGACCCCAAGCAAGCGCGCGGGCAGCGATGCCGCGATATTTTGGACCCACCATGCGCCCTCTTCAAATCCGGGCAGTTCCATGATCGATTGATCGCGCGCTATTCGGACATGCCCCGGCGCAAGGCTTTCTCCGCCCAATTGTTCGATCCAATGTTCGGTTTGAGCATGATCTTTCAGTGTCAGGTCAATGGGGGGCTGCGCGGCCAGTGCAAACGCACTATCAGCGGTCATGGCTGGTCCCCATGCTTTATCCCAGCGCGCTTCAACGGCGGGAAGAAGCGTTGGTGTTGCGCGCAGCTTCGCGCTTTGACGCAGCAATGTTCCAAGCACACCGTGGACAAGGCGCCGTGGTCCACCGTCAACCAGCGGCAAGGCTGTTGATACCGCGGCATGACCCGGGGTTCCCATCGCCAATGCCTGAACCAGAGCGATGCGTAAAACCATGCGTGCCTTCACATCATCGGCCAAGCGCTGCTTGGTCGCGCCGTCGATCAGATCATCGAGATCAGGCAAGCGGCGTAGCGTTTCAGAGGCTATGGCATGCGCAAGTGCGCGGTCAGCAGGATTGTCTATGCCTTTGGTTGCAGCGTTTAATGCGTTTTCAAGTGGCTGTCCGCGACGCAGCACAGCGTCAAGCAATTGTAAGGCAGCGCGGCGCGCGGCGAGTCCGGGGGTTATATCCATCGCGTTCCTCTATCGGCTCAACACGCCCTTGTCGAAGGGGAAGAAAAGGAGGATAAGTCTCTATGGCTCAAAATCGTCCCGCACATGTAAAAGCGCCCGCGCATCTATCAAAAAGTCCGCCCGTGCCTGTTCCTGATCCCAAAGTGGAGGCGGCTGATGGCGATGATCCGCTTGGCCTTAACCCCGTGCGCTACGGCGATTGGGAATTGAAGGGCATTGCGATTGATTTTTAACCCTCAATCCTGAGAGGGCGAGACAGAAGCGCAAGCACAACATCGTCTACGTTCGCACTGCCGTCGAGCAGCGCGCAGACCGCATCGACGACAGGCATTTCTATGCCGGCGACTTTTGCTGCTTGTTGCAGAACGGGTGCGGTAAATGCGCCTTCGGCAATTGTTTTGCGGTCAGCCATAAGCGCGGTTGCACTTTTGCCCTCACCTAATCCCACGCCAAGCGAAAAATTGCGCGAATTGGTTGATGAACATGTGAGCACGAGATCGCCTAAGCCGGAGAGTCCAGCGAGCGTTTCGGCTTGCGCGCCGCGTGCGAGCCCGAAGCGAGTCATTTCTGCAAAACCGCGTGCGATCAGGGCTGCTCCTGCATTCTGACCCAAGCCCCGCCCCGCGACCACGCCGCATGCGATGGCGAGCACATTTTTGACAGCACCACCAATTTCGGCGCCAATCACATCATTTGAAACATAAGGTCGGAAATGTGGCCGTGCCAACCGTATTGCGAGCATGCGCGCCAGCACCGTGTCTTCGCATGCCAATGTCACCGCAGTCGGCAGCCCGCCCGCAACCTCTTGCGCAAAGGTGGGACCGGAAAGCACTGCGATGGGGGCGTCTGGGCAGGTTTGTTTCGCCACTTCAGACATCAACATCTGGGTTCCTGATTCGATACCTTTGGAACAGAGAATGAGGGGGCGAACGCCGATCACAGCATCGGCCAAAATGGCCCGCAAATGCTGTGCAGGTGTGACCGCGAGCAAGACATCGCAGGCGCGGAGGTCACCTAGCGCGCCTGTTGCGATGATATTGGGGTTGAGGCGCACTGAATTTAGGAACGGTGTATTTACATGGGTTTCGTTGATCGCAGCAACGACCTCAGGCTCATATGCCCACAGCATGATATCTTCGCCGCCTTCAGCGATAACTTGCGCCAGTGCTGTGCCCCACGCACCGCCTCCGATAATCCCAATTTTCATGCCTTAACTCCAGCACCGCGCGCTTTTTCAGCTGTTGGATCGAGCGGCCAACGGGGATGTGCCGGAACGTCCAATAAGTCGAACAATCCTGCGGCATAGCGTTCTGCCCCTGCCCATGCGATCATCGCAGCATTGTCGGTGCACAGCCATAATGGCGGCGCAACAAACGCCAAACCATGTTGATGTGCCAGCGCTTCGAGTGAAGAGCGCACGGCCAGATTGGCCGCAACGCCGCCGGCAACGACCAATGCTGTAGCGCCGTCCGCGACTGTAATCGCGCGCTTGGTGCGGTCGATCAGGCAATCAACCACGGCCTGCTGAAAGGATGCGGCAATATCCTCCGGCGTGTAAAGATTGGCGTCGCGCGCGCGTAACACCGCGCTTTTCAGGCCCGCAAATGAGAAATGTGGTTCTGCTGATCCTTTTAAGGGGCGGGGCAATGGGACGGCTTTGGGGTCACCGCGCTTTGCCGCCGCTTCAACTGCAGGGCCGCCGGGGAAGCCAAGGCCTAGTAATTTAGCTGTTTTGTCAAAGGCTTCGCCCGCTGCATCATCGATGGTGGTGGCGATCCGCTGATATTTCCCGACGCCCTTCACCAAAAGCAATTGGCAATGCCCGCCGGAAACGAGCAAAAGCAAATAAGGGAAGGAAAGCGCCGCATCTGCCAGGCGCGGCGAAAGGGCGTGGCCCTCCAGATGATTGACAGCGATCAGGGGTTTATTCGCGCCGTGACAGAGCGCTTTGGCAGTCACAAGCCCAACCATCACCCCGCCAATCAGGCCAGGACCAGCGGTTGCCGCAATTGCATCAACGTCTGAAAGCTTTAAGCCCGCATCACCGAGTGCTTCTTTAATAAGGGTGTCGAGGATCTCGACATGTGCGCGTGCTGCGATTTCTGGGACAACGCCGCCAAAGGGGCGATGTTCGGCCTCTTGCCCCGCCAGACGATGTGCCAAAACCACACGATCGCTTGTCACCAACGCGGCTGCCGTTTCATCGCAGCTTGATTCAATGCCAAGGATTATCGCCATGCCTCTTCCCTCTAAAGCCAAGCACCGCTAGCACAAGCACCACGATGGCATATCCTGATAAACCCCTTCGTTTGGGCACGCGCGCGTCGCCCTTGGCTATGGCTCAGGCACATAAGGTACGTGACGCCCTGTGTGCGGCGCATGGGTGGAGCCACGATACCATCGAAATCAAACCCGTTATCGCGAGTGGTGATAAGATTTTGGACCGGGCACTCGCCGAAGTGGGGGGCAAGGCGCTTTGGACCAAGGAGCTTGATGTCTCGCTGCTGTCTGGAGAGATTGATTTTGCCGTCCATTCGATGAAGGATGTGGAAACGGTGCGCCCCGCCGCCTTTATGATTGCGGCGATGCTTGAACGCGGGGACGTTCGCGACCGCCTCATCGGCGTTGAAAGCCCTGATGCACTGCCCTTTGGTGCGCGCGTGGGGACGAGTGCACCACGCCGTACAGCCCAGCTTTTGCGGCTGCGGCCTGATTTGAAAATCACTTTGTTTCGCGGCAATGTGGCAACACGTTTGGCAAAATTGAACGCGGGGGAGGCCGATGCCACTCTGCTTGCGGCGGCGGGTTTGGACCGACTTGGCATGTTTGACACCGGCACTGCCGTGCCGGTTGATGTGATGTTGCCTGCGCCGTCACAGGGTGCGATTGGCATTGAAACGCTGGCGAACAATGTGTCAGTAAACGCGTGGATTTCTGAAGTCGATCACGCCGCCACCTATCACTGTGTTTCCGCGGAGCGTGCTGTATTGGCAGCACTTTCTGGGGATTGCCGGTCGCCAATTGCCGCATTGGCGATCATCGACGGGGCCAGCATCAATTTGCGCGCAGAAATCCTCAGCCCTGATGGTAGATTGCATGTCACCGGAGAGGCGCACTGTGCGGCGGGCGATTTGGACGCGGCCTATGCCTTGGGAAAAGCGCTGCTGGACCGCGCGCCGCCCGCGCTGCGCGCGCATTTCGGGTGAGACCGCTTCTGATCTTGCGGCCAGAACCTGGGGCATCGGCAACGGAAGCGCGTGCACGGACAATGGGTTTGAACCCAATATCAGTTCCGCTTTTCAAGACCACGCCAATCGCTTGGACTGCCCCTGATCTCAGAACAATCGATGCTGTCTTGGTAACAAGTGCAGCGGCGATGCGTCACGGTGGTTCCGCGTTAAAAGAACTGCATACAAAACCTCTGTTTGCGGTCGGAGAGGCGAGTGCTTCCGCCGCGCGCGCGGTTGGTTTTTCTGACATTAGTGTCGGCATTGCGGACGGTGCAGCGCTTTTACTGTTGGCGGCGCAGGCGGGGCATCAACGGATTGTGCATTTGGCGGGCCAAGATCATCGATCTTTATCCCACGCGAACATCACGCTGGAGACCAAGATTGTTTACGCGGCGACACCATTGGAACCGCCACCAGTGTTACAGAAATATCTGGCCGAACCCTGCATTGTGATGGTCCATTCGCCCCGTGCAGCGGCGTATCTGGCGACTTTATGTTCATCACGCGAACAGGTTACCTTGATCGCTATCAGTGCCCCTGCTGCCAAAAGCGCGGGGAGCGGTTGGGCAGGATGTTATATCGCACATACCCCGCATGACAACGTGATGCTGGCATTGGCAGCGCAGGTGTGCGAAAATGAGAAAAGTTAGAAACAGGACATCCTCTCCGCATGGATCATGAACTTTATACACCCGCATCTGAAAAACCCCGCATGGGGCCGGTGCGTAAAGCATTGCTGATCAGCGCAGCCGCATTTTTGATTGGGCTTGCGGTGATGGGCTGGGCTGTGACGCGGTGGGAACCCGCGCGGCGCTTGTTCATTGGCAGTCAGGCGATCCAGCCAATTGATGTCGCAGCGCGGTTAGATGAAGCGAGCGCGTTACCGCCGCCAAGCGCAGCGAACAGCGCTGAAACCGGCGCTGCCTCTGGCAACAGGGTTGCGGCACTTGAACAAAAAATGGATGAAATTGATCAAACTGCCGATGCAGCGTCGGGCAATGCTGGTCGGGCAGAGGGGCTTTTGATTGCCTTTGCTGCGCGCCGGGCGATTGAGCGCGGATTGGCGCTGGGCTATCTTGAGGCTGCGTTGCAGTCACGCTTTGGCAAAACCCAACCCCGGGCGGTCGGCATGATCATCAACGCTTCCCACCGTCCGATCACACTGGATGACCTGGGCCAAGGGCTCTCCGCAATTGCCCCCAATCTGGTCGGCGGCGGCCCTGATGAAGGGTGGTGGGCCAGCCTGAAACGCACCATGTCTGGTTTGGTTGTGGTGCGAAAGGCCGGCACACCGTCGCCAGCACCGACCGAGCGATTGGCGCGCGCACAAAAATTGGTGGAGGCGGGCAGGGTTGATGCCGCTCTGGCAGAGGTTGCGCGCCTTCCCGGTGCCAATGCTGCTGACAAATGGATGGATGATGCGCGCCGCTATGTTGAGGCGCACCGTGCGCTGGATACTTTGGAAGCATCGTCGATCATGTTGCCCCAAAATGCGCCGCGACCAGAGGTTGAGGAACTGCCGCAACCTGTCGTTCCTGTCGCGCCACCGCCTGTCGATTCTGGTGTCACCTTATAAGGGCGGCGCTTTGTAATGATGCCAGGCGAAAATCGCGGCAGCACCGCGGTGCGGTCGCCAAGCTTCGCCAATGTCGCGCACCTGCTTTTCACTTGGACGTTCTGACAAACCCATGATTCGGCCGACATCCTCTTGCACGGCAAGATCACCGGCCGGCCAGATGTCCGCGCGCCCTTCGGCAAAGAGGAGATAAATTTCTGCTGACCAGCGGCCAATGCCTTTGACGCGGGTGAGGAGGGTGATCGCATCCTCATCATCGGCTGGAAGCGTATCGAGGATCAATTCTCCCCCCAATACCAGTTCGGCAAGACTGCGAGCATAGCCTTGTTTCTGTCTGGATAGGCCGCAGCCACGCAAATCATCAAAGGATGAAGCGATCACGACCGCAGGATCCGTAGGGTCACCCAGCGCCTCCAATTTCCGCCACACAGAGGCTGCGGCATGGATGCTGACCTGTTGGCCAACGATGGTGCGCAACAAAGTGGCATAACCGGGATCACGGCTGCGCGGTTCAGGATAACCAACCTGGGCGATGGCAGGCGCAAAGCGCGGTTCAATTTGCGCCAGCGCATCCAACCCTTCGCGCAGCTGATCAGCGGACAAACCCATAACCCCTCCTTGATTTTGACGCAGTGTCGCGACATAGCGTCGCAACTCCAATGCTAGAGCAGGTTTAAGGGAAGACGCAAATGCCAAAGCTGATCGTTGTAACGCGGGACGGAACTGAACACGAAGTCGAAGCGCAAAAGGGCCTGTCCGTGATGGAAGTGATCCGCGACGCCGGTTTTGACGAATTGCTCGCGCTGTGCGGTGGATGCTGTTCGTGCGCGACATGCCATGTCCATGTTGACCCGGCCTTTGCTGAAAAAGTTGATGTGATGAGCGAAGATGAAAATGATCTGCTTGAAAGTTCGGATCACCGCGACGCCACTTCACGGCTCAGCTGCCAATTGCAAATGACAGAAACCTGTGACGGTTTGCGCGTGACCATCGCTCAGGAAGACTGAGGGCAACGCCAAAGCGCCGTATAACGTAAAACTCCGCTTTTTGCGCGCTTAGCTTCGCAAACTTCGCAGGGTGGGCTGTTCCACTGCGAAGTTAAGCACGGGCGAAATGGCGCGCATTTGCGTGTTGCCCAGAGGGTGCCGCGTGACATTCAAAATGAGAAAGAGCACCCCAAATTTCTCATAGCAATTCCTACATTGCAAGGGGACGTGTTGAACACGCCACTGTATAATCCGATAATCTCAACGTCCTCGCCAAAGCGAACCTACATTCTGAGCGTGGAGAGGCCAGCAAATATAAGGATACCAACAGCGGCAATCAGAAGTAGCCTTCGGCGAAGATGCTGCATGGCGTCATATCCTTCGAAAAAGCCTGCAAACTCAGCAGGGACGGGCATGGGTTTCAAAGGCGAAACATTGGCGCCACCCGTGTTGCCACGTGGTACCCACCCAAATGTATTGAAAAATACAACCCCGATACAGCGCGTCACTTGCCCGATAATTTCGCGTCTGTCGGCACGCCGCACCCCAACCTTTAACATCCACCAATGGGTCAGAATATGGGGCAGCAACGAACGTTGCCCTAAAATATGGGCGCGCTCCAGAAACGCGAATGTTTGATCGTCATCGCCGGAAGCAAAGGCAGCACGGGCCGCGGCCATTTCTAAAGCTAAAGCGGCTGCAAGTTCAGGCTTCATGCAATCTCCAACTGGTTGGTTTTACGGTGAAAATATACATAATTGAAATTTACATCTTTGCCAATCTGGCGCTAAACAGAAAATGAGTGAGGTAATTAAGTGCACTGTTCCCGAAACTCTGTCACCGTAATTCGGAGCTTAGCCCCACAGATGCGCGGGCTTAAGCTGAAAGGAGGGGGTAGTGGTAATTAGTATAGTGTCGCCGGAATTCCCGGGAGTGTGTCAGATTAACCGTATAACTTTGGAGTGAAAATGTCACATACAGTGGGCCAATCCAGAATATTTTCCTCGATATTGATCCTGTTGACAATGATTGCACTAAATTCATGCTCAAAAACTGTCCCCAAGATTGATAATGTTTATACACCGAGCTGTATTTCAATAAGAGAAATCTCTAGATCAAATAATACTTATACTGTTGATGTGTCGTTGACAAATTTCGAGGACGAAAATGAAT
>JBEBKH010000033.1:0-21186 GCA_040079575.1 Chakrabartia sp. | reverse complement strand
GTCACGGCGGAGGTGATCGACGGGCCACAATCGCATATTTGGGCAGAGGCGGAAAACCGGCTTCATGCGCAAAAATCCGTTTTGCTTTGGGCGTTTGGATTGCTGTGAGCGATCTAGATCAAGTCTTGGGCTTTACGATTGCCGCGCGCCACGCCCGTGGCCGCGTGGTGCGGCTTGGCCCGGTTTTGGAAAACATCCTTGCAGCACACGGCTACCCGCCGGTCATTGAAAGGTTGTTGGCTGAAGCGCTTGTTTTAACGGCAATGCTGGGATCGACGCTTAAAAATGCAGAAGGGCAGATGACCCTTCAGGCGCAGACCGCAGACGGTGTCGTCAGCCTGCTGGTCTGTGATTATCAGGGCGGCGCGTTGCGCGGTTATGTGAAACACGATCCTGAACGTCTGGCCGCACTGCCGCAAGCGCCGACCCTGGATGATTTGTTCAACAAAGGCTATTTGGCGATCACATTCGATCAGGCGACCAGTGGGGAGCGCTATCAGGGGATTGTCCCGCTTGAAGGACAGTCCCTAGCCGAGGCTGCTGAAAGTTATTTCAGTCAATCAGAACAAATTCCCAGCCTTGTCCGTATTGATATGACGGGCGATATTGCGGGCGGTATTTTGCTTCAGCATTTGCCAGAAGGTGAGGATGGGCGAGACCGCATTCACACCCGTTTGGACCATCCCGAATGGGATCAAGTTACGATCCTTGGCCAAACGATCAAGGGCACAGAATTGACGGACCCTGATCTTGCGCTTGACCGCATTGTTTGGCGGCTTTTCAATGAGGAAGAGGTGCGTGTCTTTGAACCAATCGCACTTTCAAAGGGGTGTCGCTGCAATCCGGATCATGTCCGCGATGTGATCTTGAAATTTCCGGAGGCGGATCGCGCTGAAATGGCAGATGAAAAGGGGATTATCGCTGTTGATTGCGCTTTTTGTGCGAAAATATTTTCAATAAAGGCCCCGTAATGTATAATTAACATCGTTTTGTCGTCATTTGGCCGTAATTTGGAGTGTAAAAAACGTTCAATACAGAGGTTGTGAGAGTGGGTACGCCTCCATGACACTGGCATTGCCAGATTGGTCTAGGACGATTGAACATGAAGCGCTTCATTTTACCATTGCTGATGCTACCATCTGCCGCTTTGCTGGCAGGAGGCACTGCGTCTTCTGGTGGACAGCCAGAAGCAAAGCCAGCGCTGACGGCGCTTGGTGTCCTTCAACCCGGATTGTGGACGATACAATCCCCCAACGCGCCGTCTGAAAATCGTTCTTTGTGCGTAACGGATGCGCAAGTGTTGTTGCAACTGCGGCATGCCGCGCAAAGTTGTAAGGTTTTTGTGATTACGAACAGTCCGCGCGAAGCAACCGTGCATTATTCCTGTGCCAACAGCGGCAATGGGCGGACGACATTGCGCGTCGAAAATGCGCGGCTTGTGCAAATTGAATCGCAGGGTGTCGTCAATCGCGCACCGTTTTTGTTCACGGCAGAGGGCCGCCGTGTTGGGGCCTGTGTCGGCGGTGTTGGAAATTCTGGCCGGTAACTTTTTTGCGCGCAAAGCTTGAACTTGCAGCAGTGCGGGGATAGCGCGCCCAGACCATGACATTCAAACCTGCCTCCACTGATGCTGCCGCGATTATCCTGCTTTCCGGCGGGCTTGATTCAATGGTCGCAGGGGGATTGGCGCGCGCCGCTGGATACCGGCTTTTCGCACTGACCATTGATTATAACCAACGCCACCGGGTTGAATTGGATGCCGCCGTCCGGGTCGCGACGATGCTGGGGGCGGAACGCCATATCATCATGCCGATCAACCTTGCCCTGTTTGGCGGGTCCGCGCTGACCGACGCAGAGATTGCTGTGCCAAAAGCGGGGCTAGAGCCCGGAATTCCGGTCACCTATGTGCCCGCGCGGAACACGATTTTCCTCTCGCTCGCGCTGGGATGGGCAGAGGCTGTTGGCGCACATGATCTGGTGATTGGGATCAACGCGCTTGATTATTCGGGTTATCCCGATTGCCGCCCCGCCTTTGTTGATGCGTTTGAAACGATGGCACGGCAAGGCACCAAGGCCGCTGATCAGGGCCAAGGCTATACTGTGCATGCGCCACTGGTGGATATGACCAAAGCAGACATTGCACGCGCGGCGCATGATCTTGGCTTGGACGTTGGGCAAAGCTGGTCATGCTATGATCCCACCGCCGATGGCCGTCCGTGCGGTGTGTGTGACAGTTGCCGACTGCGTGAAAAAGGATTTGCAGAGGCGGGGCTGCATGACCCGACACGGTCATGAGTTATGCCATCAAAGAAATTTTCCTGACATTGCAAGGCGAAGGCGTGCAGGCCGGGCGCCGTGCCGTTTTCCTGCGCTTTGCTGGGTGCAACCTCTGGTCAGGCCGCGAACAGGATCGCAGCACTGCTGTTTGTCAATTTTGCGATACGGATTTTGTCGGTGTTGACGGCGAAGGCGGCGGAAAATTTGCAACAGCAGACGATGTTGCGGATGCGGTGGCCGGTTGCTGGGGACAGGCGCGCGGCGGTAAACGCTACATCGTTATCACTGGCGGCGAACCCATGCTGCAACTCGACATCGCTTTGATTGATGCGCTCCACAGCCACGGATTTGAAATCGGGGTGGAGAGTAACGGCACAATTGTGGCACCCGACGGCATCGATTGGCTGTGTATCAGCCCAAAGGCAGGAAGCACCGTCATCCAGCGTTCAGGGGATGAGCTCAAACTTGTCTGGCCCCAACTGGGCAGCGATTGGCGAAATATGGAAGGTTGGGATTTCAAGCATTTCCTGATTCAACCAATGGACAGCAATGTGCGCGATCAAAACCACGCAGCGGCCATTGCATTTGTCATGGAAAATCCACTTTGGCGCTTAACCACCCAAACCCATAAGGTTTTGGGGTTGCCCTAATAAAATATCTTAAAAAGCCCAGCCACAGGCGCTGATATAATGTCCTTTTTTGTCCCAACAGCGATTGTCAGTGACAGGAATACGGGCCGATCCCGTGGGGATGTAAAGACGACGGAAACGTTGTTCGCCAACAGGTTTCAAACTGTTGCGTAATTCGCGCAGCCGTTCGGTGGTCAGGCTGCTGAGGCTGCCCTTGGGCGCGAACAGCGCGCGGCGACCAACCGACCCTGCGGTCTGGCAAAACCCCAAAACGCCGCGCACGGTGGAATAATTGCTGATCGTGCGCGTGCCAAAAACATCCAGCGCTTTTTGTGCGGCTGACGCTGG
Source organism: Chakrabartia sp. (assembly GCA_040079575.1). Taxonomy (GTDB): domain Bacteria; phylum Pseudomonadota; class Alphaproteobacteria; order Sphingomonadales; family Sphingomonadaceae; genus Aquisediminimonas. The sequence continues at coordinate 17,932 of JBEBKH010000033.1, read as the reverse complement.
TTTTTTTGTGCGTTTGAAATAGTTTGAAAGCGCGGCATAGCCTTTGGTCAGCTCATCCTTATGGTCATTCAGGATGGCGTTATAATTTTCGGTTGCGCGCAGTGTTGGTTCAAATTGACATTGGAGCGCCGCAAGGTTGAGCGCAGAGCGCAAATTCCACAGCAAAGCCGCCTGAATTTCAGTGGGCGTCGCCCCGGGCATTGGGGTGTCAAACCCTGCTTCCAACGCCGTCAAAGGCGCGCCGCTATAATCGGGTGACTGCCAAAACATTTGCGCTTGGGCGGGGGCAACCACGCAGATGAGGCTGATTGGAATGGCGGAAAGTCGAAGCAGATTCATAAAAACACATCCTTGTTACGCACGCCCTAACAGTCATGCCTTAACGGAGGATGGACAAAAGAAAAGGGCCGCTCGGTTTCCCAAGCGGCCCTTCCTATCAGTAACGCGGTGAAGCGATTACTTAGCAGCTTCAGCTGGTGCAGCAACGTTTGCGTCTGCAGCAGGTGCAGCAGCAGTTGCGTTTGCATCAGCAGCCATTGCGTCTGCAGCAGGAGCAGCAGCATCAACGTTTGTCATTGCAGCAGTAGCAGCGCCTTCAACAGCAACAGCTTCGTTCATTTCTGTTGCGTTTGCATCAACAGGTGCTTCTGCCTTGTTGCAAGCAGCAAGTGTTAGGCCAGCAGCAGCAACGAGCGATACGATCATCAATTTTTTCATGTCTTAAACTCCCAAGGTAATAAAGATCCGGATAGTCGGTAGACCTATATACCCAAATCGAAGTAGACATTAAAACATTTTCAACACTTTCTCAAGCGTTTTTGTGTGGTGTCGCTATCGCCTTCAAAAACGACGGAAATGTGGTGCTTAAGGCGGTGTCAAAGGCCTCGATCTCGGTTGCAAAACCAAGTTTTCTTATGCTGGTCACCGCAAACTCTGGTAACCCACAGGGGATAATGCCGCCAAAGTGCGAAAGGTCAGGGTCCACATTCACTGAGAAACCGTGGAATGTGACCCAACGGCGCACGCGCACACCGATGGCACCAATTTTTGCTTCTTTGCCGCCATCAAGCGTCCATATCCCAATCCGGCCGGGCGCGCGCCACGCCGTGATGCCAATTTCACCCAAGGCAGCAATCACCCACCCTTCAAGTGCATGGACATAGACACGTACGTCTTTGCCGCGTTGACCCAAATTGAGCATGACATAGCCAATCCGCTGCCCAGGGCCGTGATAAGTGTAACGCCCGCCGCGTCCTGCGGTGAAAACGGGAAAGCGCGCGTCGAGCAATTCTTGCGGGTCAGCACTTGTCCCAGCGGTGTAAAGGGGAGGGTGTTCCAACAGCCAAATCTGTTCCGGGGATTGGCCCTGTGCAATGGCTTCTGCGCGCGCCTCCATTGCTGCCAAGGCTTCAGGATAGGCGGTCAACCCTTCGCTTCTCGTCCAGAGAATATCTGATTCGCGCTGATGGTCCATAAGGGAGCGTCATTCACGCAAGTGGCCCAGCAATCAAGCGACAGACGATTGCGGCGGCGGGGTGCTTCGCCTAGACCCGCATTTTAAGCGCTGCGTGAGGGATTGAAATGACGTTGAATTATAATCGCATCTGGGATGATGCCGTGTCGTTGGCGCGCGGCCACAAAGAAATGATTTTGGCGATTGCGGGCGTTTTCATATTCCTACCGCTTTTGGCACAAATGTTGTTTGTTGCCCTGCCTGAGATAAAAGAACTCAATGCCAATGGCGTTAAGACGCTGGTCGAATATTATCAGGATAATTTCCTCACGCTCTTCCTTTTCCAAATTCCGGTCATCCTTGGGGCGGGGACATTATTGGCTTTGTTGCTGTCGCCACAACGATTGACCGCAGGGGAAGCAATTTCGTGGGCAGGGCGCTATTTCTTAAGCCTGTTTGGCCTGAGTTTGGTGACAAATTTGATTTTGATTGCTGGATTCTTCCCCTTGATCCTACCGATGTTCTATTTGCTGGGGCGTCTGTTTCTGGCAAAACCTGCGATGATGGCGGAAGGAATCAGCAACCCCATCACTGCCCTACAGCGTTCTTTCGCACTGAGCCGAGGGCAGGGGTGGAAAATTGCTGGTATTATTATCATCGTTGCCATCGTTCTGTGGATCGCCACGGGCGCTGCAACAGCGATTTTGGGGATCATCGCAGCGTTGGTTCTACCAGAGTCTGGGCAAGTGATCGTCAATCATGTTCTTGCGGCGATATCGGGTGCGGCCATGTCCGTTGTGCTTACCCTATTGGCTGCGGCAACATATCGTCAGGTGACGTCCAACAGCGGGATATGAGGGGCACAGGCGCGGGGGATAATATCGATAAGGCGCGGGTCGGGAAAGATCTCCACCGCGCTGGCATAGGGCGTAAAGCCAGATTTTCGGTAAAAATTCAGTGCTGCGGGGTGATCGAGCGTACAGGTGTGTACCCACAGCCGCGTGACATCCTTGCGCCACGCAGCAGCCAGCGCCTGCGCCATTAACCAGCCGCCATTGCCTTTGCCAGCGAGTTCGGGGACCAATCCGAAATAGGCAATCTCACATTGGCCCTGTTCGCGGAAATCAAGTTCGAGCATGCCAACCTCAATACCCGTGCGGTCAACAACGGCGCTGACGCGCACATTGGGATCATGGATGATCGCGCGCAGGGCGTCTTCCGCCATCACGAGACGTGAGAACCACAGCCACGGCTCCCCCACACGGCGAAACAAAGTGCGGTACTTTCCCAACGACGGTTCTGGCCATGCAACCAAACGCAGCGACGATTCGGGCAGGGGGCTAGGCCTTGGACGCGCGGTCATTTCCAGTGATGTAACAATCGTGGCGAGTTCGCCCTTTGGAACAGGGGTCAGGCCCATTTCACCTCGGGTGGCAGGCTCATCAAAATTGCCTCAATCTTGCCGCCGGTCTTTAGGCCAAACAAAGTGCCACGATCATAAACAAGATTGAATTCGGCATAGCGCCCACGCCACAGTAACATTGCCTCGCGTTCTTCAGCTGTGAAGGGCGTGTCCATCCGGCGGCGGACGATTTTTGGAAAAATATCCAAAAATGCTTCGCCAACATCGCGGGTCAGGGCGAAATCCTTTTCAAAATCTCCGTCGCGGTGGTCATAAAAAATGCCACCAACGCCGCGGTGAACGTTGCGGTGGGGAATCCAGAAATAGTCATCTGCCCATTTCTTCAAAGCAGGGTAAAGTTCCGCGCCGTGGGGGTCGCAGGCCTGTTTTAAACGGGCGTGGAAATCCGCTGTGTCTTCATCATAGGGCAATGGCGGGTTCAAATCAGCGCCGCCGCCAAACCAACGTTTCTGGGTGGCGAGGAAGCGTGTGTTCATGTGGACGGCAGGAACATGGGGGTTGGCCATGTGCGCGACCAGACTGATCCCGGTGGCGAAAAATTCTGGATTGTCGCCCGCGCCGTGGATGGTTTTGGCGAATTCAGAGGCAAATACACCGCCAACAGTCGATACGTTGACGCCGACCTTTTCAAACACTTTGCCTTTCATCACGCCCATCACGCCGCCGCCGCCTTTGGCCTCTGGATCATCGTCGCGGTTCCACGGGGTGAAAGTGAAACTGGCGTCACTGCCGGCTTCGCGCTCAATCGCCTCAAATGCGTTGCATATCCGCGTGCGCAGGGCTTCAAACCACGCCCTTGCCATTTGCTGTTCAGTGTCGAGTATGATCACGCAGGCGTTCCTCCAGTTTGGCGCAAAGCTTCAGACACAGCAATGCCAGCCGCGACAGCGACATTCAAGGATCGGAGTGCAGGCATGAGGGGGATTCGGACCAATAAATCGCACGCATCGCGCACTTCGTTAGGTACACCTGCGCTTTCCCGTCCGAATAAAAGTGTGTCGTCGTTTCGGAAGGCAAGATCATAGAGGCCATGCTCAGCCTTGGTGGTCAATAGAATCACACGACCGGGGGCGGCTTGCTTAAACTGATCCCAATCACTGTGGCGGTTCAGCACCACATGGTCGGCATAATCCATCCCAGCGCGTTTTAATTTTTTATCTGAAAACGGAAAGCCGCAGGGCTCGATCAGGTCAACAGCAACGCCTAGACAGGCCGAAAGGCGCAAAATTGCGCCAACATTGCCGGGAATTTCGGGTTGATACAGTGCAATTCTCATTTTGACCCGATAGGCTATTTCGGGGCAATGTCACAAGAAGGTCAAATTCAGGTTTGCAAGCGACGCGAAGGGCGCTATCAGCGCCGCAAATCTAACGATTTAGGGGACACAGTCGCAAATCTATGGAGTTACCGCTGCGTAACGCTACGAATTTGGGGCGTGGTCCGAATCAAGGGCAGAAAACAAACTATGGCTACGGTCACAGAAGACAACAAAACCGCTGGAATCGAATCAGGTGAAGTGCGTCGCCGCGACTTCATCAATATTGCGGCAGTCAGTTTTGCTGGGGTCGGGGCAGGGGCCATCGTCCTTCCGCTGGTCAACCAGATGAACCCCAGTCAGGATGTTTTGGCAGAAGCTTCAATCGAAGTTGACTTGTCTTCGATCCAGCCGGGACAGTCGATCAAAACAATGTTCCGAAAGCAGCCCTTGTTTGTGCGCCATTTGACGCCCGCTGAAGTCGCAGCCGCACAAAAGGTTGATGTGTCGAGCTTGCGCGATCCTGAAACGCTTGATCAGCGCACCAAAGAAGGAAAATCGCAGTGGCTGGTCACAATGGGTGTCTGCACCCATCTGGGCTGTGTTCCGCTTGGTGCTGCGGCTGGCGAAGTTAAAGGCGAGTTTGGCGGATTTTTCTGCCCTTGCCACGGATCACATTATGATACTGCCGCGCGCATTCGCAAAGGGCCTGCCCCGAAAAACCTCGAGGTTCCCGAATATGCTTTCACTACAGATACCGTCATTCAGGTCGGCTGAGGATATTAGACGATGAGTTTTCCCTGGGCTGAACAATATAAGCCAACCCATCCTTTCATGCGCTATATGGATGAAAAGCTGCCGTTGCCGCGCTTTGTCTATAATGCGGTTGGTGCAGGCTATCCTGTTCCGCGCAACCTCAATTATTGGTGGAATTTCGGGGTGCTTTCGGGCGTTGCCCTGATGATCCAGATCGTCACAGGTCTTGTTCTGTCGATGCATTTTGCCGCCGACGCCGGTTTGGCATTCGATTCGGTCGAACATATCATGCGCGACGTCAATTCCGGTTGGTTCCTGCGCTATGCGCATGCCAACGGGGCCTCAATGTTCTTCATTGTGGTCTATATTCATATCTTCAGAGGGCTGTTCTTCGGATCCTATAAAGCCCCGCGCGAAATGGTGTGGCTACTCGGTCTTGTTATTTTTCTGTTGATGATGGCGACAGCTTTCATGGGGTATGTCATCGTCTGGGGGCAAATGAGCTTCTGGGGCGCGAAGGTGATTACCGGCCTGTTCGGCGCCATTCCGCTGGTGGGTGAACCCATTCAGACATGGTTGTTGGGCGGTTTTTCACCCGATGATGCCACGCTAAACCGTTTCTTCTCACTGCATTTCTTGCTGCCATTCGTGATTTTGGGTGTCATCATCCTGCACGTTTGGGCGTTGCATATTCCGGGATCATCCAACCCAACTGGTGTTGATGTGAAGGGGCCTCAGGATACGGTGCCATTCCATCCCTATTACACCGCAAAGGACGGGTTCGGACTGGCAGTCTTTATGATCGTATTTGCCGCACTGATGTTCTTCGCGCCGAATTATCTGGGGCATGCTGACAATTATATTCCGGCCAACCCGATGTCGACGCCAGCGCATATCGTGCCGGAATGGTATTTCTGGCCATTTTACGCGATCCTGCGCGCCTTCACATTCGATTTCTTCTTTGTTCCGGCAAAGCTGCTCGGCGTGATCGCGATGTTCGCTTCGATCCTGCTGCTGTTCATTCTGCCTTGGCTCGATCAATCGCCGGTTCGTTCGGGCCATTACCGCCCGCTGTTCCGCAAATTCTTTTGGTTCGGCCTGATCCCCTGCGTTGTGGTTTTGGGAATTTGTGGCGGGGCGCCAGCGGCAGAACCCTATGTCATCATCAGTCAGATCGCGTCGGCTTATTACTTCGCGCACTTCCTGATCATTTTGCCCATCATCTCGCGGATCGAAAAGACATTGCCGCTGCCAAACTCCATCACCGAAGCCGTGTTGGGCAAGGCTGCCGCACCCGCGACACAGAACGCCGCATAAGGAAATTTGAAGATGATTCGTCCGATCGCTTTTCTTGTCGGTTTGTTCTTTTCGGGCATGCTGCTGTATTCAACCGTGCGCGGTGTTGTGAATTTCGTGTCTGAACCGCCTGCGGTGACGGCTGAACATGAATTCCACAAACTCCCCAAGCATCTGGCGCTCGCCAGTGATGGTCCGCTCGGTAAATTTGACCGCGCCCAGCTGCAACGCGGATTTCAGGTGTATAAGGAAGTATGTTCGGCATGCCACAGCCTGCGCCTGGTGTCGTTCCGTGATTTGAAAGACCTTGGTTATGACGAAGGTCAGATCAAAACCATTGCAACCGAATGGCCAATTGAAACCCCCAGTGTGAACCCAGACACGGGGGAAGCGGCAACGCGGAAATCTCTTGCAGCGGACCGTTTCCCGTCGCCCTATGCCAATGAAACGGCTGCGCGCGCGGCCAATAATAATGCGGCTCCACCAGATTTGTCGCTGATGACGAAAGCACGCCACGGCGGCGCGCCCTATATTTATTCGTTGCTGACGGGATTTCAGGCACCACCGGCCAAATTGAAGAAGGAATTTCCGGATTCAATGCCCAGCGCGACCACGCATTATAATCCTTATTTTGCCAATTTGAACCTCGCCATGGCAGCGCCGCTGACCACTGAAGGACAAGTGACCTACGGCGAAGGCGCGCCCAAGCCGACCGTTGATCAGATGGCAAAAGACGTTTCTGCATTCCTCGTTTGGACCGCAGAACCCAAATTGGAAAACCGCAACCGTGCGGGGATCGCAACGATCATCTTCCTATTGATCTTTGCAGGGCTGGCGTACGGATCGTACAAGAGCATCTGGGCGGATAAGAAAAAAGGCTGAGGCCTTCCGTTAGACTGAACAGCAAAACGGCCCCAGAGCGATTTGGGGCCGTTTTTCGTTGAAGCCATCAGTGCTCTGGATCGAGTCCGGGGCGCAGTAAGCCTAACGCCCAGCCCCGCTTGCAGCACTCAACACTGCGCGCACGCTGGCGGTGGCGACGTCCGCGTCAATGCCCACGCCCCAACGGATCGAACCGTCGGCCAATTTGCATTCGACATAGGCCGCCGCCTGCGCGTCGCTGCCGTGACCAATGGCGTGTTCGGCATAATCAACAATGTTGAGTGCGACCCCGAAGCTACTCTCTAACGCCGCGACGATACTTGAGATCAGGCCGTTACCCCGTCCGCTGACCGATTGTTCCTGCCCGTCAACCGCGATTTTGCCAACGAAAATGCGGTCGCCGTTGCTGGCCTTGGTTTCTTCATAATCGACCAGCGCAAAATGCTGTGGTTCATCCAACCGGTAACTGCATGTGAAGCAATGCCAAATGTCATCGGCATTGAGTTCGCGGCTGGTTTCGTCGGCCATCTGCTGGACATAGCGGCTGAAATCGGCCTGCAAACGCTTCGGCAATTTTAGGCCCTTATCCTGTTCAAGCACCCAGGCGACACCGCCTTTGCCAGATTGAGAATTGACACGGATCACCGCTTCATATGATCGTCCCAAATCGGCGGGATCAATGGGCAGGTAGGGCACTTCCCAAAGCTCATCATTGCGCGCGTCTTGGGCGGCAAAGCCTTTCTTGATCGCGTCCTGATGGCTGCCTGAAAATGCAGTAAAGACGAGTTCACCGGCATAGGGATGGCGCGGATGAACGGGCAGGGCGTTACAATATTCAACGGTCTGGATGACTTGATCAATGTCTGAAAAATCAAGGCCGGGGTTGATGCCCTGTGTGTACATGTTGAGTGCGACGGTCACCAAATCAACATTGCCAGTGCGTTCGCCGTTGCCGAACAGGCAACCTTCAACCCTGTCGGCGCCTGCGAGCAAGCCCAGTTCGGTCGCCGCAACGCCGGTACCACGGTCATTGTGGGTATGGAGGCTGATGATCACGCTGTCGCGGTTTGGGATATGCCGCCCAAAATATTCAATCTGATCGGCATAGATATTGGGTGTTGCTGCCTCGACAGTAGCGGGCAGGTTAAAAATGATTGGTTTGTCGGGGGTGGGGCGTAGCACGTCCATCACCGCGGCGCAGACCTCCAGCGAAAAATCGATCTCAGCTGTGGAAAATGTTTCCGGGCTATATTCAAAATGCCAATCGGTGTTGGGTTGTTTGGCCGCTTCATCTCGCAACAGTTTTGCGCCGGTAATGGCGATTTCTTTTATCTCCGGCATGTCCATTTGAAACACGATTTTGCGCCACGCAGGTGAAACCGCATTGTAAAGATGGACAATCGCCGCACGCGCGCCGCGCAGGGATGCAAAACTGGTTTCGATCAAATCCTGCCGGGCCTGGGTCAACACTTGGATGATAACATCATCTGGAATACGACCAGAGGTCACCAATCCGCTGATGAAATCAAATTCGGTTGCTCCTGCGGCAGGAAAGCCAACCTCGATTTCCTTGATCCCTACTTTGAGCAGCAAATCAAAAAAGCGGGTCTTTTTTTCACTGTCCATCGGGTCGATCAGGGCCTGATTGCCGTCGCGCATGTCAGTGGACAGCCAACGAGGTGCTGTCGTGATCGTGCGCGAAGGCCATTGCCGGTCGGGCAAGTCAATTTGCGGGAAAGGGCGGTATTTGGTCGACGGTGTGCGCAGCATGGTCATGGAGTATCGCTTTTAACAAAAATGGGCAAAGGGCAAGCTATTTGGGCTTGTCTGTGGGTTTGGGGATGTTTGCCCTTAGGCGGTATCGCGGGCCAATCAGCGGCCACGCAGGATCACACACGCCTAAGGGCGTGTAAGTCGTAGGAGAAGAAGTGCGGACCGTGTGATCATTTCAACCGCTTTATGCCGCGATGGTTAGGATATGTCTAGGCCGATAAATTCACCACGTCTTTACGACGTTATTGCGAAGATCATGGATGCCAACATTACCCAGTTTGGCCTTCTTCCTTGCGGCGTCCCAACTGCCATAGAATGAATTGTAAGGTTTTTTGGTTCTGGGATTTGCGATCAAATGGGGGCAGCCGTCCCAACGCGGCAGCTGATTGATGAGGTCTATCGCGGCGGTGGAAAGCGATATTTTTTTGGTCTTCCCAGCATTTTCAGCTGGAACGGTCCACACCCCGGCGTTCAGGTCAAAGTGATCCCACTGTGCCGTCAGCAAGTCTTGCACCCTTGTGCCTGTCAGAAGCACCAAACCGATGAAGTATTTGAGGGAAGGATTATGGCTGGCCTCAACCGCCATTTTGAGGCGCGCTAATTCATCATTGGATAAGTGGCGTTGGGATGCAGTGCCAGCGTTGAGCAACGACAGGCTTTGGAATTGGGGTGCGTTGTCTCCACCGGCGCCAGGGCCTTGACCCGGCGTCTGGATGCTCTTTGCCGACGTGCTAAGCCCGAGACTGTCAGATAATTTTCCAACTGTTGCGGCATTGGTTGGATCCCACATGAGCGCTTCACCCGATTGATCTTTTCCCCCAAGACCAAGTTTGGACAGTGCATAGGCAGACACACGGCGGCTGGTGCAGAGACCGCCCACGCCGTCATCGACCAATTGTTCGACAAATTCGATTCCGTGCTGTTTCTTGCCAACGCGCCGCACGGTTGCGACCGCAAGCTGACATTCCCCGAAATCTACGATGATTTGGGTGTCGACAGGAACATCAACAAAGCCTTCGATTAAAGCCCCGGATTCTGAAAGATTGCGGATCAACGCAGGATGGTAATAACTGCCAAGGATGGCCCCGACTTTGCGGTACATCGCGCGTCGCTCATTGCGCTGTTTTGCATGTCCCGTTGGCTCGATCCGCCATTCCCCAGACGCCAATCCCCGAGCAAGAGCATCGGACGCAATCGCCTTGCTATAGACATAACCCTGAATGTGGCTGACCCCAAGGCTGCGGATCAGGTCAAGCTGGTCAAGAGATTCTACACCTTCTGCGGTCGTTTCCATCGACAGCGCGCCAGCCAATGCCACAATTGCTGCAATGATGGCGCCGTTGCGAGACCCCGGCAAAGTGGCTTCCCGAACGAAAGTCTGGTCGATTTTGATCTTATCAAATGGCGCTGTCTTCAGGTAGCCGAGTGATGAATATCCGGTTCCGAAATCGTCAAGTGCCAAACGGACGCCGATCTCCTTCAATGTCGCAAACATCGTGTCAGTCTCGGCGGATTCGCCTAGAAAAACGCCTTCGGTTATTTCTAGTTCCAAACGATTGGGTGCGAGACCCGAATTGGCGAGCGCAGACACAACAATCTGCGGCAGTGCTTCGTTGGCAAATTGTATGGGGGACACATTGACTGCAACACGAATGTCACCGGGCCACTGTGCGGCATCTTCGCATGCCTTTCGCAATATCCATTCCCCTAACATACCAATCAAGTCGGCTTCTTCGGCAATGGGAATGAAAAGTGCGGGGGAAATTGCACCGCGTGTCGGGTGTTGCCAACGGATCAGGGCTTCGACCCCAGTCACACAGCTGCTTTTGGTGCTGACGAGGGGTTGGTAAAAAAGCGACAGCTGCCCCTTAACCAACGCATCGCGCAAATCTTCTTCCAATCCCCGCCTTTCCTCAACTGCTTGCAAAAGCTCGTTGGAGAAAAAGCGAAAACAGCCGCGTCCGTTTTCCTTTGCCGCATACAGCGCCAAATCCACATTGCGGATCAATTCTTCACGTGTGCGTCCGTCGCTTGGCCCCACGGCCAACCCCACCGATGCGCCAATAACGCAGCGGCTGCCAAGAACTGAATAGGGTTGCGACAGACTCGCGATAATTTCATTCGCGATACCGCCAAGGGTGCCGCGATCTTCGCAATTTGGCAAAATAATCTGAAATTCATCGCCGCCCAGACGGAATACTTTTTCACGGTCACCAATAATTTTGAGCAGACGTTCGGACACTTGTTTCAAAAGCGCGTCGCCTGCCGGGTGGCCTAGCGAATCATTGACCTGCTTGAAGCGATCAAGATCAATCAGCAGAACCGCGCAAGATCGCCCATATTGTTCAATTCCCGCCATGCCCGCTTCAAGGCATTTTGCCATGCTCAACCGGTTGGACAGGCCCGTGAGCGGGTCATACATAGCCAATTGAGATGCATTTTCAGACGATTGCAGCTGCTCAGTGACGTCGACGCCGTATCCACGATAGCCTTTGAAGTTGCCTTCTTTGTCGAATTGGGGTGATCCGGCGACCTCCCACCAGCGCTCATCCTGCGAACGCGCAGACTGGACAATGATATTTTCGAAACTCGCATGTCGCGATAAAATGAATGGCAATCTTTCGCGAACATCGGCGGCATTGTCAGCGCGAATAAACAGATCGGAAAAGGCCAGCCCAAGCAGCGCAGCGGTTTCATCGTTCATCAGTCGTGAAACACTGCCGGACAAATAGGTGAGATGACCGTCACAGTCCGTGGACCAGAACCACCCCTTATTTGAGTTTTCAAAATTTTCGAGCAGCAGCAGCGTTTCTGCATAATCGGGTTGAGTGACAGCAAAGTCATCTCCAGACGGCGCTGAAAATAAACTGAAAATCTTGTTTCTTGCCATCGGGTAAAAATGCCTAGTCTTAATTTTTCACAATAGACCCTAGGAAAATCATATATATCCCACCGGCCTGGTCAAAAGTAAGCATAAGCATTTGGTGTTGCCGAAGTGTAAACGGCGGTCCTTATTTCCGCAGATGGCGGCGGAAAAAACGCACAATATTTTGGTTGAACAGGGTGTGGAATGCGGCGCGATCGAACGCGGCGTCGCTGGAACAGATTTGCGGATTTTGCTTTGGATCTGCACAGGGCGCTAGAAAATCAAAATGCCCAGCACCCGCAACATCATAATATTCTGGTGGTTTTGGCAGGGCGGCCTTGACCGCGTCGGCATAAAGCGGGGCTGGCAGAATCTGATCATTGGCCGCACGCCACAATTGCACCCGCAGCGTCACGGGGGCCAACGCGGCCTTTGTGAACGTGAACCCCAGCGCCGGTGCTGCAACCACTATCGCTTTGATGCGGGCGTCCTTCTTATCGGTCCATAGCGGGCGTTCGTTTTGTGGGTTTTGCCGCATCAAGCTACAGTCAAAAAACGCCGGATGGGCAGCGCAGTGCGGCGCAATCGTCGTAAAATCGGCGCGCGCGCCGGCGGCTGCAAGTACGGTGAAGCCACCCGCTGAAAATCCGAACGCACCAATTTTTTTGACATCAATCCGCGTGTGTGATGGCCAAAGATCCAACATATAGGTGATAACCGCACTCAAATCTTGCGGGCGACGCTCCAGCTGGGTTGCTTTGCTTCTGTCCTGCCAATTGTCGCCGCTATGGGTTAAGGCCGCGACGATGAAGCCTGCTCGCGCCAATGCGATTGCGGTGTCCAAATGCCCTGCGAAATGGCCGCCAGAACCGTGTGATATTACCACCAATCCGTGCCGCGATCCCCGCACTGCTGCATCAGGGACAACATCCTGTTCATAAAGCCCAAGCCGTTTTCGCTGCGCGGTGCCCGACGCGGGATACCAAATGCCAACTTTGGTCCCGTCATCCATCTGCCGCTGTTCAAAGCCGACTTCTGTTCCTTTGGCATTGGCGTTGGACACGCTGACAACAGTCAGTGGCGCAGCGATCGATGTCCAGGTGATGAGAATGCGGAGCGTACGGCGAACAGTCATTTTGAAATTCCCTTTCAGTAATGAAGGGCTGATCACGGTTTTTCCCACGATAAAATAGCATATTTCCGTCAATCGGCGAATGGGTACGTGGATGGGCGAACGGGACAGAAATGACATTTGCCATCATGTCGCATTGTTGTAGACCGCAAGCATGAGTAATCGTTTTTCGGTGACAGCCCTGCGTCACACGCTTTCTTTACTAGGTCGATACCTGATGCTCGCGACGCTCATCGGGCTTTTACTTGGTGCTATGGGGCCATTTGGCACCTATTTGAATGGCGGCATCCTGCTGCGGGCCTCCTATTGGATCCTCACTTTGTGGGGCGGCTTGTTCCTCTATGGTTCGGGCATCACGCTGTGGCGCCGTATGACGTCGGCTGGCACGCTTTCATCCTGGTTCCTCCTGATAGTAGCGCTGCTTTTGGTCAGTGTGCCGCAAACCATCTTTACACGCATGTTGGCATTTCGGTTTTGGCCACGCCTTGCAGATTTAGATATTTCGTGGACGTTGTGGTATGTGCAGGTGGCGGCACTCAGTTCCTTTATCGCCGTTGGCTTCATGGTCGTGCGACAGTATTTTTTTGTTGAACAGGACGTTGAGGACAAAAGCGAATTGCCCCCGCAACACATGCTGAAACATTTGACGCCGGACATCGTGGCATTGCAAATGGAGGATCATTATGTCCGCATTCACACATCGACGGGGTCCCGCCTGGTTCTGATGTCGCTTGGTCAGGCGATAGCGGGTTTGGGCGGCAAAGATGGCATCCGAACACACCGATCTTGGTGGGTCGCGCGCGACGCGGTCATGAAAATCAACGGGACGCCGCGTTCGATGACCTTAACACTGTCAAACGGCACCGTCGCCCCCGTCGCGCGCAGCGCCGTCGCGAACATCCGTTCGGCGGGATGGTTGGAGGGTTGGCCCTAGATTATTTGCCGAAAATCGCGGGGTGGGCAGCGCACCCACCCCGTGCGGTTCACAGGCCGTCAAGACCCTTGCTGACCAGGACATTCAAAGAAACCCGGCGATTTTGTGCCTTGCCTTCAGCTGTGTCATTGCTCGCCAAGGGGTCTGCTTTGGCCATGCCGGTCGGGGTGAGCATGCGATAGGGTTTCCAGCCGCAGGCTTGCTGAATGTAATTGACGACGCGGCTTGCCCGCTTTTCGCTAAGCTGCTGGTTAAATTCATCGCTTCCGGTTGAATCGGTGTAACCGATCACAAGGATCTGAGCGTTTTTCATTCCTTCGGCTTCACTTACCGCAGCGCACAAGTCGGCCTTGCCCTGTTCGGAGAGGACCGCCTTGCCAGTGTCGAAGTTTACGTTTGTCGTGCCTTTGATATTATACTGGTCGATATCACCCACGCGACCGCGGAGTGCCTCGGTCGCCGCCGTTTGTTCTGCAAAACCTTGGGCTGTACCGTTGCGGATCATTGTTGCGGTCTTCAGGTCTTTGCTCCGCATGCTGATGTGGCTCGCCACGAGTTGATCGCCCGATTGCAGCGTCTTGACGGTGACGGGAAGGCCGTTGAGCAGCGCGTCTGATGCGAGCTTATTGCCGCCGCTCAGAAGGGCTCCGCCTGTCTTGATCCTTGTGGCATCGGTGATGGCGATAATGATATTGGTGCCGTCAGCGGTCGTCACTTTCATCCTGTCGCCGTTACGCGCCGTGATGATGCCTTTAACCTCAGGCCCTTGGGTCATTACAGGCGCTTCTGGCGGGGCTATGCCCTGGACAATGATAGGGTCGGCACTGTCCTGCTGCTGCGCAGACAAGCTGACCGACGTTGAACCTGTAAATAGTGCAAGCAGGACAAGACCACCTGCCTTTTTGGAAATGACACGCATAGAGCGACTCCTTTAAGCAGCCCCCTGCAGACGAAGCTTGTTCAGAACAACCTTTCTAACACAAGAACATGCGCGGCAAGATTATTGGTTTTTCCGACGGTTAGAACGCATCTTGCGGCAAACCGATGCTGACTCTCATCAGCAAACCGTTTGCGGCCACTCAACATCGCGCATGAAAGCAACACTGCGCAGCGTTCGGATAATAAGTTCTGACCCTAGGAAGCGAATTGGGCCGGAATTTCGGGATCTCTGGTATTCAGCAAGGGAATAGTATTGGCAGGCAAATTGGCATAGGCCTTAATCCAGTGCGCCACCCATTGGGGATCTTTGATTTTGCTTGGATGATATCCCGGCAAGAGAGACTGTAACATCGCCGGAGAGGTATGGATCAAAAATCTGGCGACCATGTGATAGAGACGCAGCCTACTTTTCCATTGCCGCCACAAACCGTCGCTCTTGAGCATCCGGAGATAACCTTCGCGCGAACATCTTGCGACATGCCATGTTGCGGACAATAAGCCCCACAGCCGTGGCCAATAATTTCCATATAAATCATTGTAGAGATCAAACGCGACATTCTTATGCTCGGTTTCCTCGACCATGTGCCAAAGGATTAAAGAGGCAACGGAGGCATCGGCATTTTTAAATAGACCGCTCCTCTGTTTGATCAACCATTCTGTGATACCCATCGTCATCGTTTCAAATCCGGCTGAATAAGCCAGGCGCTGCCGCAGGCTCTTAGATTGCATGCCTCTATAATCGGCTTCCATTCTGCTCTCGACCTCGGTGAGATCAGGGTAATGGCGCTTCAATATTTCGTTGTAGCGGCGGTGGTTTTGATAATGCTGGCCTTCTTGCGCGATAAAGCCATGAACGGCTGTCTTCAGGTCCTGATTACGCGCCAGCTTCATCGCTTCCTTGACGGTCTTGATAAGAAAGGGTTCCAGATAGGGCATCGTCAATGATGCGCCATTGGCCATGTGGCTCCATTCGGGCTTGTCGGGATTCCACACCGGATTGATCGATTCTTCGAAGGCAAATGGGATCGTTCGCACGATGATCGATGGATGGGCTGGTGACGCTTGGGTCGTGCTCATGATGCATTATCCAAGGCTTTGTAATGTTGCCACGCGCCCCATGCGAACAATCCAAAACCAATATGGACAGCGACTATGGGTGGCCAGCCAAAAAGATAAATGACATTATTGATCGTCACGTCCCCAGCAAAGGGGCCGCCACCAAATTCAAGCCCTCGTGTACCGAATATGGCGTTGGCGATTGCGGGTAATGTGAACAACCAAGCAAATGTAAGCGATGACCAAAACAGCCAAGTCTGCCCTTTTTGACCCAGCCGAACAAAAGGCGCAGCGGCGGCCAATGCGATGAGCACGAGACCGTTTGTAATCCCTTCCATGTGCGCCATGTTCCAGGCGCGCCGGTCACCTCCAATGGTAATGGGAATGTCAGTGACAATGGGCCACAGATCAACCGCGCCAAGCAAAAAGAAAAAATAAACCCAGCCCACCAAGGCAGATGAAATCAAAAGGCCAGCGCCATTGATCACAAGCAATGTTCTTCGCTTTTCACTAAGCATAATGATCCCCTACAAAATCGTAAGCCACATAGGATCGTATGACAAGGGCATCAAAGCCTCTTGCCTTGGATAACGGATCACCTACGATCACCGCAATCGCGTATCATGAATTTTTGAACCATATTAAGGACATCCCCAATGACAGCAACGTTTCCCGCAACAGGATTGCAACCTCAGTCATTGGCGAAAAACGGCGGGGCGCTGGTTGTGTCAGTGGTCGATGTTGCGCTGGCTGAACCCAACGCTGATCAGGTGGTTGTGCGGGTCTAAGCAGCGCCATAAAGGAAAACGAATGATCATGCGTCGTCACTTGCAGCTGATATTGTCGCTCATTTCCCGCATCATGTTTTTGGCTGTTGTGCTTGGTGTATCTTCATTGCCGGCCCAGGCGAAACGATTGAAACCGGCGTCTCCGGAACCGATGACTATCGTCATCGAGCATGTTACCGTTGTACCGATGACGTCTGACAGTGCAGCGCTGAACGACGCTACTGTTGTGATTATTAATGGTCGAATTGTTTCACTTTCTGGGCCAATCCCTGCTGGGGCGAGGCGGATCAATGGCAAAGGGAAATGGCTCATCCCTGGTCTGACGGACATGCATGTTCACTTGCCTTCGGATGGCTTGCCGCGCCCGCCAAAATATCCAACCGAAGCCCCCACTATGTTCTTTAACACCCAGGACATTATGACACCTTACATCGCTAATGGCGTTACACAGGTGCTTAATATGGATGCTGTTCCTGCATCGGTCGGACAAAGGAATGAAATCGCTAGGGGTGATGTTCTGGGCCCGCATATGGCATTGGCGGCGGTTATCAATGGAGGTAAATCCAGAGGTAGGGTTGCGAATACGGCAGCTGACGGGCGTCAGGCGGTTCGCGATATCAAAGCCGAAGGGTATGACTTTATAAAAGTCTATTCCGACCTCAATGTTGAAACCTTTGCTGCGATCATTGATGAAGGGAACATGCTGGGCATAAAAACGATTGGTCATATCCCAGACGCCTTTGAGGGAAATTTAGAAAGCGCGTTTGTGCCTGGTTTTGCTATGGTTGCACATGCCGAAGAATATGCAAAGCATTCGGCGAACTTTACCGACGAAGACGCGGGGCATTTCGCTCAGCTTGCGAAGAAAAACGGTACTTGGTTATCACCCACATTAACCGTGATGCGCTGGATCGCCAGCGAGACGCGCTCGCTCGACGAAATGAAGGCGTCACCTTATTTGAGATATGCCCACCCGTTTCTTCAGAGCAAATGGGTTGTGGCCAATCGGTACAACAAAAATTCGTCACCCAAGCTCATCACCTATTTTGACAAGATGGTGGATTTCAATGCCCGATTGGTCAAAGCATTCAAAGCAGCCAACGTGCCGATTGTCGCTGGAACAGATGCGCTCACGTCGGGAGTTGTGGGCGGCTTTTCACTTCATGAGGAGCTTGAACTTTTAGTAGGGGCTGGTCTGACAAATCAGGAGGCACTTGCATCGGCCACGCGTCTTTCCGCGCAGTGGATTGGAGTCGACAGTGATCGTGGAACTGTTGAGGTTGGCAAACGCGCTGACCTCGTGCTGCTTGATGCCGATCCTCTCGTTAATATTGCGAATACCCGCAAGATCGCTGGCATTTTCCTGAATGGCCGGTGGA
>JBEBKH010000032.1:0-21613 GCA_040079575.1 Chakrabartia sp. | reverse complement strand
GGCTTTGCCTTAGGGAGGATAGGCATGTTATCGCCCCTAGACGGCCCGCGCAAATGCCGTCATGTTTGGTGTCACAAATAATCACTATAGGAAAACACGATGTCTCGCCCTTTGCTTGCGCTTGCGCTTGCCCTGACACTTTCTGCACCCGCCGCTGCCCAGACCGCCTTTCCCGGCGTTATGACCCTCAACGTTGATGCCACAGACACTGAACGCGCGATATTTCGGGTTGTGCAGAGCATTCCGGTTGCAGGCCCCGGGCGAACCGTACTGATGCTGCCTGAGTGGTTGCCGGGCAACCATGCGCCGCGCGGCCAGATTGAAAAAATCACCGGTCTGACCATCCGGGCCGGCGGAAAAACCCTGGTTTGGAAACGTGACCCGCTTGATGTCTATGCCTTTGCCGTCGATGTGCCCGCAGGCGTAAAAACACTCGATGTCAGCTTTCAGTTCGTGTCGGCAACCGCCGAAGATCAGGGGCGGGTCGTGATGACCGACACGATGATGAACGTGCAGTGGCAGTCGGTTTCGCTCTATCCGGCGGGCTATGCCACGCGCGATATTCCGGTCAGCGCGGCCATTACCTATCCCAAAGGGTGGAAAGCCGGAACGGCACTCCGCGCGGCATCCACTGTGGGAGATAGCGTCAAATATCAGACCGTGGATTATGAAACTTTGGTCGATTCGCCTGTGTTTGCCGGGCTTCATTTCCGCGCTGAAACCCTTGGCCAGAATGTAACGCTGAACATTGTCGCTGATGACGCCAAAAATCTGGTGATCAAGCCTGAACAGCTCGACGCGCATAAACGCTTGGTGGACCAAGCGATCAAACTGTTCGGTACGCGCCAATATGACCATTATGATTTCCTCCTCGCGCTGACCGACAAAATGGGCAGCATCGGGTTGGAGCATCACCGCAGTTCCGAAAACGGCGTAAACCCTGAATATTTCACCGATTGGGATGCAGGGCCGGGACGCCGCAATCTGTTACCGCATGAATTTACGCACAGTTGGGACGGCAAACACCGCCGCCCCGCCGGGCATATCGTGCCTGACTTCAAGACGCCGCTCGTGAATGATTTGATGTGGGTTTATGAAGGGCAAACCCAGTTTTGGGGCTATGTTCTGGGCGCGCGGTCCGGACTGTTCAGCAAACAAGACACGCTGGATGCTTATGCTTCAATTGCGGCCAATCTGGATCTGTCCCCCGCCCGCGATTGGCGTTCTTTGGATGATACGACCAATGACCCCGTCATTTCCGCGCGCCGCCCCAAAGGCTGGGCCAGCTGGCAACGCAGCGAAGATTATTACAATGAAGGCCTGTTGATCTGGTTAGAAGCCGATGCGATCATCCGCAGCAAAACCGCCAACGCCAAAGGGTTGGATGATTTTGCCCGCCGCTTCTTTGGCACGAAAGACGGTGATTATTCCGCAAAGTCCTACACATTCGCCGAATTGGTCGGCACATTGAATGCCGTGACGCCCCATGATTGGGCCGCATTCCTTACCCAGCGCCTGACCGAAAAAGCAGACGGTGCGCCGCTGAAGGGGCTGACCCAGGGCGGATACCAGCTGATTTATACAGACGAACCCACGGCTTTTTTCAAAGACGCGGAAAAGCGCGGAAAATTCATCAATCTGAATTTTTCACTTGGGATGACCATTGGCAAGGGTGCCAAAATTACTGCCGTCATCTGGGACGGTCCGGCCTTTGCCGCAGGTCTGGTGGTCGGCAGCGAAATCATCGCGGTGGGCGGAAAAGTCTATAGTGATGAAGCCCTTAAGGACGCGGTCAAAGCGGCCAAAGGCACAAAGGAGCCGATCCCGTTGATCGTCAAATCTGGCGACCGTGTGCGGACCGTGTCCCTCCAATGGAATGGCGGGCTGCGTTATCCGCGCCTCGAAAAGAATGGAACAGGTGACGGCAGCCTTGATCTGCTGCTAAAGCCCCGCCCATGAGAATCGACCTAATCCCAGCGGGGGACAATCCGCCCGAAAGCCTGAACGTCCTGATCGAAGTTCCGATTGGCGGCGAACCGGTTAAATATGAGATCGACAAAGCGTCTGGCGCGCTGTTTGTCGATCGCATCCTCCACACATCCATGCGCTATCCGGCGAATTACGGCTTCATTCCGCACACACTGGGTGAAGACGGCGATCCTTTGGATGCGCTGGTGATTGCACGGTCGCCCATTGTGCCCGGTGCGGTCATCCGCGTACGCCCCATCGGGGTGTTGTTGATGGATGATGACAAGGGCGGCGATGAAAAATTGATCACCGTGCCCGTCGACACAACCTTTCCCTATTATAGCGAAGTCAGCAGTCACGAAGAACTGCCCCCCATCGTCACCCAGCAGATCGAGCATTTTTTCGCCCATTATAAGGATTTGGAGCCCGGAAAATGGGCCAAGATCAAAGGCTGGGGTGATGTTGAAACGGCAAAACGCATCATCGTTGAATGCATCGAACGCGCCAAGCAGCACGGTCTGTAATGATATCAAGGCGCACGGTGGTACGCTAACGCCGTGCGTCTATCCCTCCAGACAGAGGGATGAAGTCTGATAGTCGCTTTTGGTGATGGCGTAGATCAGATGCGGAATCTCCACCCCGTTCATTGTGATCGTATCGGTCCTGTCGGTGAGGACCGCGCCCAGTTTTTCAGTGGCGCGGCATGACCGTAAATTGGTCGGGGCGATGCGAAAAAAGACGCTGTCGACAAAGCCAAAAGCATGGGTGAGCATCAGTCGTTTCAACGCACGGTTGGTGCCGTCGCCCCAGTGCGATCTGGCGAGGAAGGTCCAGCCAATCTCTGCTTCAGACACGATTGGGTCAAACCCGCCAAAGCTTGACCAGCCGATGATAGTGTCATCGGTGCGGTCAATAATGACAAGCGTCGTGCGCGATGCCAGCCGGTCTTCAAAATAGACCCGAAAGCGGTCTTCCTTATGCCGTTCCAACGCCGGATGTAATGCCCAGATCAGCGGATCGGAAGCAGCAGCAAAGACCGCGTCCCAATCCTCTGCAACCAGCGGTCGCAGGTGCAACTGATCCCCGATCAGCTGGGGTTGAAAGTCAAAACCGCTCATCCATCTCTCTTGGCGTCAAAGAGCGCCATTTCATAGCTGATGGAGCTTTCGACCAGCATCTCCCAAAGGGCTGCGACCAATGCTTCGGGTACCGCTTTAGCCCGGGCATGATGCTTGGCATTGGCAATGACTTGTGCCTTGCGTGCTTCATCGCGCACTGCGCCGCGGTCTGCTTTGATCCGGGCGGCTGCCCCCATATAACCAAAGCGCAGCGCGAGAAGCGCCACAATATCGGCATCAACCGCGTCAACGCCGGCGCGTACATCGGCCATCGTCTGGCACTTTTCGGGTATAATCGTCATGGCGCGGGCCAATAGCAAGCTAGAGCGCGCTTGTCTCGATATGTTGTACACTCTCTGGCTTCTGCCGTGTCGCAATAATGCAGCCGGTGACGATTAACGCCGTGCCAAACACTGTTGCCAGCGTGACCTGTTCAGAAAAGAACAACCACCCAAAGAGCGCAGCCCAAATGAATGCGGTATATTCAACCGTCACCAACACCTGCGCCTCCGCACGGGCATAGGCCCAGGACAAAAGCAGGAGGGAACAAAAAGCGAGCACCGCACTGATGATCAAATCTGGCAGATGTTCAACCGCAGGCACAACCGCGAGGAAGGGCGCGGCAAAGCTGAGCGCGATCATCGCACACAGACTTTGAAAAAAGCCGATTTCTACAGGCGTCGCAATCTGTGCCTGTTGGCGCTGAAGGATCAGATTATAGGCGTAAAACACAGCAGAGACAAAGATGGCAGCGATCCCGCGCAGGGCTTCCTGATCATAGGTTTCCCCTCCAATCCGCCCCAAAAGAATAACGCCTACGCCCGCAATACCAAGGAAAGAGGCAATAATTGCGCCGCGGCTGATCACTTCCCCCAACAGCAATGCGGCAAGATAGAGCGTAATCAACGGCGCAATGAAACTTAACGCAATGCCTTCGGCCAAAGGCACGCGTGCAATCCCCCAGAAAAAGGTGGTCGCCATGATCGCTGCGATCCCGCCGCGCAACATATGCAGGCGGAGCGCCGCAGGGGTGGGCAGTTTTTCGCGGCGGATCAGGAAGATTGTGCCGCCAAAGAGCGCGCCAATGATCACGCGCCAATACATCGCATTATAAGCACCAAGCGCGATCGCCAGCCCTTTCATATAGCCGTCCATCGCTGAAAAAAGCGCAATGCCCAAACAGGCCGTGGCAAAGGGGATTGCGGGAGACAAAATAGGGCGAGACATATGCCCCCTTAGCGGAGCAGAGCGCGCGCGCCACCATCATTGTTTATGTCAATGCCCGGCATCCGCACTGACTTCACGGCCCGCTTCAATTTCGGCCGCTTTGGCTTCAACCAGTTTCACAATATGATCGACCATATCGGCGTCTTGAACATGGTGATCCGTAACACCTGAAAGATAAACCATGTGCTTGCCATTGCCGCCGCCGGTGAGGCCGATGTCGGTTTCACGTGCTTCTCCTGGCCCGTTCACCACGCAGCCGAGGATGGAGAGCGAGAGCGGGGTGTGAATATGTTGCAGACGGTCTTCGAGCATTTCGACCGTGCGGATAACATTAAAGCCTTGGCGTGCGCACGACGGGCAACTGACCACCCGAACGCCGCGCGTCCGGACCCCCAGTGATTTTAATATTTCATAGCCAACCCGCACTTCTTCTTCGGGTTCTGCTGACAAAGACACGCGGATCGTGTCGCCGATGCCAGCCCAGATCAGCGAACCGATACCAATGGCTGACTTTACGGTACCGCCGCGCTGACCACCTGCTTCGGTAATCCCAAGATGCAGCGGGCAATCAACCGCGTCTGCCAATTGATGATAGGCGGCGACCGCAAGGAAATGATCACTCGCTTTAACCGCCACCTTATAATTTCTGAAATCATGATCTTCGAGCAAGCGAATATGATCAAGCGCGCTTTCGACGAGCGCTTCTGGACAAGGTTCGCCGTATTTTTCGAGCAAATCCTTTTCAAGGCTACCCGCATTTACCCCAATGCGGATTGCGCAGCCATTGGCCTTTGCCGCACTGACCACCTCTTTGACGCGTGCGGATGAACCGATATTGCCCGGATTGATCCGCAAACAGGCCGCACCCGCGTCCGCCGCTTCAAGCGCACGTTTGTAATGAAAATGGATGTCCGCAACGATGGGCACGCGGCTGGCACGGACAATTTGCTTAAGCGCTGCGGTGCTTTCAACGTCAGGACAGGAAACACGGATAATATCAACGCCCGCTTCTTCACAGCGCCGGATCTGGTCAATCGTCGCTTTCGCGTCTGATGTCAGAGTGTTGGTCATGGTTTGCACTGAGATAGGGGCATCGCCCCCAACAGGAACATTACCAACCATGATCTGGCGCGAGGTGCGGCGTTCAATATCACGCCAAGGACGAAGGGACGACATAGGCGGGTCTATACAAGGGCAGGGCCATCGCAGCAATGCCGCAGTGATGACCCCCCTACCGAGGCGGGGTCACGGCAACACCGCCCAGAACATCTGTTAAATTATATCCAAAATGATGTTTGGTAAAACTGCTGGGGTGAATGAAGCGGTCATCAAACCAAGGATAACGCGCAGAATCGAACGAATCCCTGATCCATGCAATAGTTTTTAAGGCGGAGGGAGAGCGTTTGGCATCGGGATGATAGGTCAGCCAAATGTCACTGCGCAGTTTCAATTCCATATCCACCGGAACCACGGCATCGGTCAGCGCAGCAACATAGGTTGGCAGCATACCAATACCCGTCCCCTGCGCGATCGCGACAAAATAGGCCGAGCTTGCATTTGTTTGGACCGCGACCAAGCCCGGGCGCGGCGCATCACCAATCATCGCGGCAAAGAAAGCATGGGGCCCTGAATCGGTAACTTGCACAACCAATCGGTGATCCAGACCATCCTGTATCGATGTTGGTGTGCCTTTGCGCGCCAGATAAGATGGCGCTGCGAAAGGCATAAGGTGGAACGTGCCCAACCGAACACAAATCATCCCGTTGTCCACAGGCCGTTCCAACTGAACCACAATATCGGTGGAGCGCCGGTTGGGCGTTTGCAATCCCGCACGACAATTGATGGTGATCAACGCATCTGGATTTTCTTCAATCAACATACCGATGCGCGGGACAAGCCAGAATGATCCCAACCCCTCCGTCACGTCCAGCCGAATCTCATTGCTGTTCACAGCAAAACCTGACGCCGTCCGCGCGGGATCAACCGACGCCCCCGCATCCCGCATATCCTGTGCAATCAGAAGAAAATCTTGACCAGCAGAGGTTAAGGACAGCCCAAGGTAGGAGCGCTGGAAAAGAATTTGGCCCAAGCTATGTTCGAGACGGTCAATGTGACTGCGGATGGTGTTCAGAGAACAGCCGGCAATCACAGCAGCACTTTTGAAGCTTCCCGCTTCAGCACAGGCGAGAAACAGGCGGTAATCCCGCCAATCAACCCGCTCTTTTGCCGATGAAAGGGGGTGTGCAACAGGGTGTGCAATTGGTTGCATATCTTTAGTCAAAATTTGGACACTCTCGGCAGCTGCAACAGCCCCTATGCATAACTGATATTATTCAGGGGAACAGAAGAAAATTTTACGTGGTCCGTCGTCCTATGGCTGCAGCTGTTGCCTGATGATTTTGACACATGTGGACTTTTGTCTCCCCAGCCCGTTTGGAAGTGCCCTGTTTTGTCTTTCTGGCACCTTCCCGCCTTGGCGGCCCAGCATATATTCTGTAACATGCTGGGCTGCCCCCTTTTTTTTGAAAAATATGTGATGGCCGTCACAGAATCTAAACCATTGCGCACCTACACCCCTGTTGCGACCCGAGGGTGATGTGCTGCTTGCAGTCTTCACCTTACACCTTGGCGGCCCAGCATGTATTGTGCGCTTGGCCGCCATTTTTGGTCTCAGCTCAGGGGAGCACCCCGATCAAATGCGTCCAATGTGGTGCCCAGCCAGTCGGGTAAACGGCATGATTTCCCCGTTTCCAGGTCAACATGAACGTTGATAATTTCAATTTCAGCGCGCAAATCTTCCTGCGGGGCCGCCAAAACACCGTGTATTTCAATTGAAGTTGTCAGGCTGGAGCGCCCGATCCTTGTGGTGCGCGCATAGAGATCAATTTCTTCATCATAGCGAATCGGGGCTTTATATTCGATCAGGGCCCGCGCGACGTGAAATTCCATCGCTTTCCAGTCTGGATGCACTGACAGACCGGTTGTGCGCCAATATTCAGTAACCGCAACATCGGCATATTCCAGATAGCGCGAATTAAACACCACCGCCTGCGCATCGATTTCAGCGTAACGCACCCGCACGCGCGTTGAAAATTGGAAATCAGACCGTGCCATGAAAAAATCCTATAGTGTCTTGCTTTGACCCGGTGTGTTCACGCCCATGCTGGTCAAATATTTTTTCACATTGCGTGCCGCTTGACGCAGGCGTTGTTCATTTTCGACCATGGCAATGCGGACAAAACCTTCACCTTCTTCGCCGTATCCGACGCCGGCCGCGACCGCGACGCCGGCCTGTGTCAGCAATTGTTTCGAAAATTCCAGACTGCCCAAATGCGCAAGCGCAGGGGGAAGTGGTGCCCAAGCGAACATGCTCGCAGGCGGTGGAGGAATGTCCCACCCTGCGCGGCCAAAGCTCTCCACGAGCACATCACGGCGTTTGTGATAGAGCAAACGGTTCGCTTCGACGATATCTTGCGGACCATTGAGCGCGGCGCAAGCGGCGGCCTGGATGGGGGTAAAGGCACCGTAATCCAGATAGGATTTAACGCGCGTCATCGCTGCAATGAGCTTTTGATTGCCAACCGCAAAGCCGATCCGCCACCCTGCCATTGAAAAGGTTTTGCTGAGAGAGGTAAATTCAACCGCGACTTCCTTCGCGCCCTTGACCTGAAGGATCGATACAGTTGGCTTGCCATCAAAATAAAGTTCTGAATATGCAAGGTCGCTGAGCACCCACACTTTATTTTCACGCGCCCATGCCACCAGCCGCTCATAAAAAGCGAGATCAACCGTCTCTGCCGTGGGGTTCGAGGGATAATTGACAACCAATATGCTCGGCCGCGGCACAGTGAATTTCATCGCACGGTCAAGCGCTTCCCAATAATGCTCATCAGGCGTCGTCGGCACTGCCCGAATGGTTGCGCCTGCAATAATGAAGCCAAAGGTGTGAATGGGGTAGCTTGGATTGGGGGCCAGCACGACATCGCCGGGCGCGGTGATCGCGGTCGCAAGGCTCGACAGCCCCTCTTTCGACCCCATCGTCACGACAACTTCGCTTTCAGGATCAAGATCAACCCCGAAGCGCCGCCCGTAGTAATTGGCCTGCGCACGGCGAAGGCCGGGAATCCCTTTTGACGCGGAATAGCCATGCGCATCGGGTTTGGAGGCGACTTCACACAATTTCGCGATCACGTGAGGCGGAGGGGGCAGATCGGGATTGCCCATGCCAAGATCAATAATATCCTCACCCGCCGCGCGTGCTGCCGCGCGCATCGCATTAACTTCCGCGATGACATAGGGGGGCAGACGTTTGATGCGGTAGAATTCTTCGGACATAGCACTTCCCGATTGGAGGGTTTTGGCGCTATGCCATCCACAGACCGCGTTCGCAACCAGCGCGTCAGGATGCCCGATGACTGAAGACACCACACCACCTTACCCGCAAATGACGGACCCTGTTGCCGCATGGCAGCATGCGCTTGATGCCTGGGGTCAGGTGCTGGCTCCGCTGGCACAGGCTGGCCGCAGCAACGTTGATCCAAAGGATAAGCGCTTTTCAGCGCCTGAATGGGAGCATCCGGTTTTTGATCTGATGCGGCAAGGCTATAGCGCCATGGCCAAATCGATGATCGATGCCGTTGAAGCCGTGCCGGGCATAGAGCCCGCACAAAAAGCAAAAATGGCGTTTGCGGTGCGCGGGCTGGTCGAAGCGATGAGCCCCGCCAATTCGCCGTTCACCAATCCCGTCGCGCTGGGCAAAGCCGTCGAGACCAAAGGTGCGAGTCTGATGGCGGGGATTCAAAATATGATGACCGACCTTCAGCGCGGGCAGTTAACCCATACTGACCCCAACGCGTTTCGATTGGGCGACAATATTGCAGCGACGCCGGGCAAGATCATTCATCAAACCCCGCTTTATCAGCTGATCCACTATATGCCGTCGACCCCAGACGTCCTTAAAACCCCGCTGATTATCTTTCCGCCGTGGATCAACCGATTCTATATCCTTGATCTGACGCCGGAAAAAAGCTTCATCAAATGGGCGGTGGATCAAGGCGTTAGCGTCTTTGTCGTCTCCTGGAAATCGGCGGACGCATCGATGGCTGATGTCATTTGGGATGATTATATCGCCGCGCAAATTGATGCCATCGACACCGTCTGTTCGCTGTTGAACGTGCCTAGTACCCACACCATTGGCTACTGTGTCGCAGGTACAACCCTTGCCGCAACGCTCGCGCTGCTGGCCAGTCGCGGTGAAGCCGACAAGGTCAAAAGCGCGACCTTCTTTACAGCACAAGTTGATTTCAGCCGCGCTGGCGAATTGCTCAATTTTATCGATGATGATCAAATCAAGATGATTGAAGGATTGGCAAAGGACGGTTTTGTTGATGGCCGCTATCTGGCGCTGACATTCAACATGCTCCGCGGCAAGGATTTGATCTGGAATACTGTCGTCAGCAATTATTTGCTCGGCAATGATTATCCCGCTTTTGATCTGCTGCATTGGAACGGCGATGTCACCAACTTGCCCGCTAAATGGCACAAAACCTATTTATGCGATCTCTACCGCGACAATAAATTGGCCCAGCCCGGGGCGATGTCCATTGCAGGCACCCCGATTGATCTGCGCTGCGTTAAGACATCAAGCTATATTCAGGCGGGTCGCGAGGATCATATCGCCCCTGCGGAAAGCGTTTGGAAAATCCGCGATCATTTCACCGGACCTTTGCGGTTTGTCTTGGCAGGCAGTGGCCATATCGCAGGTGTGGTCAATCCGCCGTCTGCGCAGAAATATCAATATTGGTTGAATGACGGGGCGTGCAGTTCGCTTTTGGAATTTGTTGCGGGCGCGACCGAAATAAAGGGCAGTTGGTGGCCAGACTGGATCACCTGGTTACGCGCGCATGACGATGCATCGGTTCCGGCACAGGGCGCGCGCATCCCGGGTGAAGGCGCGTTAAAATCCCTTGAAGATGCGCCGGGACATTACGTTAAAACGCGCTGACATTCCGTGCTGGCAAACGCACACCCACGATCAGGATCGCACCTAAGATAAGGGCGATGGCCCCTGCAATTTGCGCAATATCATAGGTGCCAAAAATATCGTGCAAGCGCCCAACGCCGACAATACCGACCGCATTGCCAATCCAGCCAAGCCCAATCAGCGCGCCGTAAACCGCACCGTAATTTTGAATGCCGTAAAGTCGCGCGGTGAAATATGCGAAAATATCAAGCTCGGCCCCTTGCTGAAATCCGATCAAATAGGCCGCAGCCAAGGCGGCAATCAGCGTGCCTTCAAACCCAAAAAGCAACACAAACCCAATTGCTGGTACAAGGGTCAGTAGGACTGAAATCCACCGCGGGTCAAAACGGTCAAGGCACCAACCACCCATCAGCCGTCCGCACAATTGACCAATGGCAAAGGCAGACAGTGCAAGTGCTGCAACCTGCGCATCCAACCCTTCTTCCTGAACCATCGGCGACATTTGGCTGATAAAGCCCGCGCCCGCAGCCCCCATCGCCATCATCGCAGCCGCCATCAACCAAAATTCTGGGTGCCGCATAAAGGACCAATCGCTGGTCTTTCGGGTCGCGGGTGATGATGGGTTCTGCTCTGGCGGTTCATTGTGGACAAGAAAATATATGGCAGGCAAACCAATAAAGGCCGTCAATCCTGCAAGGGAGACGAAACCCGCGCGCCACCCATAAGTGGCAACAATCATTTCAAGTGGCGGCGGCACAATCACCGTGGCCAACGCCGTGCCGCATGCAGCAAAACCAAGCGCCAACCCGCGGTTTTTGTCAAACCAGGCATTGACCGGACGCGTGACGGTGACAGCCGTCGTACCGACCCCAATCAGGCCAATCAAAAAAATGCTGACCGCCAATCCAACAAGGCTCGTGACGAAGACCCCTATCACCAATTCTATCAAAACAGTGGAAAGCGCCGCGAAAAAATACACACGCCTGAACCCGAACTGGTCTGTCGCCCAGCCCATCACCGGTGACCCCAGCGCGCCCGCAATCACCAAGGCCTGTATATTGGAAAGATCACCGCGTGTGCCGCCAAATTCTTCAATGATCGGTAAAATGAACATGCTGAAGGTAAAAAACAGCAGCACCACCCCCGTGCCAGAGCCAAGCGCACATCCCAAGATAATGCGCCATCCGCGCTGCCATTCATTCATCCTGCGATTGTGACGACGTTACCGTAAACGTCAACCACAATTGTCAAGCGCAACGCGGCCCTTATTGTTCCTGATTATGCAAATATGCTTTACTCCAAAATGGTTATAATAGTCCACTTTTGGTCATAAAATTGAACAATAGGTCTGATTCGGATATTTAATTTCAAGATTGCTAATACTTAATTTACTTAAGCCCGTCATCTTTGAACATGAATTGATAGTGAATTTTTTTCTGTTTGAAGGGCAAAGCGATGAATAAAAACACTAGTGAAATCGATAATTCCATAGTTGTACCGCGTTTTCATCGATTGCG
This sequence comes from Chakrabartia sp., assembly GCA_040079575.1. GTDB lineage: Bacteria > Pseudomonadota > Alphaproteobacteria > Sphingomonadales > Sphingomonadaceae > Aquisediminimonas. The sequence goes on along the minus strand of JBEBKH010000032.1, from coordinate 9,800 downwards.
CACTGGTGCTGCACTCGGTGCGTTAATTGTTGGTCTTGGGGCCACGCCAGCACTCGCCCAATATGCAGCGGGCGGTGCCACAGCAACTGGCGCAGGGGCAGTCGGCATCGGCGCGGGATCAACAGCGCCCGACCCCAGCGGTGTTGCGATTGGCAATGGTGCAACCGCTGGCGTTCCCGGGGTTCAGTTGATTGATCTCGATGGTGACGGCATTTTTGAATATACACAGGCCAATGACACCGCCATCGGTGCCAATGCGCGGGCAATAGGCGGCGATTCAATCGCTCTGGGAACAGGGGCAGTTGCCAACCACACTTATGATATTGCGATTGGCAATGGATCAACCACAACCGGCCTTGGCGCAGTGGCCTTGGGACATAACAACACCGTCGATTCGTACGGTGTTGGATCAACCACAGTTACCCAGGGCGTTTTGAACCGTGCGACGGGGGTTGGCAGTGTCACTTTGGGTAATGGCACGACGGGTGCAATCGGCGTTGGTATTGGCATAGGACAGGCCAATATCGTTGACGGAGCCGGTATCGCCATTGGCGGATCAAATCTTGCCAATAATACCGGCAGCACGACCATCGCCGTCGGGATCGGCAATGCCGCTACTGGGGCTTACGGACAAGCTTTGGGCGTTGGAAATACGGCATCTGGCGGTTCAGCCACGGCCATCGGTGTCGCCAATATTGCCAGCAATAACACCGCTATCGCGCTTGGCCGTCAAAACACGGCATCGGGACAGACGTCGATCGCGCTCGGCAATGTCGCGACGGCGGGTAACACAAACGCGATTGCAATTGGTCATTCAACCCAAGCGACCGCCAATGGGGCCATCGCCATTGGCGGCGGCAATAACGGGGCCATCACAAATTTGGATGCCACGTCAACAAGGGCTTCTAACACCAACGCTGTTGCTATTGGAACGGCAAGTGCGGCCACGGGCGCATCCTCCATTGCGCTGGGTGACGGGGTGACCGCTGGATCGGCCAATGCGGTCGCCATCGGGTCTGCTGGAACCAACGCCAGCGGCGGACAGGCTGTTGCTATTGGTGCTGGTCAAACGGCGATTGGCGACGGTGCTGTCGCCATTGGCGATCCCAACGTTGCATCGGGCTTAGGCGCGGTTGCCGTGGGCCGCAACAACACGTCAACTGGGCAGGGTGCTGTTTCGATTGGCAACACGAACACCGCAACTGGAACGGGGTCGGTTGCGCTTGGCAATCTATCGACGGCGAGTGCCGCTGGGTCTTTGGCGCTGGGCAGCGGCGCAACCGCAGGTCAGATCAACGCCATCGCGCTTGGTTCAGGATCCGTAACAGCGGCATCAAATGCGGGTGCGTTTACATTGAACGGCGGCACTGTTGCCGGAACGGCGGGCACATCAACCGTTTCGGTGGGCGCGTCAGGCAGTGAACGCCAAATTCAAAATGTCGGCGCGGGCGTGGTATCAGCCACGTCGACCAATGCCATCAACGGTTCACAGCTTTTTACCGCCGCCAGCGCAATCAATACGCTGGGCAGTTCGGTTTCAACGCTGATCGGCGGCGGGACCGTCATCGCGTCCAACGGCAGCATTACAACGCTGCCAACGATCACCGTGGGCGGGGTGGTGTATAACAATGTCACTGCGGCGACCCAGGCCAATGATGCCAAAGCGACCACCATCGGCGCGGGCCTGGTTTCATCGCTGGGCGGCGGCGCTAGTATTGCTGCAAACGGAACCGTCACCAACCCCAATTATACCATAGGAAGCACAACCTACACCGACGTCGGCAGTGCGTTAAATGCCCTCGCCAGCGGCACTGGACCGGGGCCAGTACGTTATGCCAATGTCGGAACACCGACCACGCCAAATGGCGGGGCTGCAACCCAAAACCTGACCCTTGTCGGGGCAGCGGCGGGACCTGTGACGCTCGATAATGTTGCGCCAGGATCAACGGCTGTGGGATCAACGCAAGCGGTGAATGGGGGCCAAATCAACACAGGTCTTGCCAGCGTCGCGACCAATTTGGGCGGCGGATCAACATACAACCCGGCTACCGGCACCGTGACAGCGCCGAGCTATACCGTACAGGGCACCGCCTATAACAATGTTGGTTCTGCACTCGGTAGCGTTAATACGGCTTTGACCAGCCTCTCCACCGGAACTGCCGGGCTTGTCCAGCAGGTTGGCGGTGCTCCGGGATCAGGACTCATCACGATCGGCGCCACAACAGCTGGAACATCCCTTTCCGTCGCAGGGACCGCTGGGGATCGCACACTTACGGGTGTCGCTGCAGCGGCGCTGAATGCAACCTCAACTCAGGCTGTAAATGGCAGTCAGCTTTTCACAACCAACACAAATGTCTCCAATATTGGCAACAGTCTTGGCACATTGATTGGTGGCGGGACGGTGATTGGTCCCAATGGCACGATCACAACCGCACCGACAATTACAGTGGGCGGAATTGCCTATAACAATGCAACCGCCGCGATTGAAGCGGGTGATGCCAAGGATAATATTGCCAATAATGGTCTTGCAAATGCGCTTGGCGGCGGCGCAAGCGTGGCAGCCAACGGCACCGTGACAGCGCCGAGCTATACCGTGCAGGGCGCGGCCTATAACAATGTTGGTTCGGCACTTAGCGGCGTAGATGCTGCATTGACTGGGCTTTCTTCTGGCGCGTCTGGGCTGCTGCAATTTTCCGACATCGGCAGCCCGACGACGCCGAATGGCGGGGTCGCAAGCCAGAATATGACGCTGGTCGGCGCGACTGCTGGTCAGGCGGTCACCCTGTCCAATCTGGCGGGTGGTGCCATCAACGCGACATCGTCCGACGCTGTCAACGGCGCGCAGTTATTTGCCCTGGGTTCAGCCCTTGGCGGCGGTTCAATTTTCGGCCCTGGGAGCATAATTACACCCCCAGCTTATACGATTAATGGCACGCGCTATAGCAATGCGGGCGATGCATTTGCTGCCATTAACACCAGTCTGACGGGCGGCGGGATCAAATATTTCCATACCAATTCAACATTGTCGGATTCCGCGCCGGTCGGGATCAACTCTATTGCGATTGGCCCCGTTTCTGGCGCGGCAGGGGATCAATCGGTTTCCGTGGGGTTGAATGCAAATGCAGGGGGGCCAGATGCGATTGCCCTTGGCACCAATTCAACGGCAACTGGAATCAGCAGCATTGCGATTGGGAATGGAAACCGGGTCAACGGTAATCGGTCTGGCGCGATTGGTGATCCGTCCGTGGTTACGGGATCAGATTCATATTCAGTGGGTAACGACAACAATATTTTTGCAAATAATGCTTTTGTTTTTGGTAACAATGTAACCATTTCTGCTGGTCTTGATGGCTCAGTTGCGTTGGGCAACAACACGACCGTCGGTTTTACACACAGCGGTGATTTTTCGATCACCGGCGGCACCGTTGCGGGGACAAGCCCAGCCTCCGTCGTTTCGGTCGGGTCAACCGGCAATGAACGGCAGGTTCAAAATGTCGCGGCGGGTGTGCTGTCGGCAACATCAACCGACGCGATCAACGGATCACAATTGTTCAGCGTTGCAACCGCGCTCAACAGTGTCGGGGCGAGCCTTGGCACGCTCATCGGTGGCGGGACAGTCATTGGCAGTGACGGGACCGTCATCACGCCACCCACCATTACCGTCGGGGGCATTGGATATTCCAATGTCACAGCCGCCATTGAAGCGGGTGACGCCAGAACGACGACAGCCACCACCGGTTTGGCCACAGCACTTGGTGGCGGCGCGGCCGTCGCGGCAAATGGCACGGTCACAGCGCCAAACTATACTATTCAAGGCAATACGACCAATAATGTTGGGGCCGCCTTGGCAGGCGTTGATGCGGCCTTGACAGGGCTTGCCAACGGCACAGCCGGTTTAGTGCAACAAACCGGCGGCAGCCCCAGCGCCGGGCAAATCAGTGTCGGCGCGACAACGGGGGGAACGACACTGAACGTTGCGGGAACCGCTGGTAACCGCGTTGTGACAGGGGTCGCTGCGGGTGGTGTCGCAGCCGGATCGACCGATGCCGTCAATGGCGGACAATTATTTGCCGTCCAAACTTTGGCCAATGGTGCATTACAGACCAGCGGTGGCACGATGACGGGTGCCATCAATATGGGAGGCAATAGCATCACCAACCTTGCAGCGCCCGTCAACGCTGGCGATGCTGCGAACCGGGCCTATGTCGATGCCGTTGCTGCAAGCTCTGCAACATCCTCCGTCGCACTGGGGCAGAGTGTGGCCGCCGGGCTTGGCGGTGGGGCGACCTATAATAGTGCGACTGGTCAGGTTTCGGCGCCAAATTATACAGTTGCTGGTCAGGCCTATAATAATGCCGGGGCCGCAATTGCCGCGACAAATGCCGTCGCTGTTCAATATGTCGCGGACGCCAATGGCCAACCCACCAATGCGGTGCGCCTGACCGGCAATGGCAACGGCCAGACCGTCGCACTGACCAACGTTGCTGCTGGCGCTGTCACTGCCACCTCAACCGAGGCGGTCAATGGCGGGCAACTTTACGGGGTCCAACAAGCAGCTGCGGGGGCCGTGCAATATGATCGCACGCCGTCAGGGGGCCTTGACCGGTCGTCTGTCACGCTTGGGAGTGCCGGCACTTTGACGACCTTGGGCAATGTCGCAGCGGGGCTTCGCGCCACGGACGCCGCCAATGTCGGGCAGTTGCAAACGGGATTGGCAGGCGTTCTTTCCCAAGCCAATGTCTATACCGACACAAAAATCGGGGCCTTATCCTTTGATCTGAACAGCATTGCCAAACGGGCTTATGCCGGAACGGCAGCGGCAATGGCGCTTCAGGCGCCAGGATTGTTCGAACCTGGCAAATTGGTCATGCGGATGGGCACCGGCGCCTATCGGGGACAAATAGCCTTTGGTGCGAGTTTCCGTGCCACAGCGGATAACGGCCGGTGGAGCGTTTCTGGTGGCGTGTCCGGGGGCAAGAATTCAGGTGTTGCCGCGTCGGCTGGTGTTGATTTCATCATCGGCGATTAAGCGTAAGGTGCGGTGCGGCTAACCCATTATGCCGCACCGCCATCACCGATAAATGCAAGGGTGGTCGAAGACCATTTCCCACGTTATCATCGGGGCGAACCGGAACACTGGGCCCTTTCATATGTCACGCAATACTGCCGTCCCCCATCCAAAAACATTGCCCGTCATTGGCAATTTGCATCAAATTCCCAAATCGGGGTTGATCCAGCATTTGATGGAGGTCAGCCGCGACTTTCAAGCGGGCGGCGTTTTCAAACTCTATTTTGGATCCTATGTCAGCCTGTGGATCAACAAGCCTGATCTGGTTGCCGAGCTGTGCGATGAAACGCGCTTCCGCAAAATCCCCGGCCCCGGTCTGCGTGCGGTGCGGGCCTTTGCTGGTGACGGCCTGTTTACCGCCTTCAGTGAAGAGCCCAATTGGGGCAAGGCGCACCGCATCCTGCTGTCTGCTTTCAGCCAAAGGGCGATGCGCGGCTATTATGATCTGATGCTCGAAGTCTGTGATGCTTTGGTCGATAAATGGACGGGTGAAACCGGACACGACATCATGGTCGCGGACGATATGACGCGGCTGACCCTCGACAGCATTGCCATTGCAGGATTTGGATACCGGTTTCATTCGTTCACCAAACCCGAACTCGATCCTTTCCTTGAAGCACTTGGGACGGCGCTCATCGAAACCATGCACAAAACCACGCGGTTGCCGATCCAACAGCGTTTTGCCACCAAATCTCAAGCAAAGCTCGACGCTGCGATTGAGGAAATGAACACACTGGTCGATAATGTTATCGCCGAACGTCGTGCACATCCGGTGGAGTCCGGCGATCTCCTCAATTTAATGCTGACCGCCAAAGACCCCGAAAGTGGCGAAACACTTGATGATCTCAACATCCGTTATCAGGTCCTGACATTCCTGATTGCCGGGCATGAAACCACATCCGGGATGCTGACCTTCGCTTTCTATCAATTGCTCCGTTACCCCCATATTCTCGCCCAAGCCTATGCAGAGGTTGACCGCATTCTGCCCGACAACACACGCCCTGAATATGCCCATGTCGCACAACTGGATGTGATCGAACGTATCCTGAAAGAAACATTGCGGCTGTGGCCGACGGCCCCTGCCTTTTCGGTCGGGCCGTTTGAGGATGAAATTGTCGGCGGCAAATGGCATTTGAAAAAGAACAGGCCGGTCAATGTGTTGACCCCGGCGCTGCACCGTGATCCTGATATTTGGGATGATCCCGAAGATTTCAGCATCGACCGTTGGCTGCCAGAGGCCGAGGCCGCGCGCCACCCCCACGCCTATAAACCTTTTGGCAACGGCGCGCGCGCCTGCATTGGCCGCCAATTTGCGATGGTTGAGGCAAAGCTTGCCATGGCGATGATCCTGCACAAATTCGCGATCAGCGACCGCCATGATTATCGCCTCAAAATCAAGGAATCCTTGTCGATCAAACCCGACAATTTCCTGATGCGGATTGATTTGCGCAAACCCCATGAACGGATCAAGGTCAGTGTGCCTGTCGCTGTCACACAGGACAATCCGCTGCTGGGCAAAGTCGCCGGGGCCGGTCAGCGGCTGTCCGTCATTTATGGCACCTCGCTTGGCACAGCGCGCGACATTGCCGAAGAAATCGCCGAACGCGCAGAAGCCGACGGGTTTGAAACCAATGTCCGCAGCATGGATGATGCGATTGGTACACTGCCCGAAGACCGCGTGATCGTCATCGTGACCGCCACCTATAACGGCAAAGCCCCGGACAACGGCGTAAAAGTTGAGGCCGCGCTGGACACGGGGATGTTTGACGACGCGCTATGGCCCGATACCAAATTTGCCGTGTTGGGCATCGGCAGTTCGCAGTGGCCCAATTATCAAGCCTTCCCCCGGCGTATCGATGCCGCGATGGCCGCAACCGGCGCGCAGCGGTTGGTCGCACGCGGAGAAGCAGACACCAATGGCGATTTTGACGGCGCGGTGGGCGGGTTCCTCAAAAATCTATGGGCGGCGCTTGGATCAAATGGGGAAGAGGCCAAAGCCAGTGGCCTGTCGCTGACGTTGGTGGATAACCGCGATGTCCGCGCGGTTGTCCTGCCGGATCAGGCGATGCCAATGGAGATTTTGAGCAACGACGAGCTTGTAAAGCCTGCCGATGGTCTGTTCGATACGGCAGCGAAGCGGCCACGCGCGTCGACACGGTTGATGCGGATTAGCCTGTCTGACGGTGTGACCTATCAAACCGGCGATCATGTTGCGATTTATGCCAAAAATCCAAAGGCGCAGGTTGATCTGGCGATTGAACGGCTGGATGTGCCAGGGGCAGCGCAACTGGTGCTCGCTTCGGCAAGCGGGCGGTTCCGCCATTTGCCCCTTGGTCGCACGGTCACAGTCCGTCAGCTCCTTACAGACTTTGTCGAATTGCAAGACGTCTTGCCCAGGCGAGCGCTTCTCATCGCGGCAAACCATACGCGCTGCCCGCACACCGTGTCCGAACTTGATCGGTTGAACGGTGAGGACTGGCAAAGTGAAGTCGCCGACAAACGGTTGAGCTTGCTTGGCCTGTTGATTAAATTTCCTGCAATCGAGCTGCCGCTTGATCAATTTGTTGAGCTCTCTGCTGCGATTGCGCCGCGTTTCTATTCCATCGCATCATCGCCGCGTAAGGCGCCGAACACAATCGATCTGATCGTTGGCACCATGCGCGCGCCAGCCTGGTCAGGGATTGGCGAACATCAGGGTTTTGCGTCATCACATATGCGCGATCTGCGCGCGGGGGACTATGTCTTCGGTTATATCCGGTCGCCCAATCCGCCTTTTACCCCGCCCACATACCCCAATGCCCCGATGATTTTGATCGGCCCTGGCACTGGTTTTGCCCCGTTTCGTGGTTTTATTCAGGACCGCGTCGCACAGCAAGCAAGCGGCCCCATCCACCTGTTTTTCGGGTGCAAGCATCCTGACCATGATTGGTTGTGCCGTGATGAGATGGAAGCCTGGGTAAAAACCGGCGCGATCACGCTGCATCCCGCTTATTCTGCCGTAGATGGATTTCCCAATGCTTATGTTCAGCACGCTTTATGGGATGCACGTCACGCCGTTTGGGGTGCAATTGACGCTGGCGGCGTGATTTATGTCTGCGGCGACGGCAAGAATATGGCCCCCGCCGTGCGTGAGACCCTGATCCGCATGCACGAGGACCGCCACGCCACCGGCCGCGACGCGGCGTCAACATGGCTGGAAGACTTGATTGAAGCGGATCGTTATCATCAAGATGTCTACGGATTCGGGAAGTAGGTTGACGTTTACGTAAGGGGATATTAGTCCCGTTCCATAAATTAAGGAGAGATTCGATGGACCTGAATTTTAGCGCCGAAGACATTGCGTTTCGTGATGAAGTGCGCACGTTTATCGCCGAAAATTATCCCGCCAGCCTGCGTGGCAAACAGGATGAGGGCGATGAATTGGCCAAGGAGGATTTTTTGGCATGGCATAAGGTGCTCCACGCCAAAGGCTGGGTCGCGCCTGCATGGCCCGTCGAATATGGCGGTACCGGCTGGAATGCGACACAGAAATATATCTGGTCCGAAGAAACGGCGCGTGCGGATTGCATCCGCCTGATGCCCTTTGGCCTGTCGATGGTCGGCCCTGTTATTTATACATTTGGCACGCCTGAACAAAAAGCCCAATTCCTGCCCCGCATCCTGTCTGGCGAAGATTGGTGGTGTCAGGGCTATTCTGAACCCGGCGCTGGGTCCGACCTTGCCAGCCTGCGCACAAAGGCCGTGCGTGACGGCGATGATTATGTCGTGAACGGCCAAAAGACGTGGACGACGATGGCGCAGCACGCCGATTGGGGCTTTTTCCTTGTCCGCACAAACAATGACGTGAAGGCACAAGAAGGGATCAGCTTCCTGTTGCTCGACATGAAAACGCCCGGCGTCACGGTCCGTCCGATCATTACGCTTGGCGGCGAACATGAAGTCAACGAGGTGTGGTTGGAGGACGTTCGCGTTCCCATAAGCCAGCGTGTTTATGAAGAAGATAAGGGCTGGACCTGCGCAAAATTCCTCCTTGCGCATGAACGCACCGGCATTGCGGGCGTCGCGGCGTCAAAGCGCGGTGTTGAGAAGATTAAAAGCATCGCCCGCACCGAACAAGACGGCGATAAGCCGCTGATCGCCAATGCATTCTTCAAACGCAAAATCGCCGAGCTTGAAATTGATCTGACCGCACTTGAATATACGGAATTACGCTCCCTTGCTGGGGAAAATGCCGGCAAAGGTCCAGGTCCAGAATCGAGCTTGCTCAAGATTAAGGGATCGGAAATTCAACAGCGCCTCACCGAACTCGCGCTTGAAGCGGTTGGCCATTACGGCGCACCCTATTTCCGCGGTTTTGGCGAAGGCGATAATGAACACCCGATTGGGCCGGATTATGCGCACCGCGCTGCACCGACCTATTTCAACACACGCAAGACAACCATCTATGGCGGATCGAATGAGATCCAGCGCAACATCATCGCCAAGATGGTGCTCGGACTCTGATAAGGTAAGAAGACAATGGATTTCAATTATACCGACACGCAGGAAATGCTGCGCGATACCCTCGCGCGCTATTGCCAGGACAATTACAGTTTTGATGCGCGCAGCAAGATGATGGCGCGCCCAGAAGGGCGCGATCCCGGCATTTGGACCGCGATGGCCCAAGAACTGGGCATCCTTGGTGCGCCGTTTTCAGAAGGCCATGGTGGCCTTGGCGGCGGCGCGCTGGAAA
>JBEBKH010000031.1:0-21630 GCA_040079575.1 Chakrabartia sp. | reverse complement strand
CGCTCGGCAAACAGCGTCAGCGAGGAGCCGGCCTGTTCGAACAGGGTCCAGAACACGGTGTTGAAGGTGATCAGTACCATCGCCGCGACCATCATCTGAAATTCTTGCCGTGAACCCTTAATCCGAGACCAGATCAGGATTGCAGGAACGCCGAAAAGGAAGGTCAAGAACAATGCTTTGCCCATAATCGGCAGCGTCGCAATATAACCTATTATGCCTGTTCCTTCCTCTGGCTTTACGTAATTCATCAGGTTGGAGAATAACAACCAGAAGATCGGGATCATCGCCAAAGCGCCGCCGTAAATATACCAGTCCTTGCTGGTGTCCGCGCCAGCGGGTCGTTCGCCGTATCCATCCAAGCGGCCACCATCGAATTGAAACAGCAACCATGAACAGAGCATGCCGACAGCAGCCAAGCCAAAGCCGGCCCAAAACCCGACGGACTCCGCCAACATTGGACAGAAAAATTGTGAAATTAACGACCCAAGGTTGATGCCCATATAAAACATCGTGAAACCAGCATCACGGCGGCGGTCACCCTGTTCATAAAGTGTACCAACCATCGTTGAAATATTGGGTTTGAAAAACCCGTTCCCAATCGTGACGGTCGACAGTCCCAACAACAACATCAAGACGAATAATGGGGAGCGTTCGCCATCAGATTTGAAATCACCGTCAGCAAATTTACGAACTTCCTTTTGATCCGCTGCGATTAGAGAGACGGATTTATCCTCATTGCCCTTAATCTGTAGCTTTTGCCCCTCGATCGTGACAAATTTTATTGCGCTCTGCCCTTTGCCCTCAACGCTGATTTCATATTTTTGACCATCAATCGTTGTAAACGGCGTGGCAGAGGGGCTGCTTGCGCTAAAGCTTAGGATAAAATAGCCGATGGCCATCATAATCGCGCCAAATTTGACCGAGCGCTTGGATCCAAGATAACGGTCCGCAATTAACCCGCCAACCAACGGCGTCAAATAGACCAGCGCTGTAAAGCCACCATAGAGACCCGCTGTCGTCGTATCACTGAACAGAAAATGATTGGCGAGGTAAAGCGTCAGGATCGCACGCATCCCGTAATAACCAAAGCGTTCCCACATTTCGGTGGTGAACAAACGCTTTAGTTGTTTGGGATGTCCAAACCAGCCTTCGCCAGAAGCCGTTCCCACATGAGTCATGTCTGCGGGAATAGCCCCTGGTTCACTTACAGCATCATCAATCACATTGGCCATAGCGTTGGGCTCCCCAAAAATTATTTGCCCGCTTATGCGCGGCGATTGGGGCCGACACTAACGCAGAAATTGCGCGTGTGAAGAAGAATGTTACGCGGCGCTTAGTTTGGCGGCGTTTTATTGGGGATAAGGGGCAGCCCTGCCTCTTGCTTCATCCTGATTTCTGCCAATGTCCGCTGTGCCAGCGCCACGCGGCTTTTCCAACGCAAATGGGTGCCGTCGGATAAAAAACCATGATCGGTCTTTTTACCAAATCGCGCGTAAAAGCGGGCGCCTGCCGCTGGGTCATAGCCTGCGCGGGCGGTAAGATAGAGACCGACATAATCCGCCTCAATCTCTGTCGCGCGGACAAAACGGGCGGCGCGACCAGAAATATCCAATCGGTCCCCGTGCCCCAGCACATTATGAGCGAATTCATGCCCCATCACCACGGCAAGCTCATCATCATTCCCTACAAAATCAACGATCTTCCCCGTGAGCGTAACATCGGCACCGTCCGCACTCGCGCCTAATTTATTGGCGTAGCGCACAATGAAGCGCGACGGACAGGCCGGTTCTCCGGTTAAGCGCAGGGTGCGCTCCACCCCGTCGCGCAAAATTCCAACGTCGACTGTCCCATTTTTTTTATGGGCTTGGGACAGCGCATCTTCCACCTGTTGCACGGCGGCATAATCCGCGCGCGTCATCACCCCCGTTGGCACCCCTTCTCCTCCAATTGATAGAAGATGGTCATGCGCTTTAAACCCTGCTTTTTCGGCCGCACTTTTCGGGACCACCGCAATCACTGCGGGCGTTAGCCCCAATCCAAAATAAGCTTTCGCGGCAGCGCGTTCCGTGGGGATATATTGCCCTAGACTGTGGATGAGCAGGCCAGTTTGCGGCATGACCGTCTTACACAGATCCCGGTTTGCGGCCTTTAAGCGATAGCCAATTGTCGCCACCCGCAGATCAAGCATGCGCAGTGCTTCAAAACCGGAATCAGGGGCTGGTGCTGCCCCAATCAAAAGGCCCAAACACAGGATCAAAATAAAACGCATCGCACTTTACCTAAGCATGCTCTTGAAAAGCGCAAGCGCGTGCCCCCATATCATGGTCATGAGTGAAATCCCCAAATGGCACGGCACCACAATATTGTCCGTCCGCAAATCCGGCAAAGTGGTCATTGTCGGTGATGGTCAAGTTTCGATGGGTAACACCGTCATGAAACCCAATGCAAAAAAAGTCCGCCCACTGGGCAATGGATCGGTGATCGGTGGTTTTGCAGGGGCAACGGCGGATGCCTTCACCCTGTTTGAACGGCTAGAGGCCAAACTTGAACGCCACAATGGTCAGCTGATGCGCGCCGCTGTTGAGCTTGCCAAGGATTGGCGGACCGACAAATATCTGCGCAATTTGGAAGCGATGATGATTGTCGCTGACAAAGATGTCACACTGATCCTGACCGGCAACGGTGATGTATTGGAACCTGTCGACGGGATTGCGGCCATTGGGTCTGGCGGCAATTTTGCTTTGTCCGCCGCCCGCGCGCTTCAAGATTATGAGGCGGACGCAGAAAAACAGGCCCGCAAAGCAATGGCGATTGCAGCAGAACTCTGTGTTTTCACCAATGATCAACTGACGCTCGAAACGCTTACTTCAAATACATAGTCCATCCGCGAGAATATCATGCAAAACAGTCTGACTCCTAAAGCCATTGTTGCTGCCCTTGACGCGCACATAGTTGGCCAAACCGATGCCAAGCGCGCGGTCGCAGTTGCACTGCGCAACCGCTGGCGGCGTCAACAATTGCCCCCTGAATTGCGTGATGAGGTGTCCCCCAAAAACATCCTGATGATCGGGCCCACGGGCTGCGGCAAAACCGAAATTTCACGGCGTTTGGCCAAACTGGCTGATGCCCCATTCGTCAAAGTCGAAGCGACCAAATTCACCGAGGTCGGCTATGTCGGGCGTGACGTTGAACAAATTGCCCGCGATCTGGTCGAAGAAGCGATCCGCCTTGAAAAAGAACGCCGCCGTACTGCCGTGATCGACAAGGCCGAGGAGGCCGCAATGGCCCGCCTGCTCGATGCGCTCACCGGCAAAGACGCCAGTGCCGCAACGCGCGAAGCGTTCAAAAAACGCTTTCAGGACGGCCATCTTGATACGACGGAGATTGAGATCGAAGTCGAAAACGCGCCGCAGATGCCGTTTGAAATTCCAGGCGGCGGGGGCGGGGTTGGCATGATCAACTTGTCAGACATGATGGGCAAAGCCTTTGGCAAACAGCAACAAATGAAACGCCGCAAAATGAGCGTACCAACCGCTTGGTCCAAATTGATCGAGGAAGAGGCCGATAGCCGCCTTGACCAAGACGAGCTTAGCCGCGTTGCCCTTGCCGACGCCGAAGCCAATGGCATCGTCTTCCTTGACGAAATCGACAAGATTGCAGTCAGCGATGTCCGCGGCGGTTCTGTCAGCCGCGAAGGCGTCCAGCGCGATTTGTTGCCACTCATCGAGGGGACAACTGTTTCTACCAAATATGGCCCCATGAAAACCGACCATATTCTGTTCAGAGCAAGCGGCGCATTCCATGTCGCCAAACCCAGCGACCTGTTGCCCGAACTACAAGGCCGCCTGCCGATCCGCGTCGAACTCAAAGCGCTCACGCAGGATGATTTCGTGCGTATTTTGAAGGATACCCGCGCCAGCCTTGCCGACCAATATCAGGCATTACTCGGCACCGAAGGGGTGACGATCACCTTCACCGATGACGGCATCACTGCCATCGCGCGGACCGCCGCAGAAGTGAATGAGGCGCTCGAAAATATCGGTGCGCGGCGACTGTCTACGGTCATGGAGAAACTGCTGGAGGATGTCAGTTTTGAAGCCGAAGACCGCCAAGGTACGACGTTGGTGATCGACGCGGCCTATGTTGACGCGCAGTTGGCCAGTGTTGCCAAAAATGTGGATTTGAGCAAATATGTCCTCTGACGAGGAGAATCAACATGACTCACACCGGCCACTGCCATTGCGGCGCGATTGCTTATGAAGTTTCGGGCACGCCCCAACATGTGGCGCTTTGCCATTGCAAGGATTGCCGGCTGAGTGCGGGTGCGCCAATGGTGTCGTGGGCGGCCTTTGCAGAAGACGAATTGACCCTGACCAAGGGCAGTCCCAAAACCTTTAATTCATCAGGTAGCGCCATGCGCAGTTTCTGCGGCGATTGCGGCACTGGTCTGTTCTACCGCAACGAAGAGTTTTTGCCTGGAATCGTCGATATTCAATCAGCAACGCTTGATGATCCCAGCGCGCTCCCCGCTGGCGCGCACATCCAAACCGCAGAACGGATTGATTGGATGGCGACCGCGCATGAACTTCCGGTGTTTGAGCGGTTTCCGGGGCAATAAACTGCCCCCGCTTACTCCGTAGGCACCACCGCATAAGAGAGCGATTTTGCAGGGTTCAAATATTTTTGGGCAATGGCCTGAAGCGACGCAGGTGTAATCCGTTCCAAATCGGACCGCCATGATTTGAGGACGGCAACCTTGCGCGGATCGCTTGTCACACCTGAAAGTTGCCCCATCCAAAAACCATTACCGCTTGATGTTCGGGCCAGCTGTTGGGTCATCGGGCCAAACGCCCGTGCCAGCTCGTCTGCGCTCACAGGCTTGTTCGCAAGATCAGCCGCAATCGCGTTTGCGCGTATGTAAAACTGCGCGACACCAGCGGGTTTCACTTGTGATGTCACGATCAAGAAGCCTCCGTTTTTCAGGCCAATGGGCCAATTGCTTGACACATCTGGGCTGTAACTAGCGCCTTCACCTTCGCGAAATTGTTCAAACATCCGGTCGTTGAATATCGCCGCTAGCATGTCCAGCTGACGGCTTTCATAGACATTGTCTAACCCAGCTCCTGTTGGCCATACGAGCACAGCTGCTGCCTGATCCTTTGCGCCTTTATGGGTCGCAATAAGCGGTTTTGAGGTCGCCTTGATCGGCTTCACCTTTGCGCCATCACCCGGGGGTGTGGCCACACTCCGCTTGGGTAGTGCACCAAAGCTTGCTTCTGCAGCGGAGATTGCGCTGGCTACATCAAAATCACCAAAGATCGACAGTTCAATGGGGCCCTTTGCCAAAAGTGGTTCCCAGAACGCCCGAAACGCCTTTGGCGTGAGTGCTTCCACATCCGCGCGGCGCGGGCTACCCCATCTTTTATCACCGCCGTGGAGCAAAAGCCCAAGGTCGCGTCCCATCACCCCTTGCGGTGAAGCGTCAATGGTTTCCAACCCGATCATCATAGCGGCGCGCGCGCGCAGCACGGGTGCAGGGTCCCAACCCGGCGTTGCCAATTTTGCCGCCATGATGCGCAGCTGATCCTTCAAATCAGAGTCTCTGGTCGAGGCGCGCAGAAAAAAGGCATCATCCCCAATATCAAAGGCCATATTGATTTGGCGACCACTGGTCATCCTGTCGATCACATCCTGACTCAAATCACCAATACCACTTGAGATAAGCGCAGCAGGAGCGGCCCATGCGGGCGTGGTCCGGTCCTTTGGAAACGCATGGCGTCCGGCACCAAAACGTGCCGCGACATAAACACGCCCTGCCTCTGCATTACTCTGGCTCAGGATAAGTTTTGTTCCGTTTGACAATTCAACAGTTTCAATGCCCAAACTGCCAAGCGAACCGCGTTTTATAACAGTAGCCGGCGCACCCACTTTTGGCAGGAGATCAAAGCTAACTGGACTGCGGTCCCGCGCCGAAACCATAGCTGTCACTGGGACCGCCAAGGCTGCCGCCAGTTGCTTCTGACCATCAACGACCGCCACTTGGCTTGATACGATCACGCGCGGACCGACACCTGAAAAGAGGCGCTTGGTTGCGCTCAGAATATCGTCAGGACTGATTTTTGTGCGCATGGATCCAAAAACATCACGCGCAACCTCTGCTGTGGCGACGGTCTCGCGGATGTTCACGGCTTCAATAATATCATCCGCTTGCTTTCCACCTGCTTCGGCACGTGCTGTTTCCACCGCAACATCCAATGCGGCAATAAATTCACCAGATTCGCGGTCAATCTCTGCTGGGTCCGGCGGGTTGGCAATGGCATCGGCAAAGACCGCGCGCACATCAAACAGCGCTGCTTTCCAGTCATTGCCGATTGGTATGATAGTGGCAAATGTGCCGTCAACGGTACGCGCAACATCATTCTGTTCAACCTGCGCCTGCAAAAAACTGCCGCCCGCACGCGCGCGCTGTTCAAGGCGGCGATTGATCAGACGCGTCGCAACCAAATCAATCAGCTTTCCCTGATTATAAACAATCGTGTCATTATGGATTGTCCACGGCCGGACATAGGCCATGCTGATCATCGTTGGCAAACCAGCTTCTGATAAGAAAACGCTGTTTTCGGCCAGTGGTTTTGGCGTACCAAAATCAGGATCCGGTGCGGCAGGCCCGGTACCCTTCCAGTCCGAAAAATGTGTCTTGATCAGCTGTTCATATGCAGCAGGATCACCGTCCCCGGCAATGACAATGATCGCCTTTTCTGGGCGGTACCACCGGTCATGAAATGCTCGGACGGAAGCTGAAGTGGCGGAAGTCAGCGATGCGTCGGTGCCAATGGGTGGCCGCACGGCCAACAGCTGCCCAGCAAAGAATAAGGACCGTGTCGCATCTCCAAGGCGCGTCTGTGGGCCACCTTGTTCACGCGATTCCGCCAGAACAGTGCGCCGTTCGGCGTCAACCTCTGCCGGGGTAATCGTCGGGCCTGCCATCATCCCCGACAGAATTTTGATGCTTTCATTCAGGCCCGCCTCTGTCGCATTGGGCAGATCAAGTTTATAAATCGTTTGGGTGCCGCTGGTTTCAGCATTGGTATCACTGCCAAAACTTGCGCCGAGCCGCTGCCAAACCCGCTTGGCCTCTCCGTCGGTCACATGGCGTGACCCACGGAAGCTAAGATGTTCAAGGAAATGCGCAAAACCCAACTCACCGTCGCGCTCCATCATCGATCCCGCATCAATCGCGACACGCACCGACACTTGGCCCGGTGGAACGCCGTTGCGCCGCACTGCATAACGGACACCGTTGGGTAAAACGCCAAAGGTCCATGCCTTATCAACAGGAATATCGCTTCCCTTGTAAAGCCAAGGAACAGCAGCGCTTTGCGCAGCTGGCGCAACACTTTTGCGTTCGGCAACGGGTGTCGCCGCAATCAGGCCGAGGCTGAGGAAAGAAACAAGGGTGAAGCGCAAAGGGCGCGAAGGTACAAATAGCATAGGCTGCAAAGCGTATCGCGCCTTGCAGCCTCTGGCTATGCTTATTCGATCAACGCCGTCTTGCGGATTGAATTACCGTCCCGCTGTGCGACGAACGGCCCCTTTGTGCGCGCCTACACCGTTTGGTTTTGGACCAAAGCGACGACGGGGACGATCACCTTCACGGGTTTCACCCACAGGCGGGCGACGACCACCGGGACCGCGATCACGATTTGGATTGTGCGTTGATTTTGTCGCAACCGGCTTTGGCAGTTTTGCTTTCAGATTATCAAAATCATCCGGCAAAGCCATTGGTTCCAGCTGGACGCGGGTTAGACGTTCGATCTGACGCAACCAACCGCGTTCTTCGCCGTCAACAAAGCTGATCGCAATGCCGTCAGCGCCTGCACGCGCAGTCCGGCCGATACGGTGGACATATTGTTCAGGCACATTGGGCAGTTCGTAATTGAACACATGGCTGACGCCGGAAACGTCGATGCCACGCGCAGCAATATCCGTTGCGATCAAAATTTTGATCTCACCCGAACGAAACGCTTGGAGCGCCTGAGTCCGCTGTGGCTGTGATTTATTGCCGTGGATCGCAGCGCAACCAATATTTGCTGCCTGGAGATGTTTCACAACCTTATCCGCACCGTGTTTGGTACGGGTAAAGACGAGTGCGCGGTCAATATTTTCAATTGTCTGCAACGAAATGGTCAACAGCGCCTGTTTTTCAGCCTGGCTGATATAGGTCACATATTGTTCAACGCGTTCTGCTGTTGTGGATTGCGGGGCCACTGAAACGCGAATTGGATTGTTCAAGAAGCGATTGCCAAGGTCGGCAATCGATTTGGGCATGGTTGCCGAAAAAAACAAAGACTGGCGCTGTTTTGGCAGCAACGTATCAATCCGCTTAAGCGCATGGATAAAGCCAAGATCAAGCATCTGGTCAGCTTCATCAAGCACAAAAATTTCAACGTTGCGCAGCGAAAGCGCGCGTTGGTCGATCAAATCGAGCAACCGGCCCGGCGTTGCAACAAGGACATCAACACCCTGCGACATGGCACGGATTTGCTTGCCGATGGGAACGCCGCCAAACACGGTTTCAACCGACAGCTGTGATTGTTTGCCGTAATCGCGGAACGATGCCGCGATTTGCGCTGCGAGTTCGCGAGTCGGGGCGAGAACAAGCATCCGGCACGTCAAAGGCGCGCGTGGTTTCTTGTTTTCGGACAGATATTGGATTGCAGGCAGCGCAAACGCCGCGGTCTTGCCTGTACCGGTTTGGGCAATGCCGCAAAGATCCCGGCCTTCCAAAAGCGGCGGGATCGCCTGCATTTGAATGGGCGTAGGCTCTGTATAGCCCTTGGCTTCAAGCGCAGCGAGGATCGGCTTTGACAAGCCGAGGTCAGAAAAATAGGTCATGGATAACTTTCAAATATGCGAGAGGCCACGCGCCAAATCGGCACATGGTCGCAAGCGGGGTCTAAATGACAACCCGCGTGAAAAGGGAAGCCTTTGGCTAAACGCGCAAAAGCGATTTCGACCTGCACCGCATTAAAACGGACAATCACGCTGGCCAAAAATCTGGCAAAACCTCGGTGGCTTTGCTGCGCTGCAACATCAGATAGGCGATAATGGTGGCGAAAGCAAGGCATGCTTGGCATAAAGCGATCAAGAGAGAGGAAGCACGTGGCCAAAACACAATCAATGTCGCTGATCGCGCGGTGCGTAAGACGCGCCATCATTTGGTGGTTTAATCGGCAAGGGTGGGAGGCAAGCGGTGTGGTACCGGAACCCCGCAAGTTCGTTGTGATCGCAGCACCCCACACCAGTAATTGGGATTTTGTCTATTTCATTGGCGCGGCGCACGGGCTTGGCGCGAATCTTTCATTCATGGGGAAAAAATCATTGTTCCGCTGGCCCTTTGGCGGAATGATGCGCGATATGGGCGGTGTCGCTGTGGACCGTTCAAAATCGGCAAACACGGTTGAGGCCTCGATTACTGAATTCACCAAACGCGACGAATTCATGCTGACCATCGCCCCTGAAGGCACGCGCGGCAAAGTGACAAAATGGAAAACGGGCTTTTATAATATCGCGGTCGGCGCCGGTGTCCCGTTGGTGTGCGGGTTTATGGATTATCAAAAAAAAGTCGCGGGGCTGGGCATGACATTTTGGCCAACGGGCAATTACGCGCAGGATATGGCAGAGATTGCGGAATTTTACACACAGTTCACACCGCGCCACCCGCTGCAAAAAACGATCGATTATGGGTCAGTGGGGTAAGCAGAGCCCCTAACTCTTCATCTTTTGGGCATAACCAGCGGCCATGAGCCCCGCCATCATATCGAACAATTTATTGGGAGAAAGCCTCCGAAGACGTGGCATCGTCCGCTCCAACCCACGTGCAACAATGATCTCGCGTTCTCCGCGCGCCATCGCACGGATCATAGTTGCAGCCGCTTTGTCGGCGGGAATACCATTGTCAATTGCGGCGTCACTCACCCCGCGCCGCGTTCCGTCAGCACCCAAAGCATTGCGCGACACGCCTGTTTGCACTGAACCGGGTGTGATGACATGCACGTCAATCCCGTGCCCGGCAACTTCACTGCGCAATGCATCAGCATAGCCAATCAGGCCGTGTTTTGCCGCACAATAGGCCGTGCGCATCGGCACACCAACTTTGCCTGCGACACTCGAGATAAATACCAGCCGCCCAGAATTGCGGGCCACCATGCGCGGCAAAACCAACTGAGTCAGCGCAATCGGTGCCATCAAATCAACGTCGATAATCTGTTGATAGACCAGCGGCGCGGTATCAACCGCAAGTGAGCGCTGTGAAATGCCAGCGTTGTTGATCAAGGTATCAACATGCCCAAAATGTGCCCAAGCACGGTCAACAACATCGGACAATGCCGCCGTGTCCGTTGTTTCAAAGGGCAAGATCAAATGCTGGTTCGCGCCGCCACAGGCCGCCGCGACGCGTTCCAACGCCGCAACATTGCGCCCCGACAGGATCAGACGTGCCCCCGCCTTTGCCATCTGCTTTGCCAATGCCTCACCAATCCCCGATGAAGCCCCTGTGATCCAGATGATTTTATCTTTGAACACGTGCATCCCTCCATTTTTCATATGTGGTAAAGCGTCACCTTAGGGTCGGCAAGCAATGCGTGCTTGATCAAGTCCGCGCGAACCCCCACATAGTCCATATGCTGATAGAAACCGAAACAACGCCCAACCCTGCCACCTTAAAATTCATGCCCGGTCGTCCCGTCATGGAATCTGGAACACGTGATTTTGCATCTCCAGAAGAAGCAGAGGCATCCCCCCTTGCAGAGGCGCTGTTTACCCTCGGCGATGTTGAAGGCGTGTTTTTCGGACGCGATTTCATTTCTGTCACCGCAGGCCCAGGAACGAGCTGGTCGCAACTGAAGCCGGACGTTTTGGGTATCCTCCTTGATCATTTCTCTGCGCAGATGCCTTTGTTCAAACCGGCAACTGCTGGTTTTTCCGTGCCTGCAGAGACTGAATTTTCTGATGACCCTGCTGACGTCGACATCATTGTCCAGATCAAAGAACTGATCGAAACGCGCGTCCGTCCGGCTGTTGCCAAAGACGGCGGTGACATCATCTATCGCGGTTTTGACAAGGGCACAGTCTATTTGAAAATGCAGGGCGCCTGTGCAGGATGCCCGTCTTCCACCGCCACCCTTAAAAACGGTATTGAGTCGCTGCTCAAACATTATGTCCCCGAAGTAACCGAAGTCCTTGCTGTCTAAGCTTGAAAGGCTCTCTCAATGTCCGAACCCCTTGCCCCCGCCGCGCTTGATCAATTGTTCCGCAACGCGCGTTCTTATAACGCCTATCTGGACACGCCCGTGACGGCTGAACAGCGCGATGCGATCTGGGAATTGATGAAAATGGGCCCGACATCAGCCAATTGTCTGCCCGCACGGTTGATTTGGTGTGTCAGTCCTGAAGCACGCGAAAAACTGGCAACACTTGCCTTACCGGCCAACGGTGAAAAAATCCGCAGCGCGCCAGTCACCGTCATCATCGGGTCGGACAGCGCATTTTATGAACAGCTGCCTGATCTCTTTCCTCATGCCGACGCGCGCAGCTGGTTCAAGGACGCACCAGAATTGGCCGCGGCAACCGCATTCCGCAATTCCAGCCTTCAGGGTGCTTACTTCATCATGGCTGCGCGTGCTCTTGGGCTTGATACAGGGCCGATGTCAGGCTTTAGCAATGATGCTGTCGATGGCGCTTTCTTTGGTGGCACCGCGATAAAGTCAAACTTCATTTCCACGCTGGGTTACGGCGATCCTAAAAGCATATTCGAACGGTCACCGCGCCCCGGATTTGATCGTTTCAACACTGTCGCCTAATCTTAAAGTCATCCCAAAAATGATCCTGGTTATTGAAACAGCAACAGCGGCCTGTTCTGTGGCATTGATCGAAAATCACGCGGTGATTGCGTCTTTTCATGAACTGGTCGGGCGCGGCCATGCAGAACGCCTGATACCCATGATCGCATCTCTACCCAATGGCGGTCGGGCGAACTCCATCCTTGTTGGATGTGGCCCAGGAAGCTTCACGGGCATACGTGTGGGCGTTGCCGCGGCAAAAGGTCTGGCTTTAGCTTGGGATATTCCGGCACATGGTTATGCGACCCACGCGCTGCTCGCGGGACAATATTTTGCGCAAAACGTTGCTGCGCTGATCAATCATGATGACATTACGGTCGCGACAGAGGCTGGCCACGGGCAGGTTTTTGTTCAGTCCTATGCTTCACCCCCCTTTGGTCCTGTCAGTCCCTTGACATCTTTGCTCCCCGAAGACGCTGCATCTCTGTGTCAGACAGATGTTATTTTAGGATCAGCGGCACACGCATTGGTTGCGCTGCGCGGATGGGGCAGCGCCGTCGTGTCTGGACCCGATGCGCGCTTTGCAGCTGCATTGCCCGCTGGCTTTGCCGATTTGCCAGTTAAGCCAATATATGGCCGTGACGCTGATGCGAAACGCCCGTCATGACCGCAGTTTTGCACCTGAAACGCGGTGGTGTTGAAGATTTATCGGTTGTTATGCCTGTGATGGTGGCAGGTTTTGATTCTCATTTCGGGGAAGCTTGGAATGAAACCCAATGTGTTGGCATGCTCAGCTTACCAAACACAGCATTACATTTGGCTTATTGCGGTGAAGATATTGCTGGGTTTTCTATGTCACGCTTTGTAGTTGATGAAACAGAATTACTGCTGCTGGCTGTAAAACCACAGTTTCAAAAGATGGGTATTGGTTCAGCTTTACTCGACCAAGCCGCCAAATGGTCGCATGGGTGCGGCGCACAGCGCATCTTTTTGGAAGTGAGGGAGGATAATAGCGCAATAAACCTTTATCACAAAGCTGGGTTTGCTGTGATCGGTCGCAGGCCGCGCTATTACAAGGGGCGTGATGGCGATTGTCGGGATGCTATTACTTATGCACTAAATTTATTCGTATGAAAAAATTACGTAGTGCAATTCATAAAGTTAACTAGTACACTTAAACTCAGGGAACAGAGTTAAAAAGACCAACCCCTTTATATTCTCAAGATTGAAAGACAATGAAATGATTGACGCATCTGAAATGCATGAAACCCTCATCACCTTAACAGCAGATATTGTTGCAGCGCACGTAAGCAACAATTCCGTAGCGGTATCTGACCTTCCAACTCTGATCAACAATGTTCACGGAGCACTGGCGGGCCTTGGCGGCGCACCTGTTACAGCAGCAGTAAAGCTTGAGCCTGCGGTATCCATTCGCTCTTCTATCAAACCTGATTATGTTGTTTGCCTTGAAGACGGTAAGAAACTAAAAATGCTCAAGCGCCATTTAATGACCCATTATGGGATGACGCCGGATGATTACCGTGCCAAATGGGGACTCGCTGCTGACTATCCCATGGTTGCTCCAAATTACGCAGAGCAGCGCCGTGTACTCGCGGTTAAAATCGGCCTTGGTCGCAAGCGCGGCAAGCGGAAATAAATCTGTCTTTCAGACCAGAATAAAAGGGGCTAGGATGCGTGATATGATAAAACGCCTTAGCCCCTTTGCCCCTCAATGACGCGTCAAATTGATGTCGAGGCGCTTTGCGCCGAAAAGGGCTTGCGCATCACCGAACAGCGCCGCGTTATCGCGCGCGTTCTTTCTGATTCCGTTGACCATCCAGATGTTGAAGCATTGCACACCCGCGCGTCTGCGGTTGATCCGCGAATCTCAATTGCAACCGTATATCGTACCGTGCGTTTGTTTGAAGAAGCGGGCATTCTTGAACGTCATGACTTCGGCGATGGACGGTCGCGTTATGAAGCCGCGCCAGAGGCACATCACGATCATCTCATCGACGTTGAAACTGGCAATGTGATTGAATTTGTCGACCCTGAATTGGAAGCGCTACAAAAACAAATAGCTGAAAAACTTGGCTTCCGCCTCGTCGATCACCGTATGGAACTTTATGGCGTCGCTCTCGATCGCAAAGTCTGAGCGCGTTCATCCTCGGGCCTATGTGCGGGTCACGATGATTGCGCTGGCGTTGCTCATTCTTTTACCGGCCCACCTGTTGGTGCGGCGGTTCACTTATTTCTCTCCGTTCAGTCGCTTGTTCCTGCGCTTTTCAGCATGGATCGTTGGCGTTGACATTCAAATCACAGGCCCGCGTGTTCTGCGTGATGTCCTCTACATCGCCAATCATGTCAGTTGGCTTGACGTGCTTGTGCTGTCGGGGCGCACGGGCTGCGCCTTTGTTGCCAAGTCTGATATGGCGCCTTGGCCCATCATCGGCTGGCTCGCATCGCTTAACAACTCAGTCTATGTGCAGCGTGAAAAGCGCCTTGATGCCGGTGCGCAAAAAATTGCAATACAGGCCGCGCTGGAAACGCATCAAGCCATCACACTTTTCCCAGAAGGCACAACCGCAAACGGCAATGAATTGTTGCCATTTCGGTCATCCCTGATTGCCTCGGTCACGCCGCCGCCAGAAGGGATCACAATTCAGCCGGTCGCGATTGATTACGGAACAATTGCTGCCGCCATTGCTTGGGTTGATGATGAACCCGTTGGTAAAAATGCCCTGCGCGTGATGAGCCGCGCTGAACGCTTTCCTGTGATCCTTCACTTTCTCACTCCACTCGATCACGCAGATTTTGATGACCGCAAGGCGATTGCCGCGCACAGTCGGGATGCAATTGCAGCACGACTGTTCCCCGCCTATAGTCAGGCGACATGACACAGACACCGCCCAAATCTTTTCACGTTAAATCCTTCGGCTGCCAAATGAACGTCTATGACGGCGAACGCATGGGCGAAATGCTCGGCGCACAAGGTATGGCCGCGACCAGCGAAGCTGACGCAGACCTCGTCATCCTCAACACCTGCCACATTCGCGAAAAAGCGGTCGACAAAGTCTATTCCGATATTGGACGCTTACGCCGCGAAGACGGCACCCGCCCCATGATTGCCGTGGCTGGCTGTGTTGCACAGGCCGAAGGCGCTGAAATTCCAAGGCGCGCGCATGAGGTTGATATTGTGGTGGGGCCGCAGGCCTATCACCATCTTCCAGCCATGATTGCAACCGCCGCAACGGGCAAGCGTGCGATTGACCTTGATCTGCCGGGCCTCACCAAATTCAGTGATCTGCCGCCGCGGCGTAAGACGGGGCCGACCGCCTTCTTGACCGTGCAAGAAGGCTGCGACAAATTCTGCACTTACTGTGTCGTGCCCTATACGCGCGGCGCGGAGATTTCTCGTTCGTTTGACGCGATTATGGATGAAGCCCGCGCGTTGATTGATGGCGGCGCGAAAGAAATCACATTGCTGGGCCAAAATGTGAACGCGTGGGCCGATGACACACGCGGGCTCGACGGATTGATCCGCGCGCTTGACCGCCTGCCCGGTCTTGCCCGCATCCGTTATATGACCAGCCATCCCACGGATATGACACAGGGCTTGATTGACGCGCACGGTGACGTTGAAAGCCTGATGCCGTTCCTCCACCTGCCCGTACAATCAGGCAGCAATCGCATTTTGAAAGCAATGAACCGCAGTCATGATGCGGCCTCCTATCTTGCGATTATCGACAGGGTCCGCAAGGTACGGCCAGACATCGCCGTGTCGGGCGATTTCATTGTTGGCTTTCCGGGGGAAAGTGATGCGGAATTTGAAGAAACCTTGGCACTGATTGAACAGGTCAACCACGCTGCCGCTTATAGTTTCAAATATTCGCCGCGCCCCGGCACGCCCGCCGCAACGATGGAGGGTCAAATTGCGCCAGCAGTGATGGATGAACGGCTGCAAAGGCTTCAGGCTCTCATCAATATGCAACAATCCGCGTTCAATGTCGCCAGTGTGGGCAAACGCACATCCATCCTGCTCGAACGCAAAGGCAAGCTCGACGGGCAGTTGATTGGCAAAACGCCGTGGCTGCAATCGGTCCATACTTTTGCTCAAGGCGCGGTTATAGGCGATTTGATTGACGTTGACCTTGTGTCTGCTGGGCCAAACAGCCTTGCTGGCACCACCATCCAAAAGGAGCTCCATGTCGCGTAAACCTGTCCCCGCCGTTTCCGGCGACCGCGCCCGCCTAGAGGTGGTGTTTGACAAAACACAGCTGCTTGGGCGTCTCTTTGGTGAATTTGATCAAAATCTGGTCCTTGTTGAAAATCGCTTTGGCGTTTTCATCGCCGCGCGCGGCAACAAGATACAGATAGAGGGCGAAGCAGAAGCCATCGCCCGCGCGCGTGACGTGTTGACGGGTCTCTACAACCGCCTTGCCCAGGGTCAGGACATTGATACTGGCGCGGTCTCCGCGCTTATTGGCATGGCGTTTGAACCCACGCTCGACGGTATCATCCGCGCAGAACATGACAGCCCACCGCCGATCATGATCCGCACACGCAAAAAGACCATTGCCCCGCGTTCAGCGATGCAAATACGGTATATGGAGGCGCTGATCAGCAATGATATTATCTTTGCCCTTGGACCGGCAGGCACCGGTAAAACCTATCTTGCGGTCGCCCAAGCCGTTGCGCAGCTGATCACAGGCAGTGTTGACCGCCTGATCTTGTCGCGTCCGGCGGTAGAGGCGGGAGAGCGCTTGGGCTTCCTCCCCGGCGATATGAAGGAAAAAGTCGATCCTTACCTTCGACCGCTTTACGATGCGCTCTATGATTGCCTGCCCGCAGAGCAGGTGGAGCGGCGGATCGCCAGTGGTGAAATCGAAATCGCACCCATCGCCTTCATGCGGGGCCGCACACTTGCCGACGCTTTTGTGATCCTTGATGAAGCGCAAAACACGACGCCAAGCCAAATGAAAATGTTCCTGACCCGTTTTGGTCAGAACAGCCGGATGGTGGTGTGCGGCGATCCCAAACAAGTCGATCTGCCCGATCCTAGTAAATCTGGCCTTGCCGACGCCGTGTCGCGTCTTGAGGGTGTGCAAAGCATCGCCACGATCCGCTTCGGCATCGCCGACGTTGTCAGGCACCCTATCGTTGGCCGCATTGTTGAAGCTTATGAAGGCAAAGACAGCGACCCGCGATGATAGAAACTGCGATCATCAACGAAGGCTGGGACCCGGTCGTGGACTGGGAAGCGCTTTCCATCCGCGCGGTTGCCGCTGCCATTGCGGCATCCCCGTTTGGTGCGCTTGATGCGCTTGATGCGCGCATTGAAGTCTCAGTAAAATTCACCAGTGATGAAGACGTTCACGCGCTCAATCGCGATTATCGGCACAAAGATAAACCAACCAACGTTCTGTCTTTCCCGATGGTACAGCCCGACCTCATCGCGAACCTTGCCAATAGCGATGATGAAGAAGTGCTCTTGGGGGATATTGTTCTCGCCCAAGGCGTTTGTGATCGTGAAGCCGTAGAGCGCGGCGTTTCGACCGCAGCCCATGCCACGCATTTGATTGTGCATGGCACCCTACATTTGCTAGGATATGACCATATCGATGACGCCCAGGCCGAAGCGATGGAATTTTTGGAACAGCAGATCATGGCTTCGCTTGGTTTGCATGACCCCTATCAGCCGGTTGAGGATTAACCCGAACCCCTATGTCAGATGACAGTAGCAACAGCGGCAAATGGCTTTCTGGCCTCAAGACTCTGCTTTTTGGTGACCGCGAAAACTCGCTACGCGACCAGATTGAAGATGCAATCGATGACGCAGAAGATGTAGGCAGCAAGCCAAACAAGAATGATCTTTCGCTTGTCGAACGGCAAATGTTGCGGAACTTGCTCCATTTCGGTGAACGCACTGTCGGGGATGTCGCGGTCCCGCGCAGTGACATTATTGCGGTTGAGGAAACCATCAGTTTCAAAGCCTTAGTTGCGGCCTTTGCCGAAGCGGAGCACAGTCGCCTGCCGGTTTACCGAGAAAGTCTCGATACGGTTATCGGCATGGTCCACATTAAGGATGTGTTTGAGATATTGGCAACAGGCAAGAAAGCGCCACTCACCCTTGCTGGCTTGATTCGTGAACCGCTCTATGTCCCGCCGTCAATGGGTGTCCTAGACTTACTTGCAGACATGCGCGGCAACCGGATGCATCTTGCGATTGTGATCGACGAATATTCAGGAACCGAAGGCCTGATCACCATTGAAGATTTGGTTGAGGAAATCGTCGGCGACATTGAAGACGAACATGATGATGCCCCCGTTGCGATGCTGATCTCGCTTAACGATGGCACATGGGATGCCGATGCACGCACCCCGATTGAAGACGTTGCACGCGATGTCGATGAACGTTTGGGCGTGATTGATGAAGATGTTGACACATTGGGCGGGCTGGCATTCGTCCTTGCTGGGCATGTCCCACAAATCGGGGAAATTCTAACCCATGACAGTGGATGGCGGATTGAAATAACCCAGGCAGACGCGCGACGCGTGACACGGGTGCGACTGCATTCGCCAACCCTGAACGATGCGCAGATCGAATAACATTTACCTCTGTCGTAAAAATGATAGGCTCTCAAAAAAATGAGTCGGGCGCACCTTAACACTTTTTGAAAAGGTCATTAGATGCGTCCTCATAAAATAGCCCTCATCGCCGGTTCTGCCAGTTTAATTGCTTTTACCGGATTGGCAGTGGCCCAGCGACAACAGGCATCCTCCCCTCCAAAAGCGCGCTATGCGATGGATGTTGGCACGGTCACGGGCTTGGCCGCGATGGGCGGCGGTATGGGCGGCGCGATGTCGATGATGTTCGGCGGTGGCGGCGGCAAAGAAGCCCGCGAATTGCGCTTGCGCTTAGGGTCAACACTCTCACCGACGAAGGGAGTGGCACAGGCAGATCATTTTCTTCTTCCCGCAGCAAAGCTTGGCAAATCTGTTCCTCTGTTAACGCCAGAGCGCGTCGAGGGCGAAGGCACCCCCGAATTCCAGCGTCCCAAAGGACGTTTGCTATTGTTCTGGGGATGCGGTGCTAAGGCCCCCAAGGGTCAGCCGGTCATCATCGATTTCGCAAAAATAGCGGCAGGCCAAATGCCGCCCAATCTTTATTCAGCGCGCATACCGACGGACCGCGGTCCCACGCAATCCAACAGCCGCACATACGGTGAATGGCCCAATAAGAAATCGGCCAAGCCCCCGGCCCCGAATTCATCATTGCTTGGCGAACACCGCATTGCCGCCAATTATGCTCCGGAAATAAAATTCGCTTTATCGCAAGATTATATGCCCGGACTGACGGGTCGCGCCAACGACATGCCCGGAGGAGCAATCGGTTTGACATGGAATAGTGTCACAGGGGCAACCGGTTATCATGCATGGCTGATGGGCGCAAAAATGGACGGCGGCAACGCGCCGCGTGACATGGTGTGGTGGTCTTCGGCGTCCGCACGGGAATTTGGCGGGGGTCTGTGGGATTGGCTGCCACCCGAAACCGTGCGGCGACTTATCACCGAAAAAATCATCATGCCGCCAAGCCAGACCAGCTGCACAGTCCCTGCTGAAGTCAAAGCAGCAGCGCCCGACTTTATAATGGGTAACCTTTATGCATACGGGCCAGAGGCGAATTTTGCTTATCCTCCGCGCCCAGCCAATCCGGCAACGCCGTGGAACCCGGAATGGACCGCTCGGGTCCGTTATCGTTCACATACCATGTGGATGATCGGGGGGCCGATGGCTGGAAATACTGATGATGGTACAAAATCCGCCCCCTGCAAACCCAGCATATTCGGCGCGGTTCTCGGCAAAGCTTGTAGGTAGTGCGATTGGCTCTATATCCATCTTCATGAACGATGAAGAAGGTGGTGGGACATGATGTGGCGCACGCATGCCAAAATTATTTCGGCTCTGCTGCTTATCACGGCAGCAGGTGGTTATTGGTATTTATCCACGGATGATAAAGCGCGGGTCGACATCGCCAAAATGTACGGCAAGGTTCCGGCCCTTGGACAAATGCGGCCCGAAGCCTTTCCGACCATAGAGATTGCCAAAATTATCGGCTGGGCGGCTGATGCCAAGCCATTGGCCGCCGCAGGTCTTTCAACCAACACCTATGCCGATGGGCTGGATCATCCGCGCTGGATGCATTTGCTGCCCAATGGCGATGTTTTGGTTGCCGAAAGCACCCAGCCTGACCGTCCTGTTTCAGGCGCAGGGGATTGGATCGCCCGCAAACTTGTCACCGAAGCAAACGGATCGTCCAAATCTGCTGACCGCATCACTTTGCTGCGCGATACGGACAAAGATGGTAAAGCGGATTTCCGGTCAGTTTTGCTCAATGCTGACAACGGACTGCACTCGCCCTTTGGCATGCAGCTGGTTGGCAAGACGCTTTATGTCGCAAACACCGATGCTGTGTTGGCGTTCCCTTTCACTGTCGGCGACACCAAAATCACAGCCAAGGGTGAAAAGATTATCGCCCTTCCTGCTGGTACACCCAACAACCACTGGGCGCGCAACATCATTGCCGCGCCCGATGGCAATTCGCTGTTTGTGACCGTGGGATCAAACAGCAACATTGCCGAAAATGGTATGGAAAGCGAAAAAGACCGCGCAGCAATTTTGCAAGTCTTCCCAAAAACAAAAAGCTTTCGTCCCTTTGCCACTGGCCTGCGCAATCCCAACGGCCTTGCATTCGAACCCAAATCTGGATTGCTGTGGGTGACGGTCAACGAACGCGACATGCTAGGCAGTGACGGGCCACCAGATTATCTGACATCGGTCAATATCGGATCATTCCACGGCTGGCCTTGGTTCTTTTGGGGCGGCTATGTGGATCACCGCGTCAAACCAACCAACTATGCCAAACAACAATATAGCCGCCGCCCTGATTATGCCCTTGGATCCCATACTGCCTCACTCGGCCTCAGCTTTGCGACCAACGCCAAATTAGGGGATCGCTTTTCCCGCGGTGCGTTTATTGGTCAGCACGGATCATGGAACCGATCCCCCCCGTCAGGTTATAAAGTGCTCTACATCCCCTTTAATGAGCGTGGTTTTGCCGATGGAAAGCCTGTCGATGTCCTCACCGGATTCCTGAATGCCAAGGGCGAAGCACAAGGCCGCCCTGCCGGTGTGATCATTGATAGCGCAGGGGCATTGCTGGTCGCTGACGACAGCGGCAACCGCATCTGGCGCGTTAGTCAGTAACCAACAGCGGTGTTGCGCTTTCCCAAATCTGTGGCGCTTGCCGCTGGCTTTGTCTCGGCCACTGGTTTTGCGCCGCTGAACCTTTGGTTCCTGACTTTGCTTTGCCTTGCATTACTAATTCACCTTGTGTCGGCGGCACCGTCCCTGAAGTCTAGCCTAGCACGCGGTTATTGGTTTGGGGTTGGGCATTTTATCATTGGACTCAATTGGATTGCGGGCGCGTTCCAATATCAGGATGCGATGCCCGCATGGTTGGGCTGGATCGCAGTGGTGATCCTGTCCCTATTTCTTGCGATCTATCCCGCGATAGCGGCTGGGGCAGCGTGGCGTTGGGGGCGAGAAAAACCCGCTGCCTTCATATTCTTTTTTGCCGCAGCCTGGGTCGTAACCGAATATCTTCGCGCAACATTGTTCACGGGTTTTGCGTGGAATCCGTTGGGCGTGATCAGCAGCGGTCTGGGTGCTGGGGCCACCATCATTGGAACCTACGGCCTGTCCGGAATTTTCATGCTGAGTGCGGGTG
>JBEBKH010000030.1:0-21728 GCA_040079575.1 Chakrabartia sp. | reverse complement strand
GCTTGCTTTCCGGCCAACGTTGGCGGCAGTGGCACTTTGGGAATGAGCACGTGCGGCCATTTGATCGCGGGTCCAAGCCATTATGCCGCCTCCCTTTCGGTTACCGTTAGGAATTCAATCTTTTTGTCATAAGGCGCGCCGCAAATCAGGCGCTGGACGTATACGCCCGGAATGTGGATGCTATCTGGGTCGAGACTGCCCACCGGCACAATCTCTTCAACCTCTGCCACACAGATTTTGCCGCAGGTGGCGGCAGGGGCGTTGAAATTGCGCGCGGTTTTGCGGAAGATGAGGTTGCCTGTGGCATCTGCCTTCCATGCCTTCACAATCGACAAGTCGGCCACGATGCCGCGCTCTAGGATGTAATCCTGTCCGTCAAAGTTTTTGACCTCTTTGCCCTCTGCCACCTGCGTGCCAACGCCCGTCTTGGTGAAAAATCCCGGGATACCAGCGCCCCCTGCGCGCATGCGTTCGGCCAGTGTGCCTTGGGGGCAAAATTCAACTTCAAGCTCACCGCTAAGATATTGGCGTTCAAATTCTTTATTTTCACCGACATAGGATGAAATCATTTTTTTGATCTGACGCGTGCGGAGCAATTTGCCGAGACCTTCTCCGTCAATCCCGGCATTGTTGGACGCAACGGTCAAGCCTGTGACGCCCGATGCTACAATGGCATCTATGAGCTTGTCTGGCACACCGCAAAGCCCAAATCCGCCACTGGCAATCAGCATGTCGTTGAACAATACGCCTTCAAGAGCAGCGGCTGCATCGGCGTAAATCTTTTTCATATGAGAGAGTCCCTTGGCCTTTTCCCGCGCCATAAACCGGTGCGCGAGAAAAGGCCAAGGTCAATTGAACGGTTCAGCCCGCTTTTGGATCAGGGCCGTATTTATTATCGCCGCTGGTGCCTTCTAGAAACATGAAGACAAGCAGAACGAGTGCGCAAACCGCGCCAACCAACAAGATAGGGCCACCCATTGCAAGGTTGCCAGATGCCATGAGTGCTCCACCCAACGCATAAGGCACGATTGGTAACAACATCAGCCAGCCTGATCGGTTCTGATCATGCAATCGCCGTACGCCGCAGGCCAGTGACGGGATGATTGTTCCCAGCGTCACGATAATGCTGAGCGGCCCATATATGCCGAAAATCATCGTGTTCATTCCCAGAACAGTGTCAACGATACTGGCAACAATCGACGCACCAATGATTCCAACAAAAAACATCCAATATTCCATCCGGCGCGAGCGGCCGGAAAAATCGGCATAACGCTGCAACGGCATTTTCATATAATCAAATGGACTTTGCATGACTTTCCCTCCTGATAGGTATCCGGTTTTTGCCGAATGACCCGAGACTATCGTTTTGCGAGCGCAGTGCAAGTTTGTTCACTTAAATGCCAAATCTCGGGATTAGACTTGCGCGCCAAACAATGCGCCAATCCCGGCAGTTAAGGCCATTGCAAATGCGCCCCAAAATGTGACGCGAAGGATGGCGCGAAGAGGTGGGGCACCGCCGGCAAAAGCCCCAACCCCGCCAAGGATCGCGAGGAAGATCAATGAAGCAATTGAAACAGTGAGGACGAGAGCAGGCCCTGTCACGAGCAATGCGATCAACAAGGGCAAGGATGCACCAACGGCAAAGCTAGCGGCGGATGCCAGCGCAGCCTGGACTGGACGGGCACTGCTATGTTCACTTATCCCCAATTCATCACGTAGATGCGTCCCGAGGGCATCTTTTTGCATCAACTGCTCTGTCACCTGCTCTGCTAAATCGCGATCAAGACCGCGCGATTCATATATTTTGATCATCTCGACCCTTTCCTCTTCGGGAAAGTTCAACAATTCAGATTGTTCGCGAAGGCGATCTGAGCTTTCGGTGTCGGCTTGCGAACTGACCGACACATATTCTCCCGCCGCCATTGACATCGCACCAGCAACCAAACCAGCTGTTCCCGTCATGAATATGGTGCTGGGGTCGGATTGTGCGGCTGCCACGCCGACGATGAGACTCGCCGTCGATACAATGCCGTCATTTGCGCCAAGGACAGTCGCACGCAACCAACCAATGCGCTTTATAAGATGGGTTTCCATATGCAGGCGCGACATGAATTATTTCCTTTTTTACAGCAATTGTTACATTAGAAATTGAGTTTCAGCCCCGGCCTTGCCCAACGGGTTTTGACCAGCCTCCCGCTGCCAGACAGGGTAATCCACGCATCCATCATGTCATCGCCGCCAAAACATATGTTGGTGGTGAAAATATCATCAGTCGCAACAAAATCGACCAGGTCTCCGCTGGGGGAGATCACCGAAATTCCACATTCACCGATGGTCGCGACACAGATATTGCCGCATGCTTCCATGCCCAAACTGTCAAAGAATTTATAACCTGCCGGGCGGTAAATTGGAATGCCGGGCCCGCCAGGTCCGGCGGTGTCATCAACCTTGCCGGGGGCAGTGATGTTGAATGCCATCAAACGGCAAGTAAAGGTTTCGGCGGCATAGAGTCGCTTGCCATCGGGGGACAGGCCCACACCGTTTGGGTTGTTCGACGGAAAAATGACCTCCTCCAAATGGCTACCGTCCGCCTTGGCATAGAAAATGCCAACAATATCATGGCTGCGGGTGGCAAAGTCTTGCTTGCCGTGGTCGGTGAACCAAAACCCGCCGTGCGCGTCAAACACGATGTCATTGGGACCGCGCAGGATGCATCCGAAATCACCCGATTTATAAAGCACCTCGACCGCGCCGGTTGTCGGGTCAATGCGTTCAATCCGCCCGCCTGAATAATCTTTGGCGATGCCGTGTGGAGCCAGATACCCTGCATTTTCAACATATTGAAAGCCACCATTATTACAGCAATAGAGCATTCCGTCAGGACCAATGGCAAGGCCGTTTGGGCCGCCGCCGGTTTCCGCAACGGTTTCTTTGCGGCCATCGGGGTGGACCCGCGTGATACGCCCTGCAGCAATTTCGGTCAGGATGATCGTACCGTCCGGCATTGCAACAGGGCCTTCGGGAAAACGCAGACCAGAAGTGACTTCATTGAAATTGCTCATATCTCTCTCCTTTTGGGGGTCGCGCGCGCAATGATATTTCACTAAGGCTGCGCAACAATCAAACCGCAGGACGTTATCATGACTCACAGCTACACAACTGACCTTGGCCTCTATGTGGACGGTGTTTGGCACAGTGCGCAAGGGCGCGATGTGCATGATGTTGTCAATCCTGCAACAGGGGCGGCCTTGGGCGCAGTTCCGCTGGCCACTGCAGCTGACCTTGATTTAGCGCTGGCGGCCTCTGCAACGGCGTTTGATCTCTGGCGCAAAACTGATGTTGATGCACGTGCGGCCATTCTCCGAAAAACAGCTGCTTTGATGCGGGAACGTGCAGAAACGATTGCCACACTTTTGACAATGGAACAGGGCAAACCCATCGCCGAAGCGCGTGGTGAGGTGATTTCAAGCGCTGCTCAATTTGATTATTTCGCCGAAGAGGCAAAGCGTGTTTATGGACGCGTTCTGGTGCGACCAACCGGACAACGCGCGCTGATCATGAAGCAACCGGTCGGCCCTGTTGTGACGTTCAGCCCGTGGAATTTTCCGGTCTATTTGCTCTCTAAAAAATTGGCCGCAGCACTTGCCTCTGGGTGCTCTGTGATCGCAAAACCACCCGAAGAAACGCCTGCGTGTACGACTGCGGTGATGCGCTGTCTGGAGGATGCGGGGCTGCCTGCTGGGGTTGCGCAATTGGTGTTCGGCGTGCCTGATATGGTTAGCCGTCATCTGATCGCATCGCCCATCATCCGCAAAATCAGCTTCACCGGATCAGTGCCGGTCGGCAAGCATTTGATGCGGCTGGCCGCTGACGGGGTGAAGCGGATGACGATGGAGTTGGGCGGTCACGCCCCCGTCCTCATTTTTGATGATTGCGATTTGGAAAAAACTCTCGACGTGGTTGTCGCCCAAAAATTCCGCAATGCTGGGCAAGTCTGTGTGTCGCCCACGCGTTTTTATGTGCAACAGAACATCTATGACCGCTTTGTTGATGGCTTTGCTGCGCGCACGAAGAAAGTGCAGATGGGCAATGGCATGGAGGCTGCGACGATGATGGGGCCGCTCGCCAACCCGCGCCGTCCTTCGGCGGTTGGGGCCTTGATTGAGGATGCACGGGCAAAGGGTGCGCGCGTCCTTGCGGGCGGTGAACCCAGTGCGGGCGGATTCTATTTCCAACCGACTTTTTTGGCCGATGTTCCGTTAGAAGCAGACATCATGTCAAACGAACCCTTTGGACCGGTCGCTGTGACGCGACCCTTTGAAACTCTTGATGAAGTGATTGCGCAAGCCAACGGTCTGCCATTTGGTCTCGCCGCGTTCGCCTTTACCGAAAATGGCAGGCGTGCCAATTTGCTTGGCGATGCGTTGGAGGCAGGAATGGTCGGCATCAACAGTTTCGCCGTCAGTGCGCTCGATTCCCCCTTTGGCGGCATCAAGGAATCAGGCTTTGGTAGCGAGGGCGGACCAGAGGGGCTCGACGGATATTATGTGACCAAAGCGGTGCATCAGGCATGACCATCCGCTCCCTTTTCGTCACCCGCTTTTACGAAGCCGCTTTGGATGATGCCGCGCTGAT
Organism: Chakrabartia sp.; assembly: GCA_040079575.1. Taxonomy (GTDB): domain Bacteria; phylum Pseudomonadota; class Alphaproteobacteria; order Sphingomonadales; family Sphingomonadaceae; genus Aquisediminimonas. The sequence continues at coordinate 17,093 of JBEBKH010000030.1, read as the reverse complement.
TTCTGAGCTGGAAACATCATGCCGGTCGCTGGCGCGCGACGATAAAGCGGGGCGGAACTGGTCAAAAGAACATGGCTATCCGGGCTATACGTCCTATGCGTCGCTGGATGATCTGGTTTACCGCGACCCTGCATTTGATGACCTGCGCCGCGCGCTGGATAAACATGTCAAAACATATGCGGCACAAGCGTTTCTCGATCTCGGGCGTAAGCCGAAACTTGATAGCCTGTGGGTCAATATTCTGAAGCCCGATGGCGGGCATAGCGGCCATATCCACACGCACAGTGCAATTTCGGGTACTATCTATATCGTCGTGCCAAAAGGGGCAGGGATACTCAAGTTAGAAGATCCGCGCCTGCCGCTGATGATGTCAGCACCTTTGCGGAGCGAGGATGCGCCAGAGGATGCGCAGCCCTTTCACTATGCAACGCCAAAGGTTGGCACGATCTTCCTCTGGGAAAGCTGGTTACGCCATGAAGTGCCGCAGGGTGCCGCGAAATCCGAACGGATCAGTATAAGTTTTAACTATCGATGAGGGGCTCGGGGCCTGACCTAGGGTTTGTCCAACCAATCGCCCATTGATTTCACCAGACTATTTTCAGGGTCGATCGTTTTGGCTTGGTCGAACCATCGCCTCGCTATGTCCTTTCCGCCAAGCGGATCACCTTTTTTGAGTGATAATGCCGCGAGAGCTGCGCCTACACAGCTTGAAGCTGAACCGAGGTTGCACCCTTTGCCGTGCCAAAAAAGGCTAGTGCGCGGTTGTTTGACGACGCGGTATCCTGACCAGTAGACAAGGCCGACATTATAGCAGGAATCGGCATAGTTGAGGTTGCAACCCTTGATGTAATATTTGATCGCTTGGCGCATTGTCCCCGCAGCCTTGATGCCATCTTGCGCCATGTTGCCCAGAGAGCGGCAGGCTTTACCAAATCCGCTGTCACAGGCCTTACGAAACAGCTCTGCCGCTTCGACGTTTTCTGCTTCAGTAGGTTTGCCGTCGCGGATCAGCTGGCCAAGATTTGCGCAGGCGGTCATCGCGCCTTTGGTGCAGGATTGCTGCAACAGGCCGCGCGCAATTTTCTTGTCATCCGGAACAATCCCGTGCTCGTTATAGTCCACAGCAAGGTTGATACATGCTTCGTTTGACCCCTTTCGACAGCCTAAGCTGTAATATTCGAAGGCCAAATCCTTATCGATAGCAACGCCCTGTCCTTTGCTGCGCATCAATCCATAGTTGAAACAGCTCATCGCGCGGCCATCCGCATCACAGCCTTTTTTGAACAAAGTGGCAGCGTGCGCCAAATCCATAGCAACGCCGTCGCCAAGATAAAGGATTTCAGCAAGATCCTCACAACCAGCGATTTCGCCGGCATCGCAGGCTGTCGTCAGAAGCGCCGTTGCGCGCGCTGCGTTTTTCATCCCATATTTTGAGGACCGATAATAATGTGCGGCTGCGACACACGCCCGCTGAAATCCGCCTGCGCATGATCGATTAAAATAGGATATCGCAATTTTGAAGTTGGAATTCTCTAACTTTGGGTCGCCCGCAAGGCGTGCTTCATGCAAAAGTGCGACATTGTGGCAACTTTTGAAATTGCCTGCGTCGCATGACAGTGTGAATGCCTTGATCGCCAGTGCATTGTCGCCGCTGTTAAGGGCGTCATGGCCGCGCTGGTAAAGTTCTTCGGCTATGTTGGAATTCGGTATTGGGGTGTCCGTCGCGCGCGCTGGGCTGTTCTGGGTCATCGGAATAGGATCTTGCCCTTGCGAAGAAGCTGCGGTGCTGCATAGCAATCCCAGCATCAGTACAGCGGTTACCTGCCTTAAAATTGTTCTAATCACCACTGCACCATACTCCGCGTAACACAGGACGCTAATCTGGGCGGTGTTTGTCCGCAAATAAGCTGGTGCACTAGTACATTGGAGGTGCGATGATGTTGCACACTCACACTCATTTTTGACAACGCGAAATATTTTCCGATCAACGTTCTGAGCGTCGGCCTTAATACCAAAGCGAGCGGCAACGTTCGACATAGGATAGCAATGACGGGTGTGCCTCGATAGCGTAAGTCATAGGGCTGGGAAATTCCTGAAGCAGCAAGTTCGCCAGTTGTGGGTAGGAGATCGCATCTAGGCACGTTGGGTTTTCCCCCATCATAAACGATTTATCGCCTAACAGGGTTGCAAATGCATCGATGTCGGCTTTGCCAAAGGCATAGATTTCGTCCGCACTGTGCCGACCTAAACCTTGGCTTTTTAGATTAGTGCGGAGCTGCTTACGCGCCAGCACGGGGACGATGGAGCGAATGACGGGAGGCAGACCACCAAAGAATTGCTGGCGCAGTAATGGCCAATTCTCTTCTTCTTGCCACCGACTATAGACCATACACCAATAGAGTCGTTCTTCGCACATACGCATGAACGCGTGCGCTGTTGCGCGCTCCATGGACGACAGGCCCGCGTCAAAATCGATATTGTAACGCTGCTCAAGATAGGTTTGGATGAGCGCGGAATCTCCAATAATCGTGGCATTGTCGCGGATGCAGGGCAGTTTGCCCTTGGGTCCTTTTGACGGATCAGATTGAACCTCGATTTCATATGCCAATCCTGCCATCTTCAGGAGAATTTCGACCTTCATGCAAAAGGGGCTGGGGTTAGCGATACCGAAATAGGACGGGAACTGAACGAGGGTGATCATGCGTTACTCCTGAATGCGGGGTGTTCAGCATCCCTACTGACATGCTACTGACAGCATGGTGTCAGCAGTGTTCTGCAAATGACCTGTCCAAGGAGACTTCCGTGCGCCGCGCCGACCGATTGTTTGACATCGTCCAAATGCTGCGGCGCGCGCGCGGGCCGGTAACAGCGCGCCAGATTGCGGACGCGCTTGAAGTCGTGCCACGGACGATTTACCGTGACATTGTCACGCTACAGGCCGCGCGCGTTCCCATCGAAGGTGAAGCGGGTATCGGCTACGTGCTTCGTGCCGGATATGATTTGCCGCCGCTGATGTTTGATGGCGATGAGATTGAGGCAATCGTACTCGGCGCGCGGCTTGTCGCGCGGCGCGGCGATCAGGAATTGGCACAAGCCGCGATGAATGTATTGGCCAAGGTGTCGTCCATTTTGCCTGAGCGCCTTTCTACACAAATGAGGCAAATTGCACTGTATGTGCCCAACACAACACGGGATGTATTGCGCGCCGAGCCACAGGCATGGAAAATCCGAGCAGCCATCCGACAATCATCTAAAGTCATAATTTCCTACGAGGATGCAACCAATGCGCCGACCATGAGGATGATTTGGCCACTGGGCCTGTCCTATTTTGTCGATGCCACGCTTGTTGCGGCATGGTGCGAGCTTAGATCCGCGTTTCGGGCCTTTCGCGTGGATCGCATTCAGACATGCGAAGTGACCGACGTGCCGTTTGATGGCCGCAGCGGAAGGTTGCTGGAGGAGTGTATCAAGGTGCTAACTGACTTAGAGTGATGTTTTGGGCGCTGCTAGTGGCGGGTTTTGTCAATTACAGCACAGTGGTACGAAACATCTGAACGGTACGCTAATCTGGGCGGTGCTGGACGGCAAATTTGGCGGCGCACTAGTGCATTGGGAGTGATTGTGACTCAGTTGTCGTGAACTGCGGCGGCATTGAAATTTGCACTCCCTGTCATCGTGGCTCCGCAATATCTCGCTGCAACTCCATAATAGGTTAGGGTCATGACCCTAATTACCAATCCACTGTGCGCGGCTTCGTTGGGTTTCAACCACTTTGCATGTTGTCTTTTTTGCCGATTTACATGTTTGCATCGCGATACGGGTCGCTTTTCCTTTCGTGAATTCTGATCCACCGAACAGCGCTCCATCATCCGCCTTGGCAATGGCGAAATAGCCATTGCTAAACTGTATCCCGACGCGACAGCTTATTAAATTGGTTTTCGTGCACAATTGCAGCGCATCGAGATCGGCGGCTTTCTGAGTCGACCAGCCGGTTGCCCAACTATATGTCGGTTTGCCATCCTGCGTATAGGCCCAAACCACCGTTGCATAACTATCTGCCCAATAGCCTTGCGGGGCAGCCGGCGCCGTGTCGACCCGTTCACATAAAGCTACAGAATCGACACCGTTCCCGGCATTTGTTGCGCCGACCTGCCGTTCACCCGGCCCCGGACCGCTGCCACAGATATATACTTGTGCCCAAGCACTTTGAGCAGGGACAAGCGCGGCGATTGCGATGCAAAAAAAGCTGAACAATGCATATCCCATGACTCGCTTTGTGTAGGGTACGTCGGCATTATTGTTTGCTTTATGCAATGGCATGGGCGTTTCTCTCGCGTTGGGGGGCACACCAAAAGAACATCTTAAGTTTTTTTCGCCCATAAAAAGTAGCACCCATTATGCACTAGTGCGGGATAACGCGGGATGGTGGTGGGAATTCAGGGCATTCATACTACGATATCCGCTTCAATTACCCGTCAGTTCTGGCATAAGGCCGGTATGACAGATCACTCCACCCTCGTACGCACATTGGCTCGCACTGGCGGTCGCATCCTGGTTGACCAACTTGTTCTCCAAGGCACGGACCGTATTTTTACCGTGCCGGGGGAAAGTTTCCTTGCGGTTCTCGATGCGCTTCATGATACGCCTCAGATACAGACTGTGGTGTGCAGGCAAGAAGGCGGCGTGACGTTTATGGCCTGTGCGGACGGGACGCTCACCAACCGTCCCGGTGTCGCTTTTGTCACGCGCGGTCCCGGCGCGACGAATGCCTCCATTGGCGTTCATGTCGCCATGCAAGACAGCCAACCGATGATCCTGTTTATCGGCGACGTTGATCGCGGGATGCGCGACAGAGAAGGCTTTCAAGAGGTTGATTTTACGGCGATGTTTTCGCCGCTGTGCAAATGGGCAACGCGGATTGATGATGCCGCGCGGATTCCCGAATATGTCGCGCGTGCCTTTTCTGTGGCGATGTCGGGTCGGCCTGGCCCCGTTGTGATCGCTCTGCCCGAAGACATGTTGTGCGATGTTGTGGAGACAATGGACCGACCGAGAGTTGACGCTATTTGGCAGGCCCCCTCTGCCTCTCGCCTCGCAGCACTTGAACAGCTGCTCCATGACGCGAAAGCGCCAGTGGCGATCATCGGCGGGGCTGGATGGACCGCGCAGGCGGGGCGTGATTTTCAGGCTTTTGCTGAAAAATGGGGTATCCCCGTTGCGGGTGCGTTTCGGCGGCAAGATGCCATTGCGAACAGTTCTGCCGTTTGGGCGGGGAACCTTGGCTATGGCCCCAATCCAAAATTGACACAGCGGATCAAGCAAGCGGACCTGATCATCGCGGTCGGTGCGCGCTTAGGAGAGGCGACCACTGACAGTTATACGCTCATCACCCCCGATCATCCGGAGCAGAAACTGGTGCATGTTCATCCTGATCCCGATGAATTCAACCATGTCTACCGCACCGACCTGTCACTTTGCTGCGGGATGGAACAATTTGCCGCGCATGCCTTGGCTTCGATTGTGCCTGATCAAAGGCGACGCATGTTGGTTGCCGAGCCCTTGCCGTTTGTAAGCGGGGCGGCGGCCCATGCGGATTGGCTGGAATGGAACACACCGGCACCCTTTGATACGCCTGTTGATCTTGGCCTTTGTGTTGCTGCGATGCGTAAAATACTCCCCGTGGACACCATCATTTGCAATGGTGCGGGCAATTTTTCGGGCTGGTGGCACCGCTATTGGCCTTATGAAGGGCAGGGGACGCAATTGGCCCCGACTGCTGGGGCTATGGGATATGGCCCGCCCGCTGCAGTTGCCGCTTGCCTGCGCCGACCGGACGCCTGTGTTGTGGCCCTTGCGGGGGACGGCGATTTTATGATGAATGGGCAGGAATTGGCAACGGCGATCCAATATGGCTGCGACCTGGTGCTGCTGGTGATTGATAACGGCGTTTACGGCACGATCCGGATGCATCAGGAACGTGAATATCCCAACCGGGTCAGCGGCACGACGTTGCACAATCCCGACTTTGCGGCGTTAGCGCGGGCCTACGGCGGCTGGGCGGAAACGGTTGAGGCGACGGCTGATTTCGCGCCAGCCCTTGCGCGGGCTATGACGCAAAAGGGCGTCAGGATGCTGCATTTGAAGACCGATCCCGATCGTATTTCAGCAGGCACGACCATCACCGCGCTGCGGAACCGTTAATCGCCAGCGCGCTTTGCCGTTTCAAAGGATTCTGCCGTTATCGGATAGCCGTGGGTGTCACCGATACAAAGATGGCGAACACCGTCGCGCTCCTCAATCCACGGGGTCACCATCTGGACCGGAATGGTCAGCGAATGATCGCGCGCGGATTCGTAATCGGCAAATAGCGCAAGGCGTTCAAGGTTGCGCCGGGTTGGAAAGATAACATGGACATCGCCGCGATCCGCCGCGTCAAGCGTTGCCTGCGCACTGTCCCAGAATGTGCGCACATTCTCTGTCGCATCAACAACCGCATCGGGCAGATCATCGGGGGCGCGGGCAATATAGAAACGCGTGTCAAACACCCGCGTTTCACGGAAATTTGGTCGCCAGCGGGCAAAGGGGATCAGGGCGTCTAGGTCAAGGGTCAGATTGGCACCATCGAGCAATGCGCTGAACGGCAACCGCGCGTGGAGGCTGGTGCGCGCATGTTCTAGCCAGCCGGCATGCGGCGTTTCCGCAAGACCGATGGGCACGCCGCTTTCCTCAATCGTTTCACGGATGGCGGCAACGCGGGCGGCGGCGCACTCAAGATCATAGCCCGAATGGCGTGCGGCGATCAGATGATCATCGGCATCAACCTTGCCCCCCGGAAACACAATCGCGCCCGCCGCAAACGCCATTTTGGACGAACGTTCAACCATCAGGATTTCGGGCGCGTCACCAATGCGGTCGCGAAAAAGGACCAGCGTCGCTGCGGGCGATGCCGGAACCATGTCGGCTGTATCACTCTTGTTCATACGCTCGTCCCTAAGCTTATCATTGCACTCTGCAAACAGGCGTGGCAGCTTGCAACACGGAAGTATAGGGGGACCAAGGCATGGGTATCGTTGAATTGCTTGGGGTCGCAGGCAGCGTCAGCTTGCTTGCTGGATGGCGGATGTACCTGTGTGTCTTTGGTACAGGGTTGGCGATGCGTTACGGATTGATCCAAACGCCAGAACATCTCCAAGGACTTGCTGTGCTTGCCAATCCTTGGGTGTTAGCGGCATCGGGCGTCGGGCTGCTCGCAGAATTCTTCGCTGACAAAGTCGCTTGGCTGGATTCTCTCTGGGACTCAGTGCACACGGCAATCCGCCCGATTGGCGGCGCTTTGCTTGCAATGGCGATTGTCGATCCGTCTGAACCAACGTGGCAGGTGGTGAGCTTGCTGCTCGGCGGCGGCGCTGCTTTGATGAGCCACGGCGCAAAAGCGGGCACACGCGCGGTCGTCAATGCTAGTCCCGAACCATTCAGTAATATTGCTGTTTCAACAGGTGAGGATGTCGCGACGGGTGGATTGTTATTTCTGGCGCTGAGCAATCCAGAGGCCGCAGTTGTTGTCGCGGTGTTTTTGCTGATCGCGGCGGTTTTCGTGCTGATGACGGTGCGCAGAATACTCAAAAAACTTTTTGCGATTACTGAAGTAAAGCCTTTGGACTCTGCTACCTAGCCCCTCATCACACAGGGACGGTAATGTGTTTGCCGCCAAACACCGCCTGCCAATTTTCGATTTCACTGACCACAACATCATCGACGGCATGGGCCAAATCTGAAACACGCGCGAAACTTAACTCCTGATCTGGTGCAGCGAGGAGCATGCGCGCGCGCACGTCAATAGCGTCGAGTTTTTCGGCAGTAATATCAGAGATTGCTGCAAAACGTTCAAAATCACCAAAATAGCGCACCCCTGCAAGCGCGCCGCCCAATGTAGGCAAAAGAACCCCGAAAAAGGTGAAGACTTTCGACAAATCATCGGCAAGATGATGCGGAAATATTCCAAGTGCCCCGCCACCCTTTAAGCCAAGATAGGCAATGACCGAAATCACCGCGAGCATGAAGGCCCGTTCTGACAAGGTGTCGATGTTCCGGTGAACAGTGGTGAGGCGTTTTGCCTTGGCGCTATGATAATCACGCTGGGTTACAATGTGGACATCAAGCAATGTCGTCAGCGCTTGGCGTAAATAGGCGGCAGTAACGGTGATACGCGGCAGACCGAGCGCACGAAAGCTGTTGCGCGCATACCATTCGGGCCACGATGTTTCCGCTCCCCTTGGCCAACGCCCCGGCGCGCGCGCCACCCCCAAAAGCAAGAGGATTGGGGCGTGGCGGAAATATTCAGCGACACGGCGCGTTTCAAACCAGCGCCCATGCCAACGCCGTTTTCTGCCATAATATGTGATCAACAATATTGCCGATAACAGCAGCAATTCAAACAGCGCAAAAAGCCATTTGTCGCCTTTGTCGGCAAAGGGTAAATAGGCTATGCCGCCAATAATCGCGAACGCCGACAAGAAGAAATTTGTGACCATGCCGCCGCGGTACGCATCTGATAGAAAAGTTGAAACCCCGTCAGCCCAGGCAAAACGGCGCAAAACGTCATGTTCGATTTGCTCTACTAACGCCACGTCTCCGTTCGGCAGCGCGCGTGCTGCCTTAAGCAAATCTGCTCCAGATCCAGTCCCAATCATCTGCGGCGTTTCGTAGCGCTGGCGCAGGCTTCGGAATGCGGCGCCAGCAAGGTTTGAATCCGCAGTCACGCCGAAAACCGCTTCGATACGGCGATAGGCTTGAAACAATGGGTTGCTGCGGGGCCGCCATCGTTCAGCATGAAGTGATGTCGCCCCCTGCATTTCATTCTTATGCGCACCATCCTGCGTCTCTGGGGAGGCCGGTCCAAGGGCTTCTTCAACAAGGGGCACCAATGCCGTATAATCTTTCGGCATCTCACTGTTTAATGCTATAATCGCCAAAGCTTCTGGTGTTCGAAGAATTTGCCATTGCTTGGGCGCACGTGCGTCAATCCAGATGACCGGCGCGCCCAATTCAAGCGCCGTCATGATCATATGGCGCGTTCCACCAATCGCACCGCGCGTGGTGCCATCCCAAATTCCGATAATGATGTCAGATTGTTCGATCATCACCTTACCAGCAATGGCGGCGCGTTCAGATGATGCTGATGCAAATGCCATTGCTGCGGCTGTATCGTCAGGGTGTTTTAGCTTATCCAAAAATAAGCCAGTGATCACGTCATCTTGCTCGGCAAGCGCGAAAAGCCTTGCTTGTGATGCAACTGTCCGAATGTGTTTTGCCCGCGCGTTAACATTTGCGTCCAAGCATTCATGCATCTTCAGGAGCGCCTCGGCATCCTCAACCGTGCCGACGTGGGCATTAATGGCAACGTTGAGGGCAAGACCAAAAGGCAAAGGCGCAACAATTTCCCAGTCGCGCGCAAGTGCGAGGTCGACGGACATGATGTCCGCTCCGTCCGCGATCAGTGTATGCAACCGCGTTTTTGCGCGCGGTGTGCTTTCTGGGAAAGGCATATGGGATCGAACAGAAGCATTAAGAGCGTCAAAAATGCCCGAGAGTGTTTTTTGAATGGCGTCGCGATTGGCAGCAAAAGCGGGATTGGCATCACGGTGACCGGTGACGCCGATGCTGAGGCCGATTGGCGGGAGCGCAAGTGCTTCACTTGTTTCACCGGATTTTTGGGTCATTGAATCTATGCTTTCAAGTGTCGCACCAAAACCCCGCAATACGCCGCAGGCAGTTTGAGCATAGCCGTGCTGCCTTTTAGAACAAGAGCTTCTGCGTATTTACCTGCCACGGAAACGGTTGTGCTGGTCAAAAAAGGGCTTACGATAGAAAAAATTGTGTAAGTTGCGCGTGGGGATTTTGTCCCCTTATCTGCAGGGGGTGCGACGCCAAAGATGACACCGAGCATCGACGATCAAGCCGGCCCAATATCAATATTCCTGAGTTATTCACGCGATGATATTGCTCGGGCAGCGCCCCTTATCAAAGCGCTAGAAGCTTGTGGATTTAGTGTGTGGTGGGACGGTTTGCTGGAAGGCGGGGTTGCGTTTGCGCGAACCACTGAAGCTGCGCTTGAAAATGCACGTGCAGTGGTGGTTCTATGGTCTGCCAAATCCGTTCAATCACACTGGGTGCGTGATGAAGCCACACGCGGTCGTGATCGCGGGTGTATGGTTCCCGTTTCAATCGACGGATCAGAACCGCCCCTTGGTTTCAGGCAAATCCAGTATCTTGATCTCACAAAATGGCAAAACAAGACCGATGCGCCAGAAATGGTCGCGCTAGAGCGCGCGATCCGCACGACTGCGGCTCACCCTGGCGGGCAATTGGCGTTTTCTGGACGATTGCCGACAAAAACAGGGCCTTCACGCCGAAAATTCTTGATCGCAGGCGGTAGCGTTTTGGCTGCCACCGGGGCTGGGTTGGTTTTATGGAAAAACGGCATTGGTGGTGCGCCCTCAGTCAGTGGCACCAGTGTTGCCGTCATCCCATTCAAAAATATGAGCGGCGACGCGGCGCAAGATTATTTTTCAGATGGACTGTCAGAAGAAGTGCGCGCCGCGCTTGCCCGTAACGCGACGCTTAAGGTTGTTGCGCAGACCTCGGCCAATATTTTTCGTGGCAGCAATGTTGATGCAAAGGTCATTGCGCAGAAATTGGGTGTGTCCTTCTTCCTCACAGGAAGTGTGCGACGCTCGGGCGATGTCGTGCGGATTGCAGCATCGTTGGTTGACGGAAAAACTGGATTCAGCGGATGGACGCAGAGTTTCGACCGAAAGATAGACAATATCTTTGTCTTGCAGAGCGAGGTCGCGAATGCCGTTGCCGCTGCGTTGACTGCACAAGTCGGAGGATTTGCACAGGCACAATCCTCGATAAAGACGAGCGAAAAATCGAGGGTTGGCGGAACGACGAGCGTGTCTGCTTTTGATGCATATCTGCGCGGTCAGAACCTTTATACTTATGGTTCAGGGGAGAGTGATGATCGCGGCGCGCTCGATCAATTTGATGCTGCGATTGCGGCTGACCCCGCATATGCCGCCGCTCACGCAGCACGGTCGCGGTCGCTGACGATCCTGTCGGGGCAATACGGAAAAATTGGAGAACTTTCTGCGCTCAATCAGGCGTCTTTGGCGGCGGCCCAGCGAGCCATTGCATTGGCTCCAAATATGGCGGAGGGCTATTCGGCGCTTGGTGATGTGCTCCACGGTGTTCTGCTCGATATGAAGGGCGCACGCGCACCCTTTGATCGCTCGCTTGCGCTTGGCGCCGGCGAAGCCACCATCAATGCACGGTTTGCGCGTTATGCAGCACTGAATAAGAGGGATGCAGAGGCGCAAAGGGCGATTGATATCGCCTTGTCGCTTGATCCTCTCAACCCGTTGGCGCACCGCGGCGTCGGGCGGGTCCATTATATAGCCCGTCGGTTTGCAGCGGTGATCACTCCTGTTAAGCAAGCCCTTGCGATGACGCCAAATATGAATAATGCCAACGCTTTGATCGGTGACGCACTTTACATGTTGGGCCGCACAGAAGAGGCGCGTACCGCATATTTGGCAGAACCAAGGGCCATGTCGCGGCTGCCAGGACTTGCAGCTGCCGAATGGAAACTGGGCAATAAAGACGAATCCCGCAATGCTATGGCAAAAATGACCGCCGACCTCGGCGATAGCGCGCTTTATCAACAGGCGCTGGTGCTGTCTCAATGGGGCGATTTGACGGGTGCTCTAACGACGTTAGAAAAGGCAAGATCTGTCGGAGACTCAGGGTTAATCTATCTTCTAACGGATCCACTGTTAGATCCGTTGCGAGGCGACGCCCGATTCACGCGTCTTTTAGTAAGTGTAGGCTTTGCGTAATTTTTTTGATTCATTTTTAAAACAGAGGGAGAATGATATGCGCACGATCTATAAATTAGGTTTCATTGCGGCGGTACCTTTGCTGCTGGTAGCTTGCGAAAAAAAAGCAGAAGAACCCGCAGCGGTAGAAACTGTTGTCCCAGAAGTGACTGAAAATATCGTATCTGAAGATGCGACGAATGCAGTTGAAGCGACCGTTGATAATGCAACTGAAAGTTCAGGTGACGGCGCGCAAGGCGGCGGCCCAGACAAATAATCTCCAAAACCCATGGGGCAGTGGTTAAAATCGCTGCCCCTTTTCTCTAAGCGGTTTAAAGCGCCTTTGCGGCGTGGTGGAGCTTAGCGGAATCGAACCGCTGACCTCGTCATTGCGAACGACGCGCTCTACCAACTGAGCTAAAGCCCCGCACCGAGTGACTGCAAATATCAATCACTTTTGGTTGGGGCAATCCTCTTGCCCCAACCTAGTTTTCTTATACAACTCAATTCAACTGAGTCGTCACTTCAGATGATTTGATAAATGGATAGGATCCGAAAATGGCACGTGCATGGTATTTTACGTCAAACCCGACTGGTCTTCCGACGCTCGACAATGTCGCACTGCGTGAAATGCCTGTTGTCGCGCTTGGGCCTAACCAGATTCGTGTCCGGAACGAATATCTGTCGGTCGATCCTTATATGCGTGGCCGGATGACCACCGCGAAATCCTATGTCGCCGGGTTTGAGGTCGATCAACCGATGTCAGGCGGTGCTGTCGGCGAAGTGATTGAATCAACAGCTGCTGGCTATGCAGTCGGGGACAAGGTCATGCATATGATGGGGTGGCGCGATGAATCCATCGTTGACATCACGGGCAGCGGCCCAACCGACCCGCAGAAATTGCCTCCAATTGGTGTGCCCATCCAAACCTTCCTGCACAATTTGGGGCTGACGGGCGCGACCGCCTATTTCGGTTTGCTTAAAACCGCCGAAGCCAAAGCAGGGGACATAGTTTTTGTATCGGCAGCGGCGGGCGCAGTTGGTTCTGCATTGGTTCAAATTGCCAAGAAAAAGGGCATGACCGTCATTGGTTCGGCGGGTGGCGCTGCAAAATGCGCATGGGTCAAGGAATTGGGCGCGGATGCCTGCATTGATTACAAAGCGGGGCCGGTTTTGCCTCAGCTTATGGCCGCAGCACCCAAGGGCATTGATGTCTATTTTGACAATGTCGGCGGTGAACATTTGGACGCTGCTTTCGCGGTCGCCCGGGATTGGGCCCGCTTTGCCATTTGCGGCATGATTGACAAATATAATGACACTGATCCAGGCCATGAATTCAAATATTTGATCCGCACGATCCCCGCGCGCATTCGCATGCAGGGTTTCATCTTTACCGATTATGCCCAGCATATGGGTGAATTTTTGGGTGATGTCGGACCTTTGGTTGCATCGGGCGAAATGACGATGAAGGAAACAGTCAACCAAGGGATCGAAAGCACATTTGATGCCTTCCTCGGCCTGTTTTCAGGGGCTAATACCGGAAAAATGTTGGTCAAAATCTGATGGCACTTTCGGTCACAGTGTGCACCAGCGGTCAAGCGTGCGGTGCGACCGTAACCGGACTTGATTTGACACAAAAGCTAAGCGCCGATGCTGCGGGGGAAATTCGCGCATTGTGGCTAGAGCATCATGTGCTGGCATTTCCAAATCAACATCTGAACGATGATGATTTGGAACGCTTCACACTGGCATTTGGGGGCTTTGGGGATGATCCCTATATCGCCCCGATTGCTGGGCGTGATCATATCATCGCGGTTCAACGCAAAGCTGATGAGACATCTCCTCTATTTGCTGAAAATTGGCACAGCGACTGGAGTTTTCAAGCGATTCCGCCAGCGGGAACCTGTCTTTACGCGATTACGATCCCGCCCATGGGCGGGGATACGTTGTTCGCCAACCAGCATATGGCGCTTGATGCTATGCCGGATGCTCTTCGCGCGCGGATAGAGGGGAAACAAGCGATCCATTCTGCGAAACGCGGATATGCCCCCGACGGGGCATACGGTGCAGATGATAAGGCCAAAAGATCAATGGACATCCGTCCCTCTCTCGCAGCCGAGGCGACACAGCTGCATCCGATTATCCGCAACCATCCAGAAACGGGTCGAGAGGGCCTGTTCAGTTGTTTTGGCTATATCGTTGGTATTGACGGGATGGAGGATGCAGAGGCGGTGCCTCTGCTCATGGAACTTTATCAGTGGCAAGGGCAGGATCGCTTTCAATACCGCCATAAGTGGCGACAGGATATGCTCATCATGTGGGACAATCGTTCGGTGCTTCACGCCGCTACCGGCGGCTATGATGGATATGACCGTTTGCTCCACCGAACGACAATCAAAGGCATATAGGCCTGTAGGACTTGTTTTGATCAGGTGCGTGCTTAAGGAAGGAGGATGAATTTCTTTCGCCCTTCGCGCTTCGTTGTCTTGCCGATTTTGGCAGCGTTATACGGATGTGTAAGCCCGCCTTCTCCCTCGATTGACCATGTAACTCCCGTACCGCGACCCATTATTGTGCCGGTGCGTCCTCCAATGGTGACGCCTGTTTTGGGGCCTGATTGGCGGGATTGGCCACTCACGCCGGGAGATTGGATGTATCGTCGCGATGCGCGTGGTTCGCTGGCGCTGTTCGGACCGCAGGGGCGGGACGCTCATTTTGTTGTGCGCTGTGATGTTGCAAAGGCCCGCATCTATCTCTCACGCGCTGGCAATTTCGCGGTCGGGGAAAGCGGTCAGTTGATCATCCGTGCCAGCACGGCGATGCAAAGCTATGCGCTCGTCAACAGCAACGAAACGCCGGCGTTTACCGCAGCAGAAATCTTGACCACAGACCCACAGCTTGACGCCATGGCCTTTAGCCGAGGCCGTTTCATAGTGTCGGTGAAAGGGGTGCCTGATCTTGTCATTCCGGCCTGGCCAGAATTAACACGGGTGATCGAGGATTGCCGCACCTGAACTTTGCAGCGCGAAGCCCCACTTATTGCGCCAATTTATTTTTATTTCAAGACTTGATCGAAATCTCTGAATGACTCATGTTGTGACCGTGGCTGAGAGGTCACAAGCTCTTCAACTAGCGAAAGGAGGTGATCCGATGTCTCATGGTTCAGCAACGAGATCGGACAAGTTCGTTCGGGAGATGTGCGCCTAGGGGAAACCTAGCGCTGCCCATGGTCTCCCGCGCATCGGAAACACGCCGATCGTTGACCATGTTAGGGGTTGCCGGAGCATAAGCTCCGGCAACCTTTTTCATATGTTCTTAAACCTGTGTCTTGAACGGCGTGAAATCTGTGCCGTCATCAAATACATCAATGCCTTCGCGGCGCTTCAGCCAGCCAACAACAGCGTAGGTGACGGGGGTTAGAGCCGCTTCCCATCCGACTTTGAGCGCCCAGTTGGTGATCATTACGGTCAGAACAAGATGCGTTTCCCATATACCGTAAAAGGCGAGGGGGTAGAAAATCAGGCTATCGATCCCTTGGCCGAAAATCGTGGAACCGATGGTGCGGCTCCAGAGATGTTTGCCCTTGGTCCAGATTTTCATCTTGGCCAAGACGTATGAATTGACGAACTCGCCCGCCCAGAATGCTGTGATCGACGCCAGTACGATCCGCCACGTATTCCCAAACACAGTTTCATAAGCGGCCTGATTGGGCCAGCCATCTGCCGCTGGTAGGCTGACCACCACCCATGACATGAAGGCCATGAACAAAAGCCCGACAAAACCCGCCCACACGCAGCGGCGTGCGCGGGCATAGCCATAGACTTCAGTAAGGACGTCGCCAATCACGTAACCAAGGGGAAAGAACAAAATACCCGCACCAAATGTCCATCCTCCCAGCGTCGCTAACTTTGCCGCACCGATCAGGTTGGAGAGCAACAGAATGGTGACAAACGCCGCCATAACAAAATCAAAATATCGAAATTGATGGACGGTGTTCGCTTTGACCGCGGTTGGAGAGGCTATGTTCATATGCATAAACTAACGTGGTTTCGTTTTGAAGCAATCCACGCTAGGGACGATTTGGCGCGCGCCCGTAGCTCAGCTGGATAGAGCGCGAGACTTCTAATCTTGAGGCCACAGGTTCGACTCCTGTCGGGCGCGCCAGCCGTATTCGTCATAGGCGTTGATGTTGGTCACGGTGCCGCTTCCGTTGGAGATTGCGATCACGCTACCACGTTCATCAGCGTGAAGCCAGCGGCGGTCGGTGGTGCCAGCGCCTTCGTACCAGACCGAGCATCGTGCCCATCCGGGGAATGGGCTAAGACGCGCAGGCGGTTCGTCACTGCCGGGTCCGTGGACATAGCGGCGGATGAGTACGTTTGATCCGTTCATTTCGGTGATGAGGTTTTGCCCGTCATAATCCATCGGCGTCACCGACGCCCCGCCGTTGGCATAAACCTGCACCAAGCGCCCTATGGCATCATTGGCAAGGTAAGCCCCCGATCCCGTCGTCGCAAGCCGGTTCTCCGACGTATAGTCATAGCTGCTGCTGCCCGAACTGATCAGATTGCCGCGACCGTCATAGCCCAGTGCGGTCGCGCCTGCTGTGGTCATCTGGTTGAGGCCGTTGATCGTGTAGTTGCGAAAGCGGCGCGCGTCCGATAATGGGGCATTGAGGGATTAGACGTTAGTCAAAAATTAGGATATATCGTACGTGTCATCGTAATCGTGACAGTCGATAAATCAGGTGATATCGTGCTCCTGTGGTGGATTTTTGACAATCGCACCGTAGGAGATTCGGCATAACCGAATCAAACCCTCAACAGAACGCAGCCCACAACATCACCGTAATTTTAAGTTGTGTTAGAGTGCAAATAGGCTCAACATAAATTCTGTTAGGAAAGCAATATGAGTCCACAACCTTGGCGCTTGTTTAGCGGATTTACGGTCGGCTTGATGGTCGGTGTAATGATCTGGTGGGGGTGTTTTGAACCTGACGGCGAAGTGTTTCAGAAACCTCAATTAATCTTAGTTCCAGTGGCTATTGGTATTGTCGTTGTGATCCTAATGAACAGATGGCGACGGGTAGGCCATTACAGCGCTGACACACAGGCTCGAAATAAGCGAGGTAGGTTATGATCGGTTATCCCGATAAGCTAAAGTAAAAGCAAAAAACATGAGTCCTAATCCCAAAAAAAGAGAAATAAGAAATAATCC
>JBEBKH010000029.1:0-22153 GCA_040079575.1 Chakrabartia sp. | reverse complement strand
TTCCTGTGGTGCGTGTTCGATCTATGTTCCACAGATGACTATGGTTCAAATATTCCTTTTTTGTGTTCTGACAGCCGCAATTGGCACAGTTATTGGCTGGCTGCTCGGTGGGCGCGGCGCTGGTGCATTAAAGGCAGAACGTGACCTGCATTTCGGCAATTTCAAAAAAGCTATTGTTGACCTTGAAAGCACTGTGCAGGAACGTGACACCGCGCGCCTGTCCCTTGCGGCGCGTGATGCAGAACGCGGTGCGCGCGAAGAGGCTTTTGAAACGCAAATGGCCGAATTGCGGGCCAATCGTGAGGCATTGTCTGCGCAGTTTAGTGAAGTTGGCGGAAAATTACTGGAATCGGCACAGCGTCAGTTTCTGGAACGGGCCGATGCGCGATTTAAGGAATCTGAAGCGACAACAGGTCAAGAGCTGAAGGCATTGCTTGGGCCGGTAAATGAGCGACTACAACGCTATGAAGAAAGTGTTGGAAAAGTCGAAAAAGAACGAACGGAGGCCTACGGAAACCTGCAAGGCCTGATGGAATCCATGCGTGTGAGCAATGAGGCGGTGCGATCAGAGGCTGCAAAGCTTGGCAATTCACTGCGCAATGCACCAAAAGCGCGCGGACGTTGGGGTGAACAACAGCTCCGCAATGTCCTCGAAATGTGCGGATTGTCCGAACATGCTGATTTTCAAACAGAAGTGAGCGTCGAAGGGGAGGAAGGCCGATTGCGCCCCGATGTGATCATTCGTGTCCCGGGCAACCGCATGTTGGTGATTGATGCGAAAGTGTCACTCAATGCCTATCAGGATGCATTTAATGCAGCAGAAGAGGGCGCACGCCAGTCCGGCCTGACCGACCATGCCGCTGCTATGAAGGCGCATGTCAACACGCTTGGGGCCAAAGCCTATTGGAACCAATTTTCCGAATCCGCTGATTATGTCATCATGTTTGTGCCCGGTGAACATTTCCTGTCCGCTGCGCTGGAACATGATCCATCTCTTTGGGATTATGCCTTTGAAAAGAAGGTCTTATTGGCAACCCCTACGAATTTGATTGCGATTGCGCGTACTGTTTCGGCAGTGTGGCGACAAGAAAAACTGGCCGATGAAGCACGCGAAATCGCCGAATTGGGCAAAGACCTTTACGCGCGCCTTTCGACAATGGGCGGTCATGTCAGCCGCTTGGGCCGTAACCTTGATACCGCTGTTGGCGCGTATAACGCCTTCGTAGGCAGCCTTGAATCGCAGGTTTTGACGCAGGCCCAGCGTTTCGAAAACCTCGGCGTAGAAACGGGCGCAAAGAGAATTGAGGATTTGCCGACGGTTGAACAGACGGTGCGGCCCTTGGTAAAACTGGTTCCGCCACAAGAACGAGATGAGGCTGTTGGTTAGCGCGCACGCCGTTGGTTAAGCACTTCATAGGCCATCACCGCGGTTGCGACCGCTGCATTCAAACTGTCAGCCTTGCCCATCATAGGCATTTTGACCAGAAGATCGCATTCGGCTTCATAAGCTTCAGGCAACCCCTGTGACTCGTTGCCAACCAGCAAAAATGTTGGGGTTTCATAGATCGGTGCTTGGTAATCGCTTTTCGTGTTGAGGCTGGTTCCCACCAACTGCCCTGCACCGGAACGCAGCCAAGGCACAAAATCCTCCCACCGCGTGATCACGATTTTCTGGGTAAACAGCGCACCCATGCTCGCGCGTACTGCTTCGACTGAAAAAGGATCGGTGCAATCATCGATAAGGATCAAACCGCCCGCACCGACGGCATCCCCCGTGCGCAGGATAGTCCCCAAATTTCCGGGATCGCGCAGCCGTTCGGCGACGATCCAGAGGGGGGCTGACGTTCGGTCAATCTCATGCAGCGGTGTCAAAATCTCGCGGTATATGCCGATGACAGCCCCGGGATTATCTTTGCCTGAAAGTTTCGAGAGGATGTCAGGACTGGTGACAAAGACCTCACCGTGGTTGGCTTCGGTGGCGCGGGTCAAGGCCTGAACCAGCGTATGCGCGGTACTTTCGGGCGCATGCCAGATCATATCGGGCAAATGCCCGGCTTCCATCGCCTCAGTTAAAATGCGCAAGCCCTCGGCAAGGAAAAGACCTTCAGCCTTACGGTGTTTTTTGTCACGCAGCGATCTAACGCGCTTGACCAGAGGATTGGAGTAACCGGAAATTTCGCGCGACACGGGCTATTCTTCCCCGAACTTGGCCTCAACCAGTTCAGCCAGCGTCTTCACAGCGGCGTCGGCACCTGATCCTGACGCTGAAATAGTGATAGAATCCCCAATGGCCGCGCCCAACATCATCAGCCCCATGATTGAGGTACCGACAACCTTTGATCCATCCTTTTCGACTTCAACAACGACACCAAGGCTGCTGGCGAGCGTTACAAATTTCGCGCTGGCGCGCGCATGAAGGCCGCGTTTGTTGGTGATAAGAACGGTTTGAGTGATCATAGTCATGCGGCCTGCTCACCCAAAACTTCTGATGCAACCGAAATATATTTGCGACCGGCTTCGCGCGCTGCGGCAACGGCATCGACGACATTCATCCGGCGCCGTGCGCTTTCCAGTCGGATCAACATAGGAAGATTAATTCCGGCGATAACCTCAACCCGACCTGTCTCCATTAGTGAAATGGCTAGATTCGAAGGTGTGCCTCCAAATAAATCGGTCAGAACAATCACGCCACTACCATCATCAACTGCTGCAATAGCAGTAGCTATGTCAGCGCGGCGGCCTTCCATATCATCCTCTGGGCCGATGCAGACTGTGCTGATCGCACTTTGCGGCCCGACGACATGAACCATCGCAGTGACAAATTCGACTGCGAGGCGACCATGGGTAACCAACACTAAACCAATCATGAATTACCCCGTTTGCAATTCCGCTGCATGCTTATCTTCATTGCTTATATCAATCGAATCACTGTGATGACCACTCATATCTCGATGTGAAACAGTTGGCGAAAATCCAGCATCCTTTAATTTTTTCGTGACCCGTTCTGCCACATGGACAGATCGGTGTTGACCCCCAGTACAACCAAAAGCGACCGTAACATAGGCCTTTCCTTCGGCGCGGTAACGCGGAAGGAGCAGCAATAGCAAATCTTCTATGCGCATCAGGGCTTCGTTATAAGCAGGGTCTGCGCGGATATGTAGCGCCACTGGCTCATCGAGCCCTGACATCGGTCTGAGAACTTCATCCCAATAAGGGTTACGCAGGAACCGCATGTCAAAAACCAAATCGGCATTGCGTGGCAAACCCCGCGCAAAGCCGAACGACAGGATTGAGAGCGTTGGATCTGCCGCAGTGTCAGCAGAAAACCGACTACGCAGATCTTGTTTCAAATCATTGCTGCTACTGTTTGTCGTATCAATAACATGATCGGCCCAACGCCGCAGTGGTGCAATCAATTCACGTTCGCGTGCGATGCCGTCGCTCGCCGGGCGGTCAAGCGCAAGCGGATGACGCCGCCGCGTTTCTGAATAGCGGCGTTCAAGCTCCGCCCCGGCGCAATCAAGAAAGAGTGTTGAGATATTCTGGGTGTGATGGTCACGCATCTGGCGGATAAGATCAACGAGAAGGACGGCATCAAACCCACGCGTGCGGCTATCGATACCAATAGCAAGAGGCCGATTTTCCCCGGCACCTTGCGGCAAGGGGGTCGCGAGAAGCCGGTCCAGCAGGACAAACGGCATATTATCGACCACTTCCCAGCCGCTATCTTCAAGCGTTTTGAGCGCCGTGGATTTTCCAGCGCCTGACATGCCGGTGATAAGCAAAATGCGTGCGGGCTGAGACATGGTCATGGGGTTTCAAGCACCTGTTTAAGCGCCATTTCAACTTTTATAGGCGCTGATGCTTCATGCGCGGCAATGTGGACCGAAGCAACGTCAATCCCTTCAAATTTGCGGGTTTTTTTGGTCATGGGAAAACGCTCCACATTTTCGCCGAGGCAGATATGCAAAGCAATTGCGGCTTCATCAGCGTAAGGCACCGCGATTATCCCAAGGCCGCGGACTTCGAGCTTTCCAACGATGGTCGCGGGTGCACTGGCAAAAAGTCTATCGGCTCTGCGCTTGATGAGCGTATAATCATCACTGACCAAAATTGCGCCGCGATCTATCAAGCGCAATGCAAGGTCTGATTTTCCACTCCCCGAGGCACCTTGGATCAGGACAGCATGTCCGCCCACAGAAATACAAGTTGCGTGTATAGGGGGGGGCTGCATCATCTGGGCGCTGCCGGAAGGGTTATAACGAAACGCGCGCCAGATTTTCCGCCCAAGCGTGATGTGACGATGATGTGCCCGTCATGTGCCTCTACTATGGCGCGGACGATAGAGAGGCCCAAACCGGAGTGTTTGCCAAACGCAGCCTCACTCGACCGATCGCTGTGGAACCGCTGAAAAATGCTTTGTCGCTGATCTTCGCGGACACCTGGCCCTTCATCTTCGACACAGAGCATAACCAAATCGGTAGTTGACCGAACAGCGGAGATGCTGACAACTCCGTTTTGTGGCGAAAATGAAATGGCATTATCGATTAAATTTTCAATCGCGCGTGCCAATCGAACTGGATCGCCCATCGCTACAGCAGTGCCCGTCTTGGGCCGGGCCAGTGCGAGCTTAATGGAAGAATCTGGGTATCGCCCTTCACGTTGGCGTTGAATATCTTCCAACAAACCACCCAGATCAACGCGTTCAAACCGCGTGCGTGTTATCTGCGCGTCTATCCGTGAAAGGTCGGCAATATCAGTGATCAGCCGGTCCAAACGGCGGACATCATCACCAATAATGTCCAATAGCTTAGTTTGTAATGCCGGGTCTTTAACGTTCCCAAGGCTTTCAACTGCTGAACTGAGTGATGCTAAAGGGTTTTTGAGTTCATGGGCGACATCCGCCGCGAAAGCCTCTGTCGCGTCTATCCGTTGTCGAAGTGCCTGGCTCATATCCGATAAAGCGCGAGCGAGAAGGCCAATTTCGTCGCGCCGCGATGGCAAGCGCGGAACAATGACTTCGCGTTCACGGCCCAATCGCACGCGCAGAGCTGCTTCTGCCAATTTGCGCAAAGGCTGTGCAATTGTGCGTGCCAAAAACAGCGATAGCAGGATTGAAAGCCCCGCAATGACCGCTATCACCGACGCAAGGCGGGAGCGTTCAGCACGCACAAGCCGTCGAATGTCGCGGGCATTATTGTCAACTATCAAGATCAGCGGCGTTTTGGCTTTTAGGGGCACTGATGCCCAGATCATATGGGTGCGGTCTTTTGCCAGAGACCAACCCATGCTGCCAGGCTTCCAGTTTTCAGGCGGGGCAAAGCCGGTAAACTTTTTCGGGCCGCCAGCATCGGCAACGAAGGAAATTGCTTCATCCATCCATCCGGCAATTCGTTTTTGCCACGATGTTTCTTGTGCATGCATAATTCTGAAATTTGGGCCCGTTTGTGCCCAGCTATCCGCGATAATTTGGTTTGACGGGGCCGCTATGCGAATGCGCACCTGCGTTTGTTGCCCCACACGGCCGATAAACGCCCGCTGTTCGGAAAGCGTCATTGGTTCCATTGCCGTCGCAACCAACTCAGCCTCACTGGCGGTTTGTTTCAGCCGTTCACCAATCAACCGAATTCTGTAGCCATCAAGGTAAAATATGCTTCCGGCAAGCAACGCCAAAGCAAGAATATTGACCGCCAAAATACGCTGCGTCAGCGACAATCGCCCCGACCACCGCAAAAATAGCGCAGACGGTTCAGCCTCCTGAGAAGCGGTACCCGGCTCCGTAAAGTGTATCAATTGCGTCAAAACTGGGGTCCACTTGTCGGAACTTGCGCCGTAATCGTTTGATATGGCTGTCTATCGTACGATCATCAACATAGACATCATCTTGATATGCTGCATCCATCAATTGATTTCGGCTTTTTACCACATCTGGCCGCGGTGCCAAAGCTTCGAAAATCATGAATTCCGTCACCGTCAGTGAGACATTCTTTTTGTTCCACAGAACACGGTGGCGGTCCGCATCCATTTCAAGGTTGCCACGGACCAATTGAGATGCCGAGTCGTTTGTTAAAGCCGCGGTCGTCGACGATATATTTTCTACGCGACGTAAAATTGCTTTTATCCGTGCGATCAACAAACGCTGTGAAAAGGGTTTGGCGATATAATCATCGGCACCAATGGACAGACCAAGCTCTTCATCACTCTCATCATCTTTTGATGTCAGAAAGATAACAGGCATTGCTGATTTTTCGCGCAGGCGGCGCAACAATTCTATGCCGTCCATTTTAGGCATTTTTATATCAAAAACCCCTATATCCGCAGGGTTTTCGAGCAATGCCTTCAACGCCATTTCACCGTCGGTATATATCCGGGTGAGAAACCCTTCGCCTTGCAAGGCAATTGAAACAGAGGTCAGGATGTTACGATCATCATCAACCAACGCAATTGTCGCAGTCGATATGTCAGCGGTGTCAGAAGAACTTAGCATCATATTGAAATAGCTTTGCTGTCGAAGAGAGCAAGCGACAATCTGTCCAATTATGGAACGGGCAGGTTTGACCCCGCGTAAACACTCACCTAAGCGCTCGCTCAAGCAATGCATACGAATGCATGCGTCCAACATTTTTGAACAATCGGAGATACGCCGTGGCTCATTCTGCATCATCCTTTTCACTCGCCCAGCAAGGGATTGTGACGCAGGCAGAACAGCATTGGAATCTTGGTA
Source organism: Chakrabartia sp. (assembly GCA_040079575.1). GTDB lineage: Bacteria > Pseudomonadota > Alphaproteobacteria > Sphingomonadales > Sphingomonadaceae > Aquisediminimonas. The sequence continues at coordinate 15,429 of JBEBKH010000029.1, read as the reverse complement.
CCGCACCACTTGTTGAATCTGCTGTCGCGCGCGGTGAAGGCGTACTTGCCGACGGCGGGGCCTTGGTCGTCAAAACCGGCGCGCATACTGGACGTTCTGCAAAGGACAAATTCATTGTTCGCGACGCGGAAACGGAAAACACCGTTTGGTGGGGCCAAACCAATGTTGCCATGACGCCTGAACATTTCGCCGCCCTCAAGGAGGATTTCTTAAAGGCTGTTGGTGAGAAAAAGACCCTGTTCGTTCAGGATCTTTTTGGTGGATCGCAGCCTGAACACCGGGTCAATGTCCGCGTGATTACAGAGTTGGCTTGGCACAGCTTATTTATCCGGACATTGTTGGTGCGGCCTGACGCGTCGGAATTGGCTGCGTTCATGCCTGAATTCACGATCATTGATCTGCCCAGCTTTCGCAGCGACCCCGCGCGGCACGGCTGTCGTTCCGAAACAGTCGTTGCAGTCAATTTTACGGAAAAGCTGATCCTTATCGGCGGCACGGCCTATGCTGGTGAGATGAAGAAGTCCGTCTTTGGCATTCTCAATTACAAACTCCCTGTCGATGGGATTATGCCGATGCACTGTTCAGCCAACATTGGCCCGAACGGCGATACTGCGGTGTTCTTTGGTCTGTCTGGTACAGGGAAAACAACACTTTCTGCGGATGCGAGCCGCACACTCATTGGTGATGATGAACATGGTTGGTCAGATACGGCAGTCTTCAATTTTGAAGGTGGCTGTTATGCAAAGATGATCCGGTTGTCGCCTGAAGCCGAACCTGAAATTTTTGCGACGACCAAGCGGTTTGGGACGGTTTTAGAAAATGTCGTGATCGACCTTGATACGCGTCAGTTGGATTTTGATGATGCGAGTTTGGCCGAAAACAGTCGTGGTTCTTACCCGATAGATTTTATTCCTAATGCTTCGGAAAAAAATATGGGGCCTGTCCCCAAAACCATCATCATGTTGACAGCGGATGCTTACGGTGTGCTGCCTCCAATTTCGCAACTGACACCAGATCAGGCGATGTATCACTTCTTGTCCGGATATACTGCGCGTGTTGCAGGCACTGAAATTGGCGTGACAGAACCAGAAGCAACTTTTTCGACATGCTTTGGTGCGCCGTTCATGCCGCGCCATCCATCTGTCTATGGTAATTTATTGAAATCACGGATTGCCAAAGGTGGGGTCCAGTGTTGGCTGGTCAATACGGGCTGGACAGGCGGTAAGCACGGCATTGGAAGTCGTATGCCAATCAAGGCGACGCGCGCGCTGCTGAACGCGGCCCTTGATGGCAGCTTGAACAAAGCGGAGTTCCGAACAGACCCGAATTTTGGGTTTAAGGTTCCTGTGGCTGTCGAAGGCGTCGATAGTGGCATTCTCGACCCACGCAGCACATGGTCAGATAAAGCGGATTATGATGTGACGGCGCAAAAGCTGGTTGGCCAATTTATCGACAATTTTGCGCAGTTTGCAGAACATGTTGATGAAGGCGTTCGGCAAGCTGCACCCAAAACCGCATAATCTGCCCAGCATATCCTGGGCGCTATATTGAGGAAGTGTTCAGATATGACAGATCATGACCCAAGGCTCTTTAACAGCGATTCTGAAATTTGCGCTATTGGCGAAGGTTTATTGTCGCGTGCTTTACCGCGTGATCTTTGGACACATGAGGCGCATCTGGCCGCGTGTCTTTGGATCGTGCGAGATCGGCCTGACATCACGCCAGAGCAGGACATGCGTGCCATTATATCGTCCTATAATGAAGCCGTGGGCGGTGTGAATGATGACAGCCAAGGCTATCACGAAACGATCACACAGATATTTATCGCGGCTGCACGGGCTCATTTATCTGAGCTGCCATTAAGTGTCACGCTGTGTGAGGCGGTGAACACATTGCTGGTTTCACCGCGAGGGCGACGTGATTGGCCATTACGGACATATTCCCGCGAACATCTGTTTTCCGTCGCCGCGCGTCGTGCCTTTGTGATGCCAGACCTTTAGGAGGTGGTCCTCAAATCGGTTCGACAGTCACTGAAGCGCCGTCCATACCGGTTACCCGCAGTGCGGTTCCGGCGGGGGCATTTGCGCCTTTGGCTTTCCAGACGCCGTCACCCAGTTTGACACGGCCAACGCCGTTTTCAATCGGGTCGATGACAGTCACGACTTCGCCCACCAGCCGCGCAGCGCGGTCGTTGAGCTTTGGATCATCGGAACTGATCGGGTTGAGTGCAAACCAGCGCCGCCCTGCATAAACCGAAGCGATGGATAGAGCCGCGAATAATCCAATCTGGATCGTCATCGAGATCGGTAGGATGAGGGCGGCCAGCCCCGTCGCAATTGCTGCAGCGGCCAACCAGATAAGGAAAAAGCCTGGGGCGATAATTTCCGCGGTGGCAAGGATCGCGCCCAAAATCAGCCACATCCAATGCGGTTCAAGCGCATTTAGCATATCCATCATCTCACTTATCCTTGCCAAGAGCGTCACGGGCGAGTTCACCTATGCCGCCAAGTGTACCGATTAACGCCGTCGCTTCGACTGGGAACAATATGGTTTTGGCGTTGGGTGAGGTTGCGAACTGGCTGATCGCATCAACATATTTTTGCGCCACGAAATAGTTGATGGCCTGCGTGTTACCGTTGGCAATGGCTTCGGACACAACGCGGGTGGCCTCTGCTTCTGCCTGTGCTTCGCGTTCGCGTGCTTCGGAATCGCGGAAGGCTGCTTCGCGGCGGCCCTCTGCTTCGAGAATCTGTGCCTGTTTGCGTCCTTCTGCGATATTGATGTCGTTCTGGCGTTGCCCCTCTGACTCAAGGATCGACGCGCGCTTTTCACGTTCTGCCTTCATCTGACGGGTCATGGCGTTGACGATGTCGGCGGGTGGGCGAATGTCTTTGAGTTCAACGCGCGTCACCTTGACGCCCCACGCTTCCGTCGCGAGATCGATTACGGAGAGCAATTGCGCGTTGATCTGATCGCGTTTGGATAGGGTTTCATCCAAATCCATCGATCCCATCACGGTCCGCAGGTTGGTGGTCGTAAGCTGCATAATGGCAAGATAGAGGTCGGAAACTTCATAGGCCGCCTTGGCCGCATCAAGGACTTGAAAGAACACCACGCCGTCGACTGCGACCATCGCATTGTCCTTGGTGATGATTTCCTGGCCCGGAATATCGAGCACCTGTTCCATCATGTTCACTTTCCGCCCGACGCGGTCGACGAACGGCATGATGAAATTAAAACCGGGCATCGCTGTATTTGTGTACCGACCAAAGCGCTCGATGGTGTAAACAAACCCTTGCTTTACCACCGTGATGCCCATGATGACAAAGGCGATCGCCAAGCCAACAAAGAACAATACAAAACCGAATCCACCCATGTTCAATCTCCCGTTAGATAAAACAGATATTGCCGTGTTGTATGGCATGCGCCAAGTATAATCGGATGGATAATATATTGAATGTTTGTGACGTACGCACATCCAGGCGGGTATTTTGTGCTACAGCGCTGCTGTCGGCGACATTTCCAGCTTTTGCACTGGAGCCATCTTCCGATGTGGCTTTTACATCAGATTTTGATGAATTATGGCGCACATTGGACAAGCGCTACTGCTTCTTTGCCGAGAAACAAACCAATTGGTCTCAGGTGCGCGATCATTATCGTCCGCAGGCCGTAGCCGCAAAGTCGTTCGCTGCTTTCGAAGATGTCATCAGGCGCACTCTTGGCGAACTTTATGATGCGCATACCCATCTTTCCAATCCTCCAGAGGGGGCTCCGCGCTGGCCGCCGTTTGACATATTGGTTGAAAGGGCGGGGCAGGATATCCGTGTTGTCGCGGTTCAAGCCGGTTCCGCTGCTGCTGATAGTGGCTTGTCCATTGGTGACAGAATTATTGCGATTGATGGATCAGTGATTGCGAAAAGCGCGGCACTTCATATGCCTTCATGTTTATCACACCCTGATCCAGTTGCGGAGGCATATGCGCTGAACGTGGCCGTTGCGGGACACCGTGGCCAAGCCCGCTTGATACAAGCCGCGCGAGGTTCAGGCCCTGTCGAAAACTTTTCACTGCCGCTGAAACGGCGCAGTGATAGCCCAGATCTTACTTCGAACCTATTGAAAGATGGCAGCGGCTATATTCGGATTGCTAGCTTTGCGAATGACGCGGTGGTGGCTGCGTTCGATGAAGCGTTGATGGCATTAAAAGACACGCCGGGGCTTATTATTGACGTGCGGAGCAATGGCGGCGGCGATACCGCAGTTGCTCGGCCAATTATGGGGCGCTTCATTTCGACGCGAAAACCCTATGCCAAAATGCGGCGGCGGTCAGGTGGAAACCTTAGCCCAGCTTGGGTGGAATATGTCAAACCACGCGGACCCTTTACATATACCAAGCCTGTCGTTGTCCTGGCCGATCATTGGAGCGGCAGTATGGCAGAGGGATTTCCGATGGGCATGCGCGGCATTGGCCGTGCGCAGATTGTTGGAACGCCCATGATGGGTCTTGGTGCAGCAGTTTTCTCGATCAAACTCAAAAAAACGGCTCTTCAGGCCCAATATTCGGCAGAGCCTGTTTATGATGTTGATGATAAGCCTCGGTGGTTAATGCAGCCTGATGTTTTCGTTCCATCCGGAAAGGATATTTTGGAGGCGGGCGTGTCGGAATTGACGCGTTTGATCAGAACAGTGCCCTAGCCACAGCCACCCCAACTGGTTACATGGCCCGTCACGACTCAGCATGTAGGGCGCGGCAACATTATGAATATTCGACTTGGATTGACCTTTGACGACGTGCTGCTGCAGCCTTGCGCGTCTGACATCATGCCTAGCGATGCCAACACAGCGACCAAACTGACGCGCGATATTTCGCTTAACATTCCGATTCTGTCCTCTGCAATGGATACTGTGACAGAGGCCGATATGGCCATTGTCATGGCGCAGTTGGGCGGTATTGGCGTTTTACACCGCAATCTGACCATCGAAGAACAAGCGGCTGCCGTGCGTCAGGTGAAGCGGTTTGAGTCCGGTATGGTCGTCAATCCGATCACGATTGCGCCGACAGCGACGCTTGCCGACGCCAAGGCAATCATGACCGCGAACCGCATTTCAGGTATTCCAGTGGTTGAGGCTTCGGGCAAACTTGTTGGCATTCTAACGAACCGCGACGTGCGTTTTGCGGGCAATCCCAAACAGCCTGTCAGCGAATTGATGACGCACGAAAATCTGGCAACCGTAAAAGTGGGGGTTGGGCAAGATGAAGCACAACGTCTGCTGCATCAGCGCCGGATTGAAAAACTGCTTGTGGTTGATGATGCGTTCCACTGCGTTGGCCTCATCACAGTCAAAGACATTGAGAAAGCTGTCACTTATCCTTCAGCAACCAAGGATGCGACAGGGCGTCTGCGCGTGGCAGCGGCAACCACGGTCGGCGATGCTGGCTATGAACGCACACTCGCCTTGATCGATGCGGAATGTGATTTGATTGTGCTGGATACGGCGCACGGCCATTCAAAAATGGTGGCGCTTGCGGTTGAACGCATCCGCAAAATTTCAAACTCGCTTCAGATTGTTGCTGGCAATGTCGCCACTGCGGGGGCCACGCGCGCTTTGATCGACGCGGGAGCGGACGGGATTAAAGTCGGGATTGGTCCGGGGTCAATCTGCACCACGCGCGTTATTGCGGGCGTGGGCGTTCCCCAATTGACGGCGATTATGGACTCCGCTGAAGAAGCGGCAAAGTCTGGTATGCTGGCAGGGACGGCCGAAGCACCCGGAGAGACTTTTCTGTATCAGGGGCGCACCTATAAATCCTATCGCGGCATGGGGTCGGTCGGGGCAATGGCGCGTGGGTCTGCGGACCGGTACTTCCAACAGGATATTAAGGATCAATTGAAACTCGTTCCTGAAGGGATTGAAGGACAGGTCGCCTATAAGGGCGCGGCCAAAGATGTTATTCATCAGCTTGTTGGTGGTGTAAAAGCCGCAATGGGCTATACGGGGTCAGCAACGATCCCTGACCTGCAAAAAAACGCGCAATTCGTGCAAATTACCAATGCTGGTCTTTCAGAAAGCCATGTCCATGATGTCTCCATCACCCGTGAGGCCCCGAACTATCCGACGCGTTAACCCATGACGCCGGCAGCACGCGTTCAATCCGCGATCGACATTCTTGATTTGGTGATCACTGCGGCCCGTGAAAACGGTGCGGCGGCGGATACGATTTTTGCGACCTGGGCACGGGGCAATCGTTATGCGGGGTCAAAGGATCGGCGCGCAGTCCGTGATCTGGTCTATTCAGCCATCCGTGCCTTTGGCATGATCCCCAAAAATGGCCGCGCGGCGATGGTCGGGTTGGCCAAACGCGACAAAGAACTTGCGGCATGTTTTGATGGATCACCCTACGGCCCAGCACTTATTGAACAGACTGAGCAACGTTCGGCGCGTTCACCGTTGGCGCCGTGGCTGGCCAAACTGATTGATCCTGCCGAACATGAAGCGCTTTTGACACGCGCGCCCTTTGATCTGCGCGTCAACCAATATTCGGCAAAGCGTGACGAGGTGCTGACGCGTTTGGAAGGCGCAGAACCCATTGCCTTCCTGCCCAATGGCATCCGCTTGGCTGCCAATATTGTGATTGAAAAACACCCTGTCTGGCAAGAAGGCGTGATTGAGGTTCAGGATGCAGGAAGCCAGCTGATCGCAAATGCTTGCCGCGCAAAACCCGGGATGATTGTGGTTGATCTTTGCGCTGGGGCCGGGGGGAAAACCCTTGCACTCGCGGCGGATATGGCAAACGAAGGGCGCTTGATCGCGACTGATACCAACCGTGATCGGATACAACGCCTGCCGCCGCGTGCGGAGCGGGCGGGGGCAATCAATATCGAAACACGCTTGCTTAACCCCGGTGAGGAGCTTGATGAATTTGCCGACGTGATTGGGCAAAGCGATGTCGTGTTGGTCGATGCGCCCTGTTCTGGCAGCGGGACGTGGCGGCGCAATCCAGAAGCGCGTTGGCGGTTGACGACCAAGCGATTGGAGCAATTGTCGGCGACTCAGGCCCATGTTTTACGTACAGGCGCACAACTGGTTAAGCCGGGTGGGGTTTTGGTCTACGCCGTCTGTTCGCTGATCGCACGCGAGGGCCGCAGCCAGATTGCGACATTCCTCAACAATAATTCTGAATGGAAAGCGGAAACGTTGGACCTGGGCGCAGGTCGCCCCGACGGCGCTGGCGTGATCCTGACACCGGCCCATGACGGAACTGATGGATTTTTTGTCGCGAGGCTGGCAAGACGCGGCTAATATGGAAACAAATCGATTTTCGGAGTTGTTTATGCGTTTCGCCGCCCCTGCTGTTGCTTTGTCTTTGGTTCTTGCTGTGACGGCAAGTGTTGGCATGGGCAAACGCCCCGCCGATAATCAAATTAATCCGCGCTCTCAGGCACTCGTGGCGGAGGGCGTGGCTTTTGCAGGCGCGCAGAAATTTGATGATGCGATTAGTGCCTTTGAAACCGCGCTTGCGGTCGACCCCCGGAATCGAAGCGCCTTTATCCATTTGGCGCATGTCGCACAAAAACAGGGCCTGCCGGGCAAAGCGATCCGGCTGTACCGCGAAGCATTATTGCTCGACCCGAATGATGTCTCAGCCCTGTCAGGCCAAGGGGCTGCCATGGTACAAAAAGGCGCGCTGACCAAAGCGAAAGAAAACCTTGCGCGGATAACGCGGCTTTGTGTGTCCAGTTGCGCGGAGCAGCTGTCCTTGACGGCTGCCATTGAAAAGGGTGAAAAGGCCCCAACAATGATAACGGCAGAGGCAATCAAGCCCAAGCCAGTCGTAACAGGGGCAACAACCCCTTAAGAATTCGCCTTCGTGACGGCCTGACCAAGGGCAATAAAATCGCCAACTTCCAATGTTTCGGCGCGGCGGGCAGCATCTATGCCTATTTCGGCAAGGCATTCGAGCGCGCGTGGCGCTGATTTCAGGCTTTGGCGTAACATTTTGCGCCGTTGACCAAAGGCGGCGGCGGTGAGCCTTTCGATGGTGGGGCCATCAACACCAACCGGGGCGACGGCAGGTAAGATATGCACGACCGCTGACATGACCTTTGGCGGTGGCGTAAATGCGGACCGATGCACGGGCAACGCCAACTTTGCGGTGGAGCGCCACTGGCACAATATGGATAAGCGGCCATAATCGGACGACCCGGGCTTTGCGACGATGCGGTCGGCAACCTCGCGTTGGAACATGAGGGTCAGGCTTTTCCAAACGGGCGGCCAAGGCGTTTCAGATAGCCATTTGATCAACAAAGCGGTCCCAACATTATAGGGTAAGTTGGAAACGATATGCCCGCCGTGCGCCAAAATCTCTTTGTGATCGATGGTCAGCGCATCGCCTTCAATGATTGTCAGCTTGCCTTCGAATGCGGTGGATAGTTCTTCTAAAGCAGGAATGCAGCGGCGATCCCGTTCAACAACCGTCACAGTCGCGCCAGCGCCCAATAAGGCCCGCGTTAGCCCGCCGGGCCCCGGGCCGACCTCATACACATGCTCACCCGCCAAAGTGCCTGGGATAGAGGCAATTTTATCGAGCAGCTGCGCATCGAGCAAAAAGTTCTGACCAAGTGCTTTGCTGGCGTTGAGACCGTGGCGGGCAATCACTTCCCGTAGCGGCGGCAGTTTGACTGTCATTCTGCGTGGGCGCGAAAATGAGCGGCCGTGGCAGCGGCGTGGATTGCCGCAATCATTGCGCTGGGATCAGCTTTATTTTGTCCAGCAATATCAAATGCAGTCCCGTGATCGGGGGAGGTTCGGATGATGGGAAGACCCAGCGTCATGTTGACGCCTTCATCAAAATAAAGGGCTTTGATCGGGATGAGCGCCTGATCATGATACATACACAGCGCCGCATCAAATGTTGGCCGCGCCCGTGGTGTAAAGAGCGCATCGGGCGGCACTGGACCGAACACATCCAGACCTTCGGACTTGAGGATGTCGACCGCAGGGCCAATGATGTGGATTTCTTCGGTCCCCAGCGCGCCGTCTTCGCCCGCATGCGGGTTGAGGCCCGCCACAGCAATACGGGGTGTTGCAATGCCAAAATTACGCTGAAGCGCGCGCGCCGTGGCACGGCCTTTGGCAACAATCAAATCGGTTGTGAGTAATGCGGGCACGGCGGAAAGTGCGACATGAATGGTGACGGGCACAACGCGCAAATCCCCACCTGCCAGCATCATGATCACATTGTCGCGCGCGACGCCGCACCGTTCGGCAATGAATTCTGTTTGCCCGGGATGGGTGAAGCCAATGGCATAAAGTTGGGCCTTGGATATGGGGCCGGTAACGACACCGCTGATCGCACCAGACCGCGCCAATCCCACCACCAGCTCCAATGCGTCGAGGGCGCACCGCGCGCCTTCGAGATTAGGAACGCCGGGTGTAAGGGCACCCCCATCTTCAATCTCTAAAACAGGTAAGGCCGTTGGAAAAAGATCAATGGCGTGTGCTGGATCGGTAATGCGAACTATCGGTCCTTGCCAAACAGCCTCAATCGATCGCGCATCGCCTACTGCAAAAAAAGCGCGAAGATCATTTACGACACGCGCTGCCCATGCCTTTGCAATGATTTCAGGGCCAATTCCTGATGGATCACCCAGTGATATGGCAAGCGGCTTCATGCCGATGGATTAGCGATAATCAACAACCGCATCGCGGCGGAGGTCACGCAGATAAATCTGGGCACGCCGATTGATGCGCTCATCACGCAATTGGCCTTCGATCGCGTCGGCAGATGGCCCGCTAGCGACCTGAGGATCATCACGTCCACAGAGTACCAAAACGCGAACGCCCTCTGCCTGAGAACCAAAAGGGGGTGTCGCTTGGCCAACTTGCAGTTTTAACAACATATCCTGCAGCGGCGGTGGCAAATCCCGCACACGGACTTGGTCATTATCAACGACTTCGGCCCCGAACTGTTTTGCAACACCGTCAACAGCGCCGCAGCCTTGCATGTCTTGGGTGGCCTTTGCGAATTCTGTGGCGCGCGCCTGCGCTTGGGGTTGCGTCAGTGTTTTCGGAAAACCAAGCGCAAGCTGACGAAGGCTCATCACCGCATCGCGCGGATTGGCAACAAGTACCTGACGACTGTCAATCAGATAGAGGAGCGAATAGCCGCCGGAGATCTGAATGGGGCCAGCGATCTGACCAATGGACAGCTCGGTTACGGCTTGCGCTAATTCTGCTGGAAGCTGGGCTGGGCGAATCCAACCCAAATCGCCGCCAACTGCTGCGGTTGATGCTTCTGAAAATTGGCGGGCATAGGCCTGAAACGACCCGCCCTGACGGAGTTGATCAACGATGCGTTTCGCGTTTGTTTGGACTTCGGCAGCATTCTCCGGTGTCGACGACAAATAAATTTCGCCGACGCGAAATTCTTGTGTTCCCTTCGTCGCGTTCAAACGGTCCATGATCGATTTTACTTCTTCATCACCGACATTGACGAAAGGTTCAACACGGCGACGAAGCAGGCGGCTCCATGCCCTGTCACCTTGAATCTGTTTTTTGATTGAACGATCTGAAGATCCTTGCTCTCTCAAATAGTCAGACATTTGCGCGGGTTGGCGTTTGAAATTTTGCGCAACCCGGACATAGCTCTGATTGACCTCATCTTTTGTGATGATGATGTCATTCGCTTTTGCTTCTTGAATTTGCAAAGATTCATCGATTAAGTTGCGAAGCACTTGGACCCGCAAGCGGTCTTTTTCCGCGTCATCAACTTTCCCGCCATTGGCAAGAATGATGAGGGCGAGGCGTTGGTCAACATCTGTTCCTGTAATGACATCGCCATTAACAATCGCCGTCGCCTTGCGCAATTGTGGGTCAACCTTACCAAATGTCGTAAGATTGGTTGGCAGGTTGAGCGATGTCGAAGGGACAGACAAATCATCAGAAACAGTTTGCGCTTGCACCGCGATAGCACCTGTAAATACGCCGATAGTGGCCAATAAAGCCATAGTTCGAGAGTGCTTCGTCATTCCTGAAAATACCCCAAAATCGATAGTCACAAATATGCCTAATATAAAATTTGTGCTGAACCTAAGCTTAGCGAAAACAGGTCTTTAACGACCCAAATTGCGTAAGGATAGCCGCAATTGGAAGGTGTTGCCGCGTTTGGCATCACCAGAGGCATCATAGTCGCGCCGCCATGTCAGACCCAGTGTCAGACAATCATCTTCATAAGCGATCCCAACGCGGTGTCGAACAGGTTCATATCCATCTGCCAGAGAGAATGGATCTTCGGCGCGGTCGGTCAAATCAATGATCGTTGAACCAAAAAGTGACCAGAACTTTGACACTTGAACCCGACCGCCCAAACGAACTTCTTCGCGATCACGCAAATCTTCCAGCTGTGGCCCAATATCTCGGTTCAGCCGCAAATATCCGACCGTGCCATATGTTTTTGCTGTCCCAACAGTCGCATCAAATTCATTGCGGCGAATGGCAAGTGAATCCTTATCCAGACGGTAACGATGCGTCAGACTGACCAGTTTCTTGAATTTGATTGATGTCCGTCCAACGATATCGGACGTGCGGCTGGAAAGGCCAGTTCCATCAGGAAAAAGTGTTGATTTTGAACTCAGTCGATAACTTTGTCCAATATTGGCTTCCATACGGAAACCGGGGGCGTCCAACGCCCAATCAAGTCCGTAAGTTGCGCGTGTCCCGTCTTCCCAGCGGTCATAGCCGGCAAAACGGTTGAGCGCGAACAGGTTGCTGTCCTCTAAATCTACGGCTCGTGCATCTTCATTGGGAACGCGGAGGTTGGGGGTTCCCGGTGATGCGACGATTTGTAAACGCGGGGTCAGGCGCTGCGTACCACCAAGGAATTTACCTATAAAGGGCCAGCGGATTTCAGCGGCTGCGGCGGAAATGAAGCGCCCATTCCATCCTGTGGTGCCGCGATAGGCGACCGTGCTGGTTTTGTTGACTTCATCGCTGTGGTAAACATCGGCGCGCGCATAACCGGTCAGCATAACTTCCTGCCCGAGGCCGGTTATCCGGCGCACATCCCAACGCGCGCCGGCAAAGGCGCGCTGCGTGTCCTGGCCACTGGTTCTGGCGAGCGCCATACTGTTCAACTGAAATTCAACGCGCCCGCCAACCAAGGGGTCTGTCGTGCGTTTGCGATAATCAAAAACGGGCAAAGCCAGTGGGATTTGTCCCTGAGCATCACCGGACCGCAATGTTTGAAAGGCCCAATTTGAAAAGGAAAAATAACTGGTCCGGGTAACGCGTTCAATATCAAGCACAGACCGCAACCGATCATCGCGAGAAATATCATAGCGTCTCAGAAAAGTGCGATCTGTTACCGCGCGCAACGACCCTGTCACACTCCATCGCGGGTCAAGTTGCAACTTTCCGCTTGCTTCCAAATAGCCTCTAAAATCGCGCTGTTGCGGCGTCCCCGCGGTTAACGTCGGAATGCGGCTGCCATAGGTGGCAAAGCCGCCAATTTGATAAGCGCCTTTTCTTGTTAGAGCGCGGTATTTTGCTTCAAGTGCCGGCAAAGCACTTGAATAAACATGGGGTGTTAGTGTCAAATCTTGGTTGCGGTCGAGAAGCACATAGAAGGGCGCGGAAAACTCCAAGCCGTTGGTCTGCGTAATTTTAAGGTCGGGAACCAGAAAACCAGATCCGCCGCGATCATCGGCAGGATGCGATAGGCCGGGCAATGCCAAAATGGGAAGACCAAACAGTTCAAGTCTAGCGCCTTTGTAACTGATGCGATTGCGGTTGGGATCATGAACCACACTGACCGCAGAAATTTTCCACACAGGGTCTTTGGGGCATCCTTTGTCATCAACAACCTTGCACGGTGTGTATGCGGCACGGTCCAACCGTGAAATTTCATTGTTGCGCGTGCCTTTCACCGCGACCAGCCTGCCGCCGTCTTTAAGGACAATCAGCAAATTTTCGACGACACCGTCTCTCAGCGTGTCGGTTAAAGCGATGCTGTCCCCATATGCAATATCGCCGCTACTGTTGGTCACCATGACGTTGCCAGATGCGTTGACCTCACCTGATTTGCGGTTCCACACGATTTTGTCAGCGCGTAACCGATTGCCATCACGTGACATGCGGACATCGCCGCTGGCGGTGACGACGTCGGCATTGCTGTCATAATCAAGTTGATCTGATGTGAACGCCACTTCTTGTTTGGCATCGACAACCACGTCCGCGGATTGCGCAAATACGGGATTGGCAACGCCAAGTGCCAGCGGGAAGGAAACCAGAAATATGGATCGGGATAATGTCACGCGCGGTCGTTTTCTTTCGATTCTGATAGCCCTATCGCATTGTCCGGCAAGGCCTGCAATCAGCTAACTTCTTGTCTTGCTGCTACTGACGGGAGCATTAACACGCTACAACGTGATTCGGGCCTTTAATCCCGAAATATTCAAGGAATGATAATGATCACAATCAGTTTTGCAGCGCAACGCCCCGAATCCGGACATTGTATCGCTCTTTTCGTCCCCAAAGATGGACTGGACGGCGTTAATGTGGGGGGAGATCAGGCAGGCGTTATTCGCGCTGGCGCGAAAGCAAACCGGTTTGAAGGCGAAGCTGGCGGCATTTCTGAACATTTTGTCGGACACGGCGCGGGCGCGCAGCGCATTTTGCTGGCGGGTATCGGACAGGGCAGCGTTGAGGATTATGAACGTGCTGGCGCGGCCATTGCGGCGAAATTGCTGACATCAGGCGAAACCGATGTGGTCATAGATATGTCTGCCATGGCCATCAAACCATCTGTTGAGGCCGTCGCACGGATGGCCGCTGGCGCTGTATTGCGTGGTTGGCGCTATGACATTTACCGCACCAAACTGGCTGACAAGCAAAAACAAACGCTGACCGCAATCACAATCATCGGCGCACCAGAGGGCAGTGAAGCCGCGTGGGCGCATCATCATGCTGTGACCCAAGGGGTCAGCTTGACCCGTGAATTGGTGACGGAACCGGCCAACATTATTTATCCTGAGAGTTTTGTGGAGCGTTGCAAAATGCTCACGGCACTGGGTGTTGAAATTGAAGTTTTGGGTCAGGCCGAAATGGAGGCAGCCGGGATGGGCGCGCTGCTCGGCGTCAACCAAGGATCTGTGCGTGAACCGCGTTTGTTGGTGATGCGGTGGGACGGCACCAAAGGCGCGGTCAATCCTCCCGTCGTTTTCGTGGGCAAGGGCGTGACGTTCGATACAGGCGGTATATCCATCAAGCCGGCAGCGGGCATGGAAGATATGAAGTGGGATATGGGCGGGGCAGGCGCCGTCGCTGGCACGATGCTCGCACTCGCCACGCGCAAAGCAAAGGCGCATGTCGTCGGAGTCTGCGGGCTGGTTGAAAACATGCCTGACGGAAAGGCACAGCGCCCCGGCGATGTTGTCACGTCTATGTCAGGGCAAACCATTGAAGTGATCAATACCGACGCCGAAGGCCGTCTTGTTCTGTGCGATGCGATGACCTGGGTGCAAAAGAAATACAGCCCCAAGGTGATGATCGATCTCGCGACACTCACGGGCGCGATCATCATTTCGCTTGGCAATGAACATGCTGGCATCTTCTCCAACGATGACGGGCTATCTGAGAGCCTGATCAAAGCGGGGAAGGCATCGGGTGATCCGTTGTGGCGCATGCCAATCGGCCCTGCCTATGACAAGCTGATCGATTCCCCGATTGCCGACATCAAAAATGTTGGCCCGCGCGAAGGCGGTTCCATCACTGCCGCACAATTCCTGCACCGCTTTGTCGATGAAGGCGTCAAATGGGCGCATCTTGATATTGCGGGCATGGTCTGGGCGGCAAAACCCGGCGCGGTTTGGGACAAGGGCGCAACCGGATACGGCGTGCGTTTGCTCGACCGGTTTGTCGCGGATAATTTTGAGGCGTAGCGGAACCCTTGCCATGCTGCGCTGCAACAGTTAGACGCGCGGCCAATTCAAACCCCTTTTGACACGGAGACGACCAGTCATGGCCGCAACACGCACATTTTCAATCATCAAACCAGATGCCACCCGCCGCAACCTGACGGGCGCCGTTACAAAAATGCTCGAAGACGGTGGTCTGCGCGTCGTCGCGTCCAAGCGTATTCACATGACCAAGGCACAGGCCGAAGGTTTTTACGCTGTCCACAGCGAACGTCCATTCTTCAATGATCTGGTCAGCTTTATGATTTCCGGCCCTGTTGTTGTTCAGGTTCTCGAAGGCGAAAACGCGATGCAGCGCAACCGCGACATCATGGGCGCGACCAACCCTGAAAATGCCGATGCTGGCACGATCCGCAAGGAAATTGCAGAATCAATCGAAGCCAATTCGGTGCACGGTTCGGATAGCGATGAAAATGCAGCGATCGAGATCGCTTACTTCTTCAAGCCGGAAGAAATT
>JBEBKH010000028.1:0-22277 GCA_040079575.1 Chakrabartia sp. | reverse complement strand
AACAACAGCGGCCCAATATGTTCACCAACAGCGTCGCCAACATCGGCCCAGGTGAAACGGTCATGATCGCGATTGAATATCAAATGCCACTTAAACAAGCGCGCGGCCTTTTCTCCCTGCGCCTGCCATTGGTTGTGGGACCGCGCTATGTCCCCCCGCACAGCATTGTTACAAATGCGGACGCTGTTGACGTAAGCAAAGTAACAGCGGCGCCGATTTTGGACCCAAAAACGAGCGCAAAGATCAATCCGGTTTCGATTACCGTGCATTTGAACCCCGGCTTTGTTCCCGCCAACATCAGCAGCGCCAATCATAAAGTTGCGGTGACGGGGAAAGGCGATCAGCGCATGATCCAGCTCGCCAAAGGCACTGTCCCGGCGGACCGTGATTTTGAACTGAGCTGGCAGTCCGCTTCAGCTGATCCCACCGTCGCCCTGTACCGTGAACAGGTGGGCGACAAGGGCTATGTGATGGCATCAATCACGCCACCGGTCGACGATCAGAAATCCTTTGTGCCACCGCGCGACATGATCTTTGTCATCGACAATAGTGGCTCAATGAGCGGCACATCTATGGATCAGGCGAAACTAAGTCTGCTCAACGCGCTAAAGACACTGCGTCCGCAAGATCATTTCAATGTCATCCGCTTTGACGATACGATGACAAAACTCTTCCCCGCCAGCGTCGCCGCATCAGAAGCGCGTGTTGCAGAAGCAATGGCCTATACCCAAAGCCTGCAAGCCACTGGCGGCACCGAAATGCTGCCTGCCCTGATTGCGGCATTGGCCCATGATGAAAAGGCAAATGTCACCAAGGCTGTGCGACAGATTATCTTTCTCACAGACGGCGCGATTTCCAACGAAAAGGAAATGATTGCCGCGATTGGCGCGGATAAAGGGCGCAGCCACATTTTCCTTGTTGGTATTGGTTCTGCTCCCAATAATTACCTGATGTCGCGCATGGCCAACATGGGACGCGGCTCATATACCAATATTGGCTCTACCGCTGAGGTGACCGCCAAAATGGCGTCATTGATCGATGTTCTAAGCCGCCCGAGCGTACAGAATCTGTCGGTCAAAGTCAGCGGCAACAGTTTCGACCTGACCCCGCGCATGTTGCCCGATCTCTATGCTGGTGAGCCCTTGCTTCTGCTCGGACAGGCGGACAAGCTGGAAGGCACACTTACGGTCAGCGGGCGTATTGGCGAAAAACTATGGTCGCAAACAGTGGATCTGAAATCCGCGACTGATAGCCCTTCTGTCGCGAAATTGTGGGCCCGCCGCCGGATCGATGATGTTGAAGCAGACCTAGCCCTTGGCATCCTAGACTCCAAGGCCGCCGACGCCGCCATCACTGACCTTGGCCTCACATATGGACTGGTCACAAGCCAGACCAGTTTGGTGGCGATTGATGAAACGCCCACGCGCCCAGTTGGGCAGATGTTGAAAGAGGAAGAATTGCCGATAAATCTCCCCGACGGCTGGGATTTCGACACGCTCTTTGGCGGCGAAGCGGCGGCGATGGCGACTGCCAATGCTGAAGACAAGGCGACGCTCAAAGCAACGCAAGAGGTCACCGCCATCGACCTGCCCCAAACCGCGACGAACTTTGCTGTGCTTATCCTGAAAGGGTTATTTCTATTTCTCGTCGGCGCAAAAGGATTGTTTGCGCTGCGCCTCAAAAGGACATCATCGAAATGACAAAGTCTAAAATAAATTACGCCCGTGTCGCCGGCCGAACCCTGTGCATTGCTTGTTGCGTGTCTGGTGCAGGTATTGCCGTTGCAGGCATGGCCATACCGATCAAAGCAAGCGTCGCGCAGATCATGCTCGCGCACGCATTTAATCAAAATCTGGAACAAGCAGCAGTGAAGAAAAAGCCCAAATATAGCAATTGGACCGATATGACGCCGGTTGGGCGGATTGCTGTACCCCATCTCGGCATTTCAAAGATCGTGCTCGATACCGGTTCGCGTCAGGCCATGTCGGTTGGCCCCACCCTGATGCCTGGCACTGCTGCCATTGGCGCCCCGGGTACGAGTGTGATCGCGGCCCACCGGGACACGCATTTCCGGTTTTTGAAGGACGTAAAAGTGGGTGATACGGTTGTCGCCACCGACAAAGACGGCGTCGCGCGCAAGTACCGCGTCACACGCGCCGAAATCGTCGAATGGGACAATTTCGTCATCGAACAGGGCCAATCCCAAAATGAGCTGGCGCTCTCAACCTGCTATCCATTTGAATCAACGGAACAGGGGCCGTTACGCTATGTCGTTCATGCGATGGAGCAACGGGATGGGGCGACCTAAAGCCGCCCCTCTGCATCCAGCGCATAGCCTGCCGATCGCACCGTGCGAATGATGTCAGCGCCTTCTTCTCCGTTCATCGCCTTGCGCAGGCGGCGAATATGGACGTCAACAGTGCGGACCTCAATATCGCTATCTTGCCCCCATACTGCATCGAGCAAACGTTCACGTGAAAACACACGCCCAGGATGTTCGAGGAAATGTTTGAGCAGGCGGTATTCGGTAGGGCCAAGCGCGACAGGTTTTCCCGAACGCCGTACACGGTGCGCGACAGGATCGAGCTCAACATCGCCGTAGGACAACGCTTCTCCTGCAAGTGCCGGGCGCACACGGCGTAATACGGCACCGACGCGGGCGACAAGCTCACGCGGAGAAAATGGCTTGGTAACATAATCATCCGCGCCTGTTTCGAGTCCGCGCACACGGTCTTCTTCTTCACCGCGCGCCGTCAACATGATGATCGGGACATTTGCGGTATCGGGCATTCGGCGTAACCGTCGGCACACCTCAATCCCGGAAAGCCCTTCAATCATCCAATCAAGCAGAACAATATCGGGCGGAGTTTCTTGAGCTAAAAGCAGCGCCTCTTCACCGTCGGGGGTATGGAGGACAGTGAAATCCTCTTTTTCAAAATGCCAGACAAGCAATTCAGCAAGTGCGGCATCATCCTCGACCAACAGCATGCGCGCCTTGGTCATGTCCTATCCCCCAACCGAGTCATCGTCAGCTGCAAATTTTTCACGCTCGTCCATATGATCACCAGTGGCGGCGTAATAGACCATTTCGGCAACATTGGTCGCGTGATCACCAATGCGTTCAAGGTTTTTGGCAACAAACAACAGATGGGCTGCGTTGCCAATTGTGGTCGGATTTTCCATCATATGGCTGACCAGAGCGCGGAAGATTGAATTGTAAAATCCATCTACCTTTTGATCGGTTTCGCAGACCCGCACTGCCATCTGGGCATCGCGCGCAGCGAAGGCATTCAGCACGTCGCGTACCATTTCGCTAGCGATTTCAGCCATGGCGGGGATCAAAACCAGCGGCTCGATCTTCCCCAAATTGCCAATATGGAGCGAACGTTTTGCGATATTTTTCGCATAATCCCCAATGCGTTCAAGGACGCCACCAATTTTAAGTGCCGCCACGACCTCTCGCAAATCATTCGCCATCGGCGCACGCAAAGCGATGATCTGGATCGCCAAGCGTTCAATATCCATTTCGATGGCATCGATTCTCTTATCATCAGCGATCACGGCAGCCGCCAATTTGGCGTCATGTTTTATCAAGGCTTGTAAGGCGCCCGCAATGGCGGCTTCTGCAAGTCCGCCCATTTCCGCGACCATGCCGCGCAGGGTGCTGATGTCATCATCAAAGGCTTTGACTGTATGGTCGTTCATGCTGCTTATCCTTAACCGTAACGTCCGGTGATATAATCTTTGGTTTTTTCTTCGCGTGGATTGGTGAAGATTTCACTGGTCTGGCCGTATTCGACAATATGGCCGAGATGAAAAAACGCTGTCCGCTGCGATACGCGCGCTGCCTGCTGCATATTATGCGTCACAATGACGATTGCATAACGCCCACGCAGTTCGTGGATCAATTCTTCGATCTTTGCCGTCGCAATTGGATCCAGCGCCGAACAGGGTTCATCCATCAGGATCACTTCAGGATCGACCGCAATCGCGCGCGCTATACACAGGCGCTGCTGCTGCCCGCCTGAAAGAGCCGTCCCACTGTCGGTCAACCGGTCCTTGACTTCTTCCCAAAGCCCCGCGCGTTTCAGAGATTTTTCAACAATCGCGTCCATGTCGGTCTTGGCAGCGGCAAGCCCGTGAATGCGCGGTCCATAAGCAACATTTTCATAGATGGATTTTGGGAAAGGATTTGGCTTTTGAAACACCATCCCGACCCGCGCGCGCAGCTGCACCACGTCCATGCTCGACGCATAGATATTTTCGCCGTCGAGTTCGATCTGCCCTTCGACTTTGCACGAAGCAATCGTATCATTCATGCGGTTGAGCGTGCGCAGAAAGGTCGATTTACCGCAGCCGGAAGGCCCGATAAATGCCGTCACATGCTCGGTCGCAACGTCGATTGACACGCAGTCGATGGCTTTTTTGTCGCCGTAATAAACCGACACATCACGCGCGGTCATTTTCAAGGAAGATGTATCTGTCATGTTATATTTTACCAGCGTTGTTCAAAGCGATTGCGGAGGTAGATGGCGATCCCGTTCATGGTGAGCAAGAAAACCAAAAGTACGATAATGGCAGCTGATGTCTTTTCAACAAAGCCGCGGCTGACTTCATCGGACCACAGGAAAATCTGCACGGGCAACACACTGGCAGGTGATGTGATCCCGTCTGGCGGCGTCGTGATGAAAGCGCGCATCCCGATCATCAACAGCGGTGCAGTTTCACCCAGCGCACGTGCCATGCCGATGATCGTCCCCGTCAAAATACCGGGAAGTGCGAGCGGTAAGACATGGTGAAAAACAACCTGCACCGGGCTTGCGCCGATGCCGAGCGCCGCATCACGAATAGAGGGCGGGACAGCCTTGATCGCGTTGCGACCAGCAATGACGATAACCGGCATGGTCATCAGCGCCAGCGTAAGCCCGCCAACCAAGGGCGCGGAGCGCGGCAGTCCCATGGTATTAAGGAACACCGCCAATCCAAGCAGGCCAAAGATAATCGACGGCACAGCGGCCAAATTGTTGATCGATACTTCGATTATGTCGGTCCAGCGGTTTCGCGGGGCATATTCTTCAAGATAGACTGCGGAAAGAACACCAATCGGAAAAGCCAAACCGAGCGTGACCAGCATCGTGATCAGCGACCCCTTAAAAGCACCCCAAATCCCAACCTGTGTCGGGTCCGTTGCATCTGATCCAGTTAGAAATTGGCCGTTAAAGCTGATCGACATTGCGCCCGCTTTGTCGAGCTTAGCATAAACAGCCTTCATCGCCGCTTCGCCTTCGCCGCGACTTGCCTGATCAAGATCAGAGGATGCTGACACTTCTAAGGTGATCTTTTTTTGCAAGATGCTCGGATCATCCTTGATCGCATCTCGCAATGTCATCCACGCCGTTTCGGCAATTAAATCAGGGCCCATTGGGCCAAAAGCCTGAGTTGCTGCCTGTCCAATGGCGCTTTCCAAACCAGCACCAGCCAACACGGTATCTGCATTGCCGCCTTTGAGTGCAGCGGGATCAACAAACAGGTCAAGTTTTGAGAAATCAACAGGCAGGGCGACATTCGTCCGCGTAAACCCACGCGCACCGCTCCACGACATAGAGATCAGCAAAAACGCAAGGAACGATGCTGACAAAGCGACTGCGGCGAAACCCATCCATTTGAAAAAACGTTCAGAGCGATAGCGTTTGGCGATCCTGTTGGTCATCACAGAGGAATTCCAGTCGGTCGGTGTCCGCTTTGGCGCTGTTGATGGCGCGACTTCAGTCATAAGCTTCCCGATATTTTTTGACGACGCGTAACGCGACGATGTTGAGCAAAAGGGTCACAATGAACAGCACCAAGCCGAGCGCAAATGCTGCCAAGGTTTTGGGACTGTCAAATTCTTGATCGCCGGTCAGCAGCTGAACAATCTGCGTGGTGACCGTCGTGACACTGGAAAAAGGATTGGCGGTCATATTGGCCGCAAGCCCCGCCGCCATCACCACAATCATGGTTTCACCAATCGCCCGACTGACCGCGAGCAAAACGCCACCAACGACACCAGGCAAAGCCGCGGGCAACAATACTTTCTTGATCGTTTCAGATGTCGTTGCACCCATCGCAAGTGAGCCATCGCGCATCGACTGTGGCACAGCAGCAATCGAATCATCGGCCATTGAGGATACAAACGGGATGATCATAATACCCATCACAACACCCGCAGCGAGCGCACTTTCCGAAGATGGATTTTCAAACCCGATCATGGTTGCAAAATCACGGACCAGCGGCGCGACGGTCAGTGCGGCGAAATAGCCATACACCACAGTTGGCACCCCAGCCAGAATCTCCAGCAATGGCTTCATCCAACTGCGAACCTTTGCGGTCGCATATTGGGTCAGATAAATTGCGCTCATCAAGCCAAGCGGAATGGCGACGATCATTGCGATTATCGCACCGATAAAGATCGTTCCCCAAAACAAGGGCAGCGCACCAAAGTTATTTTCTTGGCCCACAGCACTGCCTGTTTGGGGGCTCCATGTTGTCCCTGTGAGGAAATTAAGCGGCGATATCGTGTTGAAGAATCGGCCAGATTCAAACACCAACGACAGGAATATACCCACGGTGGTCAGCGTCGCGATCAATGATGCAATCAACAGGATGATCATCACAATCCGTTCCACACGGGTACGGGCACGAAAAGCTGATCCAAGGCGCGTAAAAGCATAAGCGCCGCCAGCAAAGACCAGCGCCAAGGTCGCGACCAGACCGATCATGCCGTAATGGTCCTGCGCCGCTTTATATGGTTTGGCGAGTGCCTCTGCTGCAGGGTTAAATGCGGTCTCAACAGAACCGTCAGCCAGTCCGGCCGCTTCTGCGAGTGCCGCATCACGGTCCATCGCCAATTCAGGAAGTGCCTGAGCGACGGGATCAGCAAGCACCGCCTGCGTCACAAGACCCGGCGAAACCAAACCCCACACCGAAAAAAATAAAAGCGCAGGCAATACAGCCCATAGCGCCACATACCAGCCATGATAGCCCGGCAGTGAATGCAGTTTTTCAGAAGTGCGATTGCCCAGACGTCCAGCCTTTGCACGGCCGCTAATCCACGCAATGAAACCAAGACCGAGGATAAGAAACAAGATGAGCGTGGCAGACAATGACTGATCCTTAGATGAATCGCAGGAAAAGCGCCGCTCCGACCGAAATCAGAGCATTGCTATATTATTTCAACGATGATGGATCGAGCAGCGTCAAATCTTTTGCCACGGCTTCATTTTTCGCACGGACATCAGCGGGAGCAATAACCATCCCACGCTTCTTGAGCGAACCGTCAGGGCCCCAGGCACCAGCAAATTCGGCAAGATATTCTTTCAGACCCTTGATCGCGCTCAGATGTGCTTTCTTGGCATAGACATAGAGCGGGCGCGCGCCGGGATAAGTGAAGTCAGACACGGTTTGATAGGTTGGGACGATCCCGTTCATCGGAATTCCTTTCAACTTATCCATATTCTCTTCAAGAAAACTAAATCCAAAAATACCGATGGCCTTTGGATTGGCGGCAATTTTTTGAACGATCAGATTGTCGTTTTCGCCGGCATCCACATAAGCGCCATCTTCACGGATTTTGGTGCACAAATCTTTGTGCTTGTCCTTGTCGCTTTCTTTCAAAGCCTTCATCGCCGGATCACTTTCGCAGCCCTTGGTCAGGATGAGTTCGGCCAGCGCATCGCGCGTTCCTGATGTCGACGGCGGACCGTAAACGACAATCGGCATTGCAGGCAGGGCTGGGTTCACGTCGGACCAATTTTTGGCCGTGTTGGGTTTCCCAAAAGGATTGGCGGCCAGTGCCTTATACACATCAGCAACCGTCAGTTTCATATTCGCGCCGCCTGTGGCTTCGGCAAAGGCGATACCGTCAAGGCCGATTTGAAGCTCGATAATGTCCTTCACGCCGTTTTTGGCGCAATCTTCATATTCTGATTTCTTGATCCGGCGCGATGCATTTTCAATGTCTGGGTGGGCCGTGCCCACGCCAGCGCAAAATAATTTCATCCCAGCGCCAGTGCCCGTTGATTCGATCACAGGGGATTTGAAGCCCCCCTTATTGGTGAAGCTTTCGGCGATGGCCGTCGCAAACGGATAGACTGTTGACGAACCAACCGCACGGATTTCTTCGCGTGTGCCACCACCAGTGGTGCCGCCACCACAAGCAGCGAGAGAAACAGAGGCAAGAGCGAGAACGCCGATGGTGCGAATCATAGTGATTTCCGTTCGTCAAATAATGAGTGTCACCGCCATAGAAGCGATTGGGTGCAATTATATTTCATTTACATGACACTTATATGACAGCGACTTCGGCGACGATGGGAAATGAGACTGTCACTACGGTCCCCTCCCCCTGAACGCTCTTTATATCAAGCTGACCACGGTGGCGTTCAACAATATGTTTGACGATGGCGAGCCCAAGCCCTGTTCCACCGCCTGCCCGGCTGCGCGCTTGATCAACACGGTAAAAACGCTCAGTTAAGCGGGGAATATCGAGCGGTGCAATGCCTTCTCCTTTGTCCTTAACCGACAGCAGCAAAGTGCCCTGCCCCTGCGGCGTGATAGAGACGGTAACGGGGGTTCCAGCCTGCCCGTATTTTAGAGCATTGTTCACAAGATTATGAACCAACTGCATCAATTGCGCGCGTTCCCCCATCACCTTTGGCAAATCACGCGCAAAGTCTGTGATTATGCGCGCAGGCCGCTTTCCGCTCGTATCGCGAATTTCGTCAAGCGCCTGTTCGACGACATGATCGAGCGCCAAAACGGATGCGGGTGCTTCATGCTTATCCGCTTCAATCCGCGATAAGGACATCAGATCTTCGGTCAACGTTTGCATTCGCGCTGCCTCTGCTCCGATCACTGATAAAAAACGCGCACGGATTGCGGGGTTTGCGCCCGCGCTGTCATCCTGCAACGTTTCGACAAAGCCCAGGATCGCCGCCAATGGCGTCCGCAGTTCATGGCTGGCATTGGCAACAAAATCGACCCGTGCGCGTTCCGCAGCATAGCGAAAGCTGCGGTCGATCAGATGGACAATACGGCTGCCGCCTTCCAATGTTGCCGTGTGCATTTCCCAATGCGTATCGCGCCCGCCCAGACCGACAATCGTCGTCACCAATGCGTCATCGGGATCCGCAAAACGTTCAAGTGCATCGGGGTGGCGCAATGCAAGACGCACATCTTCCCCGCAGATATGATCCCCCAACAAAGATTTGGCCCCAGCATTTGCCGCCAACACCCGCCCGCCCGCGATCATCAGGAGGGGGTCGTGGATGGCATCAATAAGCGACTGCACAGTTTTATCTGTTGGTGCGGATTTTACGGCCCGCGGCTGGCCATCATCTGCACTTGGCAAGACAGCAACACCCACGGCAAACACGCCTGCGATCAAACCGGTGAGCATCATCGCGACGGAACCACCTGCATTCATCGTCGCTGCGGCACCAAGCGCCAAAAGAACAAGGGCCGCACTTAATCGGGCTGGGGTTGAAGCATTCATACACGCTCCATAGCCGCCCAAGGTGACGCTGTCATGACTCAGGTGTCAGAGGCAAAAGAGTCTTAACGCGGGCGGAATTGCTGGACTTTTTCTTGTTTCCGCGCATATCTAACACTTCTGTTTGCGTAAATTGGACTGTAAAATGGCACAAAGCCCTGAAAATAAAGATATTACGGCACCAACCCGCCGTCATTTGCTCCAATTGGGCGCTCTGGGCGCAACAGCTGTCGTGACCGTGCGTCCTGCCTTGGCACAGACCGCAGGATCGATTTTGAAATGTGAAATTCCAGTGCCAGATCCAGCACGCTCTGCCCAATATATCGCCGCTGACGGTCGCTTGGTTGCACCGGGAACGCCGGGTGCCTTTGCGGGCGCGTACAGACCTTTCAAAGGCGAAGACGTTAAACGCGCGCTAGCGGGTGGCACCTTGCCTGGGACCAGCGCGACCCAGTCACAAGCTTACGTGAATTATATCCGCCGTCTGCAAGCGGGACAGAGCGGCTTCACCTGCTATGCATCGCTCCAAATGCCGCGTTAGTGCGGCGCGACGTGGAGGCGCTTTATGCGGCGGACCCCCGCACTGGTTTTCGCATTTGCCCACTTGATAGCCTAACCGCTTATTACCACCGTCGGTCGGGTGTCACCCATGTCGTTGCAGACCCCGTGCCACAGATATTGACGGCACTGCACGGCACACCCCTGTCGTTAGAAGCCCTTTTGGCGCATTTGGTGGCTGCCGACGGTCTGATCATAACCGAGGATTCAAAGGCCGCACTTGCTGAACGGCTTGAAGAACTTTGCACCATTGGCTTGGTCCTGCGCATATGAAGCATCACTTCAGTGTTGCCGTTGGCCCAACAGGTTTCCGCATCGGAGCCGCGTGGCGCGCGCCCATTGCCGCGCTTGAACAGCTTTATGCCGCTTACCCAAAGCCGGAAGAAGGCCTTGCCGACTTTACCGTAAGGCTTGAACCCCAAACACGGTTGCGCCTGTGGCTCCGGCCTTCGGTCGCCATCAACGGCGATTTCATGTTGCCAGACGCCCTGCCCTTGCCGCTTGCTCAAGGCGTGCTGGCAGCCGAAATGGGAATGAATTTGCAAATGGCGATGGGGCAGCGGCATTTTCTCTTGCTCCACGCGTCCAGCGTTGAACGCGACGGTAAGGCCTTGATCCTGACGGGGGAATCCGGGTCGGGAAAATCGACACTTTCTGCCTTGCTCGGCGAACGCGGATGGCGGTTCATGGGCGATGAATTCGCGTTGATTGATCCTGTAAGCGGCCTCGCTTACCCCTTTCCGCGCCCCATTAGCCTGAAGAATGAAGCCATTGCGGTAATGACAGACGCATTGCCCGCCGACCGCTTCGGCCCCCTCCTACCCGGCACGCCCAAGGGTGATATTCGTCACATGATCCCCGCTTTCAGCGCCATTGCCGCAATGTCTGTGCCTGCGAGACCCGCGCTTATTCTGTTCCCGCGCTTTGGCTACGCAGCTGATGTTCGCGACATGGGGGGCAGCGAAGTGTTCGTGCGCCTCACTCAGGCATCAACCAATTATGTTGCTCTGGGCGAACGTGGGTTTGACGCGCTGTCCAATCTTGTCACTCAGGTTCCTGCGCGCGCGATTGATTATCCCGACACTGAAAACGCGGTAGCGCTCGTTGAAAAGTTATGGGCCGAATATACGTGAAGGACGCACGCCTCCTGAGCGCCGTATTGGCGCAACCGACCCGTGCAGCAGCGCTCAACCCGCAGGGATGGGCGGCCTTACTGACCATCGCACAGGCCGAACGTCTGCTCGGCAGCCTCGCGCATCGTCTTACTGGGATCACGGTGCCACCCAGCGCCAAGCGCGTTTTGGACGGCGCACGGCTGTCGGCAGAAACGGGCCGGACACAGGCGCTGTGGGAGGCCGAAATGGCCCGCCGTGCGCTTGCGCCGCTCAATTGCCCTGTCATCCTGCTCAAAGGAACCGCGTTCGTCGCCGCCGGATTAAGTGCCGGGCAGGGCCGCCAGATTGGCGATCTCGACATCCTTGTTCCGCGCGACCAATTGGACGCTGTAGAGACGGCATTGCGCAGCGCGGGTTGGGAATGGGTCAAACCCGACCCCTATGACGATGCCTATTACCGCACATATATGCACGAACTGCCGCCGCTGATCCACCGCGACCGCGATACGATGATCGACGTTCATCACACGATTTTGCCACTGACCGCACGGATTACACCTGATGCAGCGGCGTTAATTGCTGATGCCGTGCGGTTGGAAAATGGGCTCTACACGCTCTCCCCTGAAGATATGTTGGTCCACGCCGTCGCGCATCTGTTTGCGGACGGTGATCTGTCTGGGGGACTACGCAATCTGTGGGATATGGACCAGTTGATCCGCGATCATAGCAGTACGGAAGGCTATTGGGGCCGCCTTCAAACACGGTCAGCACGCCACGGCATGACGAAGCATATGTCGCGTGCGCTGCGGCTGTGTCATCATCTGTTTGAAACGCCGGTCGCTGCCGATCTCGCTGGGACAGCGCGGCGCGGCGATATCTTTTACCGCGGCCGCCTGCTCGCAAGAAACGGCTGGGGCCAACAAACCCAAGCACTGTTGCGCTTTGCCTTCTATGTTCGGTCGCACTGGATCCGCATGCCCCCGCTGATGCTCGCACGCCATTTATGGGCGAAGGGACGACGGAGTTAATTCAGCTCCCCCAACACCCCGATCAGTTCATCAAAATGGTCAATCACCGCGTCGGCTCCCAATTCTTCAACCGGGCCGTGCAGGAACCCGAAACTGCACGCGACACTGGGTACGCCCGCATTTTTGGCGGCCATCACATCATAGATGGAATCGCCTATATAGGCTGCTCGGCCGCCGCCACAGCGTTTGACCATTTCAAAGATTGGCGCGCCTGACGGTTTGGCATTTTCTTTTCCCAACGTATCTGCCCCCAAGATACAGCCCATGCGGTGCGCCAACCCCAGGTCTGTCAACAATTTGACGGCAAGGCTTTCAAATTTGTTGGTCACAACCGCGTAACGGATCCCAGCCGCGTCAAAGGCATCCAGCACTGCCAATGCGCCGTCAAAGGGGCGCGAATGCACCGACACATTGTCTCCGTAATAGGCCAGCATTTGTTTGTAGAGCGGGCGGAAATCATCATCTGGAATCCCGCCAGTGGCGATCAGCCCTTGTTCGAGCATCAGCTTTGCCCCGCCGCCAATATATTTCTTGACCTGCTCTGGCGCGATGGGCGTGCGCCCGACGCTGTCCAGCACATGGTTGACCGCCGCGCACAAATCCCCCGACGTGTCCACCAAGGTGCCGTCGAGGTCAAAGCCGATAATATCAAAGGGAATTTTCTGCATGGGATAATGCCTTGCCTGCGCGCTCTGGAAACCGCAAGAATTTGATGGCAAAGGGGGTCATGACCATTGCAGCCATCATCCTCGCCGCCGGTAAAGGCACCCGTATGAAATCTGATTTGCACAAGGTGCTGCACCCGATTGCGGGGCGGCCCATGCTGATGCATTTGATGGACGCAGTCGATGCGCTGAACCCGACGAGGAAAGTGGTTGTCGTTGGATCGGGCAAGGAACAGCTGGCGGCGGCGCTGGGCGGAACGGCGGACCTTGCGGTCCAGGAACCCCAGCACGGCACCGGCCACGCGGTACAAATGGCACAGGACGCGCTGACGGGGTTCGACGGTGATGTCCTGATCCTTTACGGCGACGTGCCTTTTGTCCCCACCGCCACCATGCAGGGTATGATTGACCGATTGAATGCTGATGACGCGCCCGCCGTGGTCGTGCTGGCGTTTGAACCGGACGATACGCAAAGCTATGGCCGCGTGA
Organism: Chakrabartia sp.; assembly: GCA_040079575.1. Classification (GTDB taxonomy): domain Bacteria; phylum Pseudomonadota; class Alphaproteobacteria; order Sphingomonadales; family Sphingomonadaceae; genus Aquisediminimonas. Next base: position 8,893 of record JBEBKH010000028.1, on the reverse strand, counting down.
TGACCAGCGGTGACCGCATCACCAAAATGGTTGAACATAAGGATGCGACACCAGAGGAACGGGAATGCCGCCTCTGCAACTCCGGCCTGATGGCGGTGAAAGCACGTGATCTGTTTGGGCTTCTGGCGCGCGTGACGGATGACAATGCGGCCAAGGAATTTTACCTCGTCGACATCGTCAACATAGCCAACGCCGATGGCCGCCACTGCGCAGTGGTGAAGACCGACCCCTTCGATGTGGCAGGCATCAACAGCCGCGCTGAACTCTCCCAAATGGAGGGCAAATGGCAAATGCGCCGCCGCAAACAGGCAATGGATGACGGCGCAACCCTGATCGCGCCGAAGACCGTCTGGTTTGCTTATGACACTGTTATTGGTCGCGACGTTCTGATCGAACCCAATGTCTTCTTCGGTCCCGGCGTGACGATTGCGGACACTGTGACCATTCGCGCCTTTTGCCATATCGAAGGCGCAACCATCGCCAGCGGCGCCGAAGTCGGCCCCTACGCAAGGCTGCGCCCCGGCGCGGTTCTGGAGGAAAAATCTAAAATCGGGAATTTCGTTGAGGTCAAAAAAGCGCGGCTGGGTAAGGGCGCCAAGGCCAACCACCTGTCCTATATCGGCGACGCGGATGTCGGCGCGGGCGCGAACATCGGCGCAGGAACGATCACCTGCAATTATGACGGCTATTTCAAATATCAGACGGTGATCGGCGAAGGGGCCTTCATCGGCAGCAATTCCGCGCTGGTTGCGCCAGTGACCATTGGCAAAAAGGCCATCGTCGGCGCAGGCAGTGCGGTGACGCGCGAGGGGGCTGACGGCGAACTGCGGCTGGTCCGCGCGGAACAATCAGTGAAGCTGGGTTGGGCAGACCGGTTTCACGAAGCGATGCGGAAGAAGAAGGAAGGGAAGTAATGTCTATTATATTTGACATCCTTCCCATTAACGTCTATTAAAATAGACATGCATTACCAGATTGCACGAACCGAAGTTTTTATTCGGTGGTTCGATGCGTTGCGGGATCGCAAAGGGCAAACCATTATTGCTCGGCGTATTGAACGGGTCGCGGGTGGCAATTTAGGAGATGTGAAGGCGTTGGGCCACGGCTTGCATGAACTGCGCATCGCCTTTGGCCCCGGCTACCGCATCTATTTCACTTTTGAAGGTGGTGTGATGGTTGTTCTGCTCACCGGTGGGGACAAAAGCAGCCAGCCGCGCGATATTGCGGCTGCACGTGAGATGATAGAGGAAGACTGATATGGCCAAGGTGAAAGTTGAAACCGCACCCTTTGATCCCGCCGACTACATCCGCGATGATGAGGAAGCCGCGCTTTACATCAGTGATGCGCTGAAAAGCGGCGACGCTGCAGACGTAGCGACGGCCATAGGCACAGTGGCGCGCGCAAGAGGGGCAAGTGGATTGGCCCGCGCCACCGGATTGAGCAGAGCCGCACTTTACAGCAGCCTTTCCCCGTCCGGCAATCCAACGCTGGCCACTATCCTTGCGGTTCTCAAGGAATTGGGCATGGAAATGAAGGTTGAATTGGAAAGAAAGGCGGCGTGATTAGGAGCGTGCACGAGCATCACCCTCGCTCAACCCGGATAAAAGCGCTCCTTGAACCTCTCCAGGAATGCGATCAGATTGGGGTGTCCTGCAATCACAGCCTTCATCGGGCTTGAGAATCCGACGCTGTATATATTGGCCAGCTGGCCATAGGCGACCGCATCAATTTCGGTCGGGAGATCGCCTAAAAACCATGGCTTTTCGCCGAGAATCGCGGCCAACGCACCAATATCACGCGCGCCGATAGCGGCGATCTCCACGGCGCTGTGACAGCCCATGCCATGCCCTTTTAGCTGCTTAAGCACGCCGCGCCGCGCGAACGGGGCCATGATGTGGCGAAAGGGTGCCGGGATATTTCCCAGCACAGTTGATTTCAAAATTGGCCAGTTTTCAGGCGTATTCCAGCGATCATTGACCATCACCCAATAGAGATTTTCATCGATCAATCGCTGGATCGCAACTGCCATGCCTTTTTGTTCAGCTGTCAAATGCGCATCAGGATCGACGCCCAATTGCTCTTTTAGATATTGTATGATCAACGTGGAATCGCCGATCTTTTGGCCATCATGCTCGATCCACGGTGCCTTGCCCTTTGGCCCGCCAAAGGGCGTGGTCGCGGTGACCGATTCGTGCGCAATCCCTGCCATCCGCAGCCAAGCGTCAAGCTTCAGGCAAAACGGACTAACCGATGTCAGCCCCCATGCGCCCGGCAGATGATATGCTACAATTTTTCCCATGCAATTCCCCCTCCCCGTTTGATCACATGGGCACTATACTGGGACGATTTCCATTTTCTAGGTCTGCTAAAAACCCTTGACATGATATCATGATATGATATCAATATATCATGACTTGTATCCTCGCCGATCTACCCGATGAAGATATCAAACGGCTCGCCGCAGAGCAGGGCAAATCGCGCGCGGCGGTTTTGTCCTTGACCCTCCGTTGGTATCGCCAGCAAACAGAGAGCGACACATGAGAATCCTCACTGAAATACCCGACGACGACGTCAAGGAACTCGACGCGCTGGCGGGCAAGAAAAAAAGTTCGCGTGCCGCGGCAATCCGCGATGCGGTAAAACTCTACCTGGTTCATAATGCAGACAATAATGACTGGATTGAACGCTGGGCCGGGCTTTGGGAGCATCGCGACGACATTCCGGATGGCGTAGAATACCAAAGGGCAATGCGCGAAGATCGCCGGCCCTATGAAGATATTTGATTCGTGGCGCACCCTTTTTTCGACACAAACATTGTAATCGACTGGCTAAAACGCAAACCGCAGGGGGTTGCGGAGCTATCGAGATACAAGGGCCACCGGATCAGCCGTATCGTCTGGACAGAGGTGCTTGCCGGTGAATCGCTGGATGTGCGCGATACAGTGCGTCAGGCGCTTGCCAATTTTGAAATCGTCGAACTGGATGAGCGTATCGCAATGGCGTCGGCTGACATAAGACATCGAACAAAATTAAAACTGATGGATGCCTATATTCTTGCAACAGCCCAAGTGAACGGTGCAATTTTGATTACACGAAACACGAAGGATTTCCCTGTCGAGATGCCAGGCATCCGTGTCCCTTACAAATTGGATTGAAAGCAAAAGATTCATGTGCGGCATTATTGGAATTGTTGGCAAATCTCCTGTCTCTGACCGGCTGGTCGATGGGCTCAAACGGATGGAATATCGGGGGTATGACAGTGCGGGCGTGTGCACTGTGCACGACGGCCAATTGGTTCGCAGGCGGGCGGAGGGCAAGCTTGCCAATCTCGTCACAGTGCTGAAATCGGATGATGCGCCGGGCAATATCGGTATTGCGCACACCCGCTGGGCGACACACGGTGCACCAACGACGAGCAATGCTCACCCCCATGCCACGGGCGAAGTCGCGCTGGTCCACAACGGCATTATCGAAAATTTCAAGCAGCTTCGTGACGGGCTTATCGCGCGGGGGCGCACGTTTGAAAGTGAGACCGATACCGAAGTCGTCGCGCATTTGGTGTCCGAACAGGTCGAGGCAGGGCATTCACCCGCCGCAGCAGTCAAGGCCATTCTCCCGACCCTGCGCGGTGCCTTTGCGCTGGCCATCACATTCCGTCAGCACCCCGATTTCCTGATCGGCGCACGGCTCGGCAGCCCCCTTGTTGTGGGTTACGGCGACGGCGAGACCTATCTGGGGTCAGACGCGCTCGCGCTCGCGCCGCTCACGCAAAAGATTGCCTATCTTGATGAGGGCGATTGGGTGATCGTGCGCGCGGGTGGTGCGGAAATTTTTGACAAGGACAACAATCCCGTCACCCGCGAAATCACGACATCGGGCGTATCGGCGGCGGCCATCGAAAAGGGCAATTACCGCCACTTCATGCAGAAGGAGATTTTTGAACAGCCCACCGTGGTTGCCCAAACCCTGTCCTCCTACATCCGCCCGCTGGAGCAACAGGTCGCACTGCCGCAGATGGATTTTGATCTGTCGACGATCAACCGTGTCACCATCGTCGCGTGCGGGACGAGTTATTACGCCGGGATGGTCGCCAAATATTGGTTTGAACAGTTCGCCCGCGTGCCGGTCGATCTCGATTTCGCCAGCGAGTTTCGTTACCGCGATCCCGTGTTGGAGGCTGGCGGGCTCGCTCTGTTCATCAGCCAATCCGGCGAAACCGCAGACACGCTCGCCGCACTCCGGCATGCCAAGGGCGCGGGGCAGAAGATTGCCGTCGTCGTCAACGTCCCCACCAGCAGCATGGCGCGTGAGGCGGATCTATTGCTCCCCACCCACGCTGGTCCCGAAATCGGCGTGGCATCGACCAAGGCGTTCAGTTGCCAACTCGCCGTCCTCGCCGCACTCGCCGCGCATCTGGCGGTTGTGAAAGGCAAAATGTCCCGCGCGGAGGAACAGGAGGTCGTCAAGCATCTGACCGAGGCCCCCGCCGCGATCAATGCCGCGCTTGCCCATGATGATGATATTGCCGCGATGGCCCACCTGATCGCCCCAGCGCGCGATGTTCTCTATCTTGGTCGTGGCCCTGATTATCCGTTGGCACTTGAAGGCGCGCTCAAGCTCAAAGAAATCAGCTATATCCACGCCGAAGGCTATGCCAGCGGTGAAATGAAGCACGGCCCCATCGCGCTGATCGACGAAGCGGTCCCCGTCATCGTCCTCGCCCCTTCTGGCCCGCTGTTTGAAAAAACCGTCAGCAACATGCAGGAAGTCCGCGCACGCGGCGGCAAGGTCGTGCTTATATCCGACGCAGAAGGGATTGCAGAGGCCGGCGAAGGCTGCATGGCGACCATCGAAATGCCAAGCGTCCATCCGTTAATCGCGCCGCTGGTGTATGCGGTACCGGTTCAGCTGCTCGCCTACCACGTGGCATGCGCCAAGGGGACTGATGTGGATCAACCGCGCAATTTGGCGAAGAGTGTGACAGTGGAGTGAGGGCACGGGGCAATGTGGATGTCCCCTGGCCCTCTCATAACGCCGCCCGCGTCATCGTCGTGCACCCAATCATCAACCCCGCCAATGCATCGGCGGTGCAGCTTGCTTCGCCCCCTACCCATAGTCGCAGCATCGCCATCTGTGCGGCCGCAGCGGCTGCGGCCTGCATCGCCGCCGTGGGGTTGCCAGGGTCGCCTCTGCGCATATTATCCAATATCATGGCAGCCAATGCGCGTTGCATTTTCGCGCCTGTGGCGGAACCAAGAATGACCCTGCCAACCGACCGCCTATCCCACATGTGGCTGAGTATCGCCACGACCTGTGCTTTGGCTCCGCGTCCTGTTGCGGCGTTGGCAAGCGGGAGGAGAACCGGGCTTACCGCGGAGAGCAGCACATCATCCTTGCTGCGGAAATGCTCGTAAAAGGTCGATCGGCCTATATCGGCTTCGGCAATGAGATGCGCGGTGCGGATTGAGTCGTAGCGATGTTCGAAGATGAGACGGATGAACGCGTCGATAACCGCCGTGCGCGTCCGGTTGACCCGCCGATCTCGTTCACGATCATCGTCTTTCTCCTGCCTCATCCTTAGGGGATACGCGATGTACCCTGTCTTTTGAATATCAATTAGCGGACGTGAAGCGGATTTTTTGATGGGATCGTCCGGAAACGGATTTTTCCAGCTTTCGTCGCTCGCCATCCAAAAGGATCGCAATATGGTGCACCGTTTCACGAGGGAGCGGACTATGACCGAAGGAAACGCGCGTTTTGAGGGGCGACGTATAGGAGGGTTGATTATTGCGGCCACTGCGGGCGCCATTGTACTCATGTTCCACCATCCGACGTCGATCAACGGCGTGGATGACGGCCTGCTGCTCCACGACTGGAGTAACGCGCTGGTCCACAGTACCATGATGGTGTGTCTCTTCACGCTCATGTTTGCCTTTGCGGTTTTCGCACGGCGCCTTGGTGGAGAACATCTCGCAGTTCGCGCCGGAGCGATGGCCTTTTCATCCGGTATGACAGCATTTATTGCCGCGTCGTTTATCAATGGTTTTGTCGTTGGCGGTCTTCACGCCGCGCTCATCGACCCTGCCGGCGCAGCATCCCAATATACAATGCTGGCTGTGTTGAACCAAAAACTGGCTTTGCTTGGTATCACCCTGACTAGCGTGGCAATGGCGCTCTGGGCGCTCCGGCTTGTGCAGTTGGATGGCTTGACCAAGATGGCAGGGGGATTAGGGATAGCGATGGCCTTGTTGGCCGGATATTGGCTGCTTACAGGCGGCGGCGCGTTCGGCCTTTATAGTGCGACAGTTTCGGTATTCACTTTTTCGATCTGGTCGCTAATCCTTGCGACACAGTTGATCAAAGGCAGATTGTGATCGTCATGCCACATTACACCCCCACAGGAGCAAGCGCATGAGCGAAACCCACTACGCCACCGCGATCATCCCAAGCAGCAATTTGGACGCTAGCGAGGCTTTTTACATTCGGCTCGGCTTTGCGGTGGTTAGCGACTATGGCGATTATCGTATCCTTGCCGACGGGCGCGGCTGGCATCTGCACCTGACCAAAGTCCCCGGTTGGCCCAAAAATATCGAAGATAATCCTTTCGGCCTTTACCTTTATGTCGATGATGTCGATGGCGTTGCGGATCGGGTTCGTGAATTGATTATCGAACCGGGCGCACCGCATAAAAAGCCGTGGGGGACCTATGAATTTTCGCTGAGCGACCCCAGCGGCCTCCTTGTGCGCATTGGCCGCGTGGTCGATTAGGCCATGCTAAGGGAGCCGCTGGTGTCCACGGTACCGGTGCAGCTGCGCGCCTACCACGTGGCATGCGCCAAGGGGACGGATGTTGATCAGCCGAGGAATTTGGCGAAGAGTGTGACGGGTGGAGTGAGAGGGCAGAGGCTCTGAATTTGGTAAATTGTTACTGTAGATTCAACTTTTTGAGTTCATTTTTCGTTTGAGAAAAACACAAGATGAGGTTTGTTGCCGTTGATCTGGAAACCGCCAACCCGCAGATGAGCAGTATCTGCCAAATCGGATTAGTAGTTTTCGAGGATGGCAAAGAGGTTCATTCGGACATTCGCTTGGTTAACCCAAATGACTATTTCGACCCCTACAACGTTGCCATCCACGGTATTACCGCCGAGCATGTGCGCGGCGCACCCCAATTCAAGGATATATACACTTGGTTGTGTGACCACACTTCTGAACAGGTTGTGGCGTGTCATACGCACTTTGATAGGGTGGCGCTGGCTCAAGCATGTGGTCGCCATAGCCTTGAGCCTCTGCCCTGCAACTGGCTTGACACGGCGCGGGTTGCCCGTCGAGCCTGGGCACAGTTCTCGCAGTCGGGTTATGGCCTTGCCAATCTGGCAGACCATTTTGGTATCAACTTCAAACACCACGACGCGCTGCACGATGCCCGCACAGCGGGCTTGATCTTGATTAGGGCAATGCAGGAAACCGGGCTTGATACCGTTGAATGGATCAAGCGTTGCAACAGTTCGGTTAGCTCCGGCTCTAACATTCGACGGACAGGGGACGGTGAAGGGTCGCTACTCGGAGAGAGCATTGTCTTCACTGGCTCCCTGCAAATCCCAAGACGCGACGCTGCTGATATGGCGCATGAGGCAGGGGCTGCTGTCGAGTCGGGCGTTACCAAGAAAACAACGCTGCTCGTGGTAGGCGATCAAGACATTGATAAGCTGAACGGTCAGAACAAAAGCAGCAAGCACCGGAAAGCGGAAAGCCTGATCGAAGCGGGTCAAGCAATTCGGATACTTGGCGAAGCAGATTATATGAGCATGTGCAAAGAGTAGAACATGTTCTGAAAGTGTAATACCAATCAACGCCAATCCCCCACTGGCATTCTACTCCCATCCCCGATAACGCCCACCCACCACATAACCACCCCACCCCACGGAGCCACCCATGCAATTTGATGACGTTATCCTCGGTCGCCGCAGCATTCGCGGATATAAGCCAGACCCCGTCCCCCAAGCGTTGATTGAGGAAATTCTTGCGCTGGCGATGCGTGCGCCGTCTTCGATGAATACGCAGCCGTGGAATTTTTACGTGATTACGGGTGAACCGCTCAACCAGATCCGCGCAGGGAATACGGAACGGATGATCGCGGGCGTGCCCCAATCGCGTGAGTTTCGCACAGGTCAGCCCTTCGCAGGCCCGCACCGCGAACGGCAGATCGGCGTTGCCAAACAGCTTTTCTCGGCCATGGGGATCGCGCGCGATGATGCCGAAATGCGGCAAGATTGGGTGCTGCGCGGATTTCGCCAATTTGATGCGCCGGTGTGCGTGATTATCACCTATGACCGTGTTTGCGATGGCAGCGACGATACGCCGTTCGATTGCGGGGCAGTCGCCACCGCACTTGTCAACGCGGCATGGTCACGCGGGCTGGGTGCGGTGATCAACAGCCAGGGGATCATGCAATCGCCCGTCGTGCGCGAACATGCCGGGATTGCTGATGATCAGATCATCATGAAAAGCATCGCGCTGGGCTGGCCCGATGAAAATTTCCCCGCCAACGCCGTCGTGTCGGAGCGCAAATCGGTTGAAGAGGCCAGCGTGTTTGTCGGCTTTGATTGATCAAGGGCGGGGTGGATCCCGCGCTTCTCCCTTGCAATGTAGGATTTGCTATGGGAAATTTGGTGCGCTCTTTCTCATTTTGAACATTGATTTACTTGTTTTGCCTAAAATGCGCGCACCGCACCATTGCGCAAAAATGCTTAACTTCGCAGTGGACTGCCCCACCCTGGGAAGTTTGCGAAGCTAGGGTCAGGACCTGTTAAATACGCGTTCGTGATGGCATTCAGAAGTGATGAGATGCGAGGAAAGACTATGGAAGCGTGGCATCGCCACGGTGAATAG
>JBEBKH010000027.1:0-22521 GCA_040079575.1 Chakrabartia sp. | reverse complement strand
TCTCGCGCGCGGTGGTTCGATTGGCGGTTATCATGCTTGGCTTGATGGCGATTGGTTCAGCCCCGATCCCGTTGTGATGTTTGATCTGTTCATGCGTAACCGCGCGACCTTTGGCGAGGCAGGGCGTCCTTCGGGTGTGACACGTCTGACCAAACGTATCCTTAACGCCCTGAACCGCAACAACCGGACAGGCGCACAGAGGAACGTCAGGGCACATTATGATTTGGGCAATGATTTCTATCAGCTGTGGCTCGACAAAACGATGAGTTATTCAAGCGCGCTGTTTGCAGAACCACTCAACGGCGAAGAAACATTGGAGGCGGCCCAAAAACGCAAAATGTCCGCGCTTGGCAAACGACTGAATTTGTCCCTGCATTCAGACATCCTCGAAATTGGCTGTGGCTGGGGTTATTTTTCACGCACCTGCGCTGACAAAGGGCATAATGTTACAGCGATCACTTTATCCCCAGCACAAAAGCAATATGCCGAAAATGCAGCTTCAAAACGTGCCAACCGTCCGACCTATGCCTTATGCGATTACCGCGATGTGACGGGCACTTATGACGCGATTGTCAGCATTGAAATGGTTGAAGCAGTAGGCCAAGCCTATTGGCCGGCATATCTCGATGTCATCGCGCAGCGCCTTAAACACGGCGGGCGTGCTGCTTTGCAATATATTGTAATCGCGGATGATATTTTTGAAGGTTATGCCAAAAACGTTGATTTCATTCAAAAATATATCTTTCCTGGGGGAATGCTGCTGTCCGAGTGCCGCTTTCGCGCATTGGCTGAAGCGCGCGGATTGCTTTGGGAAAATCCAGTATATTTTGGCGCGCATTATGCAGAAACGTTGCGCCGGTGGCGGGTTAGATTTGACGATGCTGTTGACACTGGTAAGCTCCCGTCGGGCTTCGATGCGCGCTTTGTCAAATTATGGCGCTACTATCTGATGTACTGTGAAGGCGGGTTTCGCGGCGGGGGTATAAATGTCGGGCAAGTGACTTTGGTGAAAACATAGATGGGGACATGAAATGAGGAAAATATTCGCGGCGGGACTGGGGTTGGCTTTTGCACTCACGGCCTGTGATGCTGTAAAACTTTACACCAACTTACCAAAGGATCGGAATGTGCTTTTCTGGACAGTGGACCAACGCGATACGGCTTTTCGACAGATGGAAAAATTAGCCGATGCGCATATAATTAAGGCGGGCGGGAAGGTTCGCAGCTTTGGCGAGGGTGCGGCCATCAAGCTCGATGTTGACGCTTATATGAAAAATCAACGCAATGCCGGGCTCATCATTATTCAGGACGGCAAAATCCGGTTTGAAAAATATGCGCTTGATTATGATAAAAATGGCCGTTGGACCAGTTTTTCGGTTGCAAAATCCTTCACCTCAACATTGGTCGGCGCTGCCGTCCGCGATGGATATATCAAAAGTTTAGAGGATAAGGTGACGGTCTATATCCCCACACTTAAGGGGTCAGCATATGACGATGTCTCGGTCCGACAATTGCTGACAATGACATCAGGCGTCAAATGGAATGAAGATTATACCGACCCTAAATCCGATGTTGCTCTGTTCAATCTGCAAAAACCGGTGGCGGGTGAAGATGTAACAGTATCTTATATGAAGACACTGCCGCGAGAAGCACCAGCAGGCAGCAAATGGGTCTATAAAACGGGGGAAACCAACCTGATTGGTGTGCTCGTTTCAAGTGCAACAAAAAAAACCCTGTCCGCATATTTGTCAGAAAAAGTTTGGGGGCCTTATGGCATGGAATCCGACGCGGCGTGGATGTTGGGATCAACCGGACATGAAATAAGCGGTTGCTGTATTTCAGCACGATTACGCGACTATGCGCGGCTGGGGCAGTTCATTATGGAAGGCGGTATTGCTGGCGGTAAACCAGTGTTACCCGATGATTGGCTTTCCCAAGCAACAACCAAGCAGGCTGACATTGGTGTGCCTGGGCGCGGCTATGGTTTTCAGTGGTGGACCAACGATAATGGTAGCTTTGCCGCCCAAGGTATTTTTGGCCAAGGCATATTTATCGATCCAAAGCGTAAGTTGATTATTGCAACAAACGGCAATTGGAAAACGGCGACAGATCCAGACGGCGTTGGGGCTGAACGCGAACGATTTTATGAAGCCGTCCAAAAAGCCATTGATGCAGAGTCAAAAACGGCGGGTTAGTCTGCGCGCGCAATTATCGCATCGAGCACGGCGGGATTAAGAAGATTGGCAAAAGCACAGCCAACGTTAATCCCGTCATTGCGCATCACTTCTGCCTGCAACCCGCTTAGGCCGGGAAGCGTTAGCCAGCACAGTGCACCAACATGCATGCCAGTAACGGCTTCACAAGAAAATCCGGCAAGCGATAAATCACGCACCACAACTGAGAAACCGGATTGACCAGAAGCGCGCAGCGTGGCCCTAATTTTTAGGGAAATACGCGGAGCGCAGCGATCTTCTTGCGCCGCAATAGCATAACGATTGGTCGATAGGGTCATAGGAAGCTCCTGTCGGTAACAGGCCCTTGTGCCAAATATTTGATTATCATCGCCTTAAAAATATCAGTTAACGCGTATTTTTGTTCCAGAAGTGAAAGGCTCAGCCACCAGTTCCATGATACGCGCTGCCACAACATCTGGGCTTTTTAGCGTTGCGGGATCTTCTCCGGGGTAGGCACGCTCGCGCATTTTGGTTGCTGTGGCCCCAGGATCAACAATGGCCACTTTGATCCGTCCAATCGTTATATTTTCTTGGGCATAGGCCCCCAACAGGGTTTCAAATGCAGCCTTACTTGCGCCGTAAGCCCCCCAATAGGCCCGTGGTACGGCCCCGACGCTGCTTGTGACACCAATGACCCGCGCATCTTCGCTGCGCCTCAGCATGGCATCAAAGGCGGCAATAAGCGTTTGTTGCGCGCTGACATTGAGGGTGAAGACCTGTGCAAATTCTTTTGCATCCAAATGCTGCACCGGTGCCAGCGTCCCCAGCATCGCCGCGTTCAAAACAAGAATGTCGAGCGCGTCCCAGCGGCCAGAAATAGCCTGAGCCAGCCGACCAATGCTCTCTGGGTCGGTTAGGTCAAGCGGGGCAATGGTTGCAGCGCCGCCATTGGCGTGAATGCGTTCTTCAACACTTTCCAGTCCAGCCGCTGTGCGCGCAGTGAGGATAACATGCGCGCCCGCTGCCGCCAATGCTTCTGCAGTCGCAGCCCCGATCCCGCGTGATGCCCCTGTAACGAGGGCCAATTTCCCCGCAAATGGTTTTGACATTAAACCACACGCTCCGACAGTAAACTCAACTGATTTTCAGGCGCAATATCATCTTGATCGGTCAGGCGTGTCGGATATTCGCCCGTGAAGCATGCATCGCAATATTGCGGGCGAATATGCGCGCGGCGTTCTTCGCCCAAAGCTTTGTAAAGGCCATCGATCGTGACGAAGGCGAGACTGTCAGCGTGAATATACGTGCGCATTTCTTCCAGATCATGCTTTGCCGCCAACAGTTTTGAGCGTTCGGGCGTGTCGACACCGTAAAAACAGCTGTGGCGCGTGGGCGGGCTGGCTATCCGCATATGGACTTCGGTCGCACCGGCATCGCGCATCATCTGGACGATCTTAAGTGATGTCGTTCCGCGCACGATACTGTCATCAATCAGCACAACCGATTTGCCCTCAATCAAGGCGCGGTTGGCATTGTGTTTAAGCTTTACACCAAGATGGCGGACGCCGTCGCTGGGCTGAATGAAGGTGCGCCCCACATAATGTGATCGGATAATACCCAGTTCAAATGGAATACCAGATGCTTGGGCATAGCCAATGGCGGCCGGTGTGCCACTGTCAGGCACAGGAATGACGAGATCGGCGCGCACGGGGCTTTCCAGTGCGAGTTGTGCGCCAATGGCCTTGCGCACGGAGTAGACACTGGATCCGTCGACAATCGAATCTGGGCGCGAAAAATAAACATGTTCAAAAACACAGGGTCTTGGATTTTGCGGTGTGAAGGGCATGATCGACCGGACTTCGCCATTGGCAACAATCACGATTTCGCCCGGAGCCACCGCACGGTCAAACGTTGCGCCCACCACATCCAAAGCAACCGTTTCAGACGCGAAAATGACAGCATCGCCAAGCTTTCCCATTACCAACGGACGGATGCCAAGGGGGTCGCGGCATGCAATCATGCCTTCTGGTGTCATGCAGATCAGGGAATAAGCACCCTCAACCTGTTTGAGCGCATCAATGAATTTGTCGAGCAGGGTGCGGTAGGTTGACGTGGCGACAAGGTGGATGATGACTTCGGTATCGCTGGTCGACTGAAAAATCGAACCGCGTCGCACCAGTTCCTTTTTAAGCGTCATCGCGTTGGAGATGTTGCCATTATGCGCAATTGCAAAACCGCCAGAGGCGAGGTCAGCATAAAGCGGCTGAACATTGCGCAGCGCGGTTTCCCCTGTCGTTGAATAGCGGACATGCCCGCATGCCACGGTGCCCGGCAGGCCATTGATAATCTCATCCCGGTCAAAATTACCCGCCACATGACCCATTGCCCGGTGGCTGTGAAAATTCACACTGTCCCAACTGGTGATGCCAGCGGCTTCCTGACCACGGTGTTGCAGGGCATGGAGCCCTAGGGCGACAACCGCAGAGGCTGTGTCAGCGCCCCATATTCCGAATACACCGCATTCTTCGCGGAGCTTGTCGTCGTCAAATGGGTGTGTGGTCAGCATGGGAATCGCCCGATGGTTTCGCTTGGCCGGCCTATAGGGAGGCTAGACCGCTTTGTCTTGTGTTTGTAACAGGAAAGCGTCGAAGGGAATTTGAGTGTCTGAAGATCGCGAATTGGGCAGCGTGCTGGCCCCCAAATATGATGCAGCAGGACTGATAACGGCTGTCGTGACACACACTGAAACGGGCGATGTGTTGATGCTTGCGCATATGAATGCCGCGGCCTTGGCGCTTACCCTTGAAACACAATATGCCCATTTCTGGTCACGCAGCCGCGCGATGTTGTGGAAAAAAGGCGAAACGTCGGGCAACATCTTGAGTGTGATTGAAGTGCGGATCGACTGCGATCAGGATGCGATTGTGCTTAAATGTCGTCCTGCTGGCCCTGCGTGCCATACCGGAGAAGCAAGCTGTTTTTACCGCAAAATCGAAAATGGCGCGCTTGTTCGCGACTAAAAATGCACAGAGTGCGTAAGGGAATTTCGATTGACGTTGACGTGAGCGTTAATTAAGACGTTTTCATGGCAAGTACAGCATCCCACGCAACCGTTGATATGCCCGATCCGCGCGACCGGCATCAATATTCTATTTCTGACCTGTCAGAAGAATTCAAAATCACGGCGCGCGCGCTGCGCTTTTATGAAGATGAGGGCTTAATCTCACCCATCCGGCGCGGTTTGACACGGGTCTACACCAAACGTGACCGCGCACGAATCGCTTGGATATTGCGTGCAAAACGGGTCGGCTTTAGCCTCACTGAAATTGGCGAACTGATTGATCTCTATGATGTCGGCGATGGTCGCCATACGCAGCGTCAGGCGACAATTGAGAAATGTCAGGCCAGAGTTGACCTTCTAAAAGAACAACGCGTTGATATTGACGCCCATATTGATGAGCTTTCCCGCTTTATCGACGTTGTTAAAAAAGCCGAAGCGGCTGACGCTTAAACCCGACCCATCGGAGATTATATAATGCCAATTTATAACGCGCCTGTTCGCGACACCCGCTTCATATTTGACCATGTCATTGGGCTTGAACGCTACACAAATTTGCCTGGGTTTGAAAATGCCGGCGCGGATATGGTTGAAGCTGTCCTGAATGAGGGCGGTAAATTCATGGAAGAGGTGCTTTTCCCGCTTAATCAGGTGGGGGACCGTGAAGGCTGCACGCGCCACGCGGATGGATCTGTGACAACGCCGACGGGATTTAAGGAAGCCTATAAAAAATTCGTTGAAGGCGGTTGGACAACACTGTCTGCGCCAGAAGAATTTGGTGGTCAGGGCCTGCCCCATGTCATCAGCACGGCGATTGAAGAATTTTTGATGGCCGCCAATGAAGGCTTTGGGATGTACTCAGGCCTTACCTCCGGCGCCGTTGCTTCAATTTTGACCAAAGGGTCGGACGCGCAAAAGGCAATGTACGTGCCCAAAATGGTTGCTGGCCA
The DNA here is from genome assembly GCA_040079575.1 of Chakrabartia sp. Lineage (GTDB taxonomy): Bacteria > Pseudomonadota > Alphaproteobacteria > Sphingomonadales > Sphingomonadaceae > Aquisediminimonas. Next base: position 16,339 of record JBEBKH010000027.1, on the reverse strand, counting down.
ATGGGGCGGTACCATGAACCTGACGGAGCCACACTGCGGCACCGATTTGGGTTTGATCCGAACGAAGGCTGTCCCGAACGGCGATGGCAGTTATGCCGTGACGGGGACAAAAATTTTCATCTCGTCGGGTGAACATGATCTGACAGAAAATATCATTCACCTTGTTCTCGCCAAAACGCCGGGCGCGCCGGATACGGTGAAGGGCATATCCCTGTTCATTGTGCCTAAGTTCATGGTCAATGCGGATGGTTCTCTTGGTGATCGCAACGGCGTTTCGTGCGGGTCTATCGAACATAAAATGGGTATTCACAGCAATTCGACCTGCGTGATGAATTATGATGGCGCGACTGGTTTTCTGGTCGGTGATGAATTTAAGGGCCTTGCCGCCATGTTCATCATGATGAACGTTGCCCGGTTGGGCGTCGGGGTGCAGGGCCTTGCACAGGGCGACATCGCTTATCAAAATGCGGTGCAATATGCCAAAGATCGTAGGCAGGGTCGCGCGCTTACAGGGCCAAAAGATTTAGACAGCAGCGCAGACACGCTCATGGTCCATCCTGACGTGCGCCGTATGTTGATGGAAGGCAAAGCATTGACCGAAGGGCTGCGTGCACTCTGCCTTTGGGGTGCATTTCAGGCTGATATGTCCCACAAAGCGGCTACCGAAGAAGAACGGCAAATGGCCGACGATTTGCTGTCACTGCTCACCCCCGTGATCAAAGGATATGGCACCGATAAGGGCTATGAAGTCGCGACCAATGCCCAACAGGTTTACGGTGGTCATGGTTACATCGCCGAATGGGGCATGGAACAATATGTCCGTGATGCGCGTATTGCGATGATCTACGAAGGCGCAAATGGCATTCAGGCGCTTGATCTGGTCGGCCGCAAACTTGCCCAAAATGGCGGGCGCGGTGTGCAGGCCTTTTTCACTTTGGTCGCGCACGAAGCCAGTGAAGCAAAGGCCAATCCAGCGCTTGCTGCTTATGCAACCGCGCTTGAAAAATCGCTGGGTGAACTGCAAGGCGCAACGATGTGGTTGATGCAGAACGGCATGATGAACCCGGATAATGCGGGTGCAGGCTCAGTTGCCTATATGCATATCATGGGCATTGTCGCGACAGGCCTGATGTGGCTGCGCATGGCGGCCGCTGCGGATGCGGCACTGGCATCTGGCACGGATGACAAGCAATTTATGGAAGCAAAATTGATGACCGCGCGCTTCTTTGCCGAACGTATTATGCCTGACGCAGGGGCACTGCGCCAGAAATTGGAGGCAGGCGCCGAAGCCGTTATGGCGATGCCGGTTGACGCTTTTTAAGGCGTGATCGCATCCATATCGAGCAGACGGTGACGCATGCACTGTTTCTTGTCACCGCGCGGAAATATGGCGCAATTCCACAAGGGTTTTTGAAACCCCTGTGCTTGATTGCGTAAATAACTAAAGGCCAGTGACGCCAAAAATTGATCGCGTACTGGAAAATCAAGCGGGGCAAGCGCGCGGTCCGTCCACACCATGACCTTGCAATAGGGGCGGTCACCGCATTTTTGTTCGGCAATGGATACGAGAATTGCCGATTCTAAAGCAGGATCGACCACGAGGATGAAACGGTCCCGTGTGGCGCTGCCCGTTATCGTTTTATCTTGAACGACGCCCTTTGCGGCGGGATCAGGCGCTGGTGTGGCCAACATGATGTCACTGCTGTGCGCGGGGGAGAGGATGCTCATTTTGGCGATGATCGGCTCTGTTCCGTTATGGTTCCCCCGAAATGCTTTTGGCGTTCCCCAAAACCCAGCCCAACGGAAAAACAAATGTGTACGTTCAGCGCGAACTTTATCGAGTTTGGCGCTCCATGCCGGGATCACCCAGTCAGTGTGGTAATGGGTCGCAACCCCAACAGGGGCATAAACAGCGCCCGCCAACATCATTTGTGCGATTGAGGCAGCACGAGACCATATTGCGGGTGAGGGGGCGCGCGCCATTGCTCCGTCGCAGGTGAACGAAAATTGGCATCCCGTGCGGCGCTCTGATCCTTGAAAAACAACGCCGCAGACGGATTTTGGAAATGCCGGGTGGCGCATGCGGTTGAGGATAACTTGGGCGACAGCCATTTGTCCGTTGGGGGCTTCGGCACCAGCCTCATAGTAAATCGCAGTTGTCAGGCACGCGGTTGCCCGTTGCATATCAAGTGGATTTCCGGAAAATCGAAAGGGCTGGGCCGGTGGAATGGACCCTTTGATAAAGGGCGTCGCATCGTTGATCTGCTTGGCGCGTCCGAGGCTGACTTTCTCCAATGCAACGGGTTCGATGGCCGGAATATTATTGGGCATCAAAACCGTTTTGACAGCAGTGCCGCCGCTCACAGACACGCGTGTTGGCATCCCGCGACCAAGGGTCAGATACAAAAACACCAACGTCGCGATCAGGCAAAGCAAGATGAGCGGAGCTCGCCGGATTCCTCCAGCATCTTCTGTGGTGTCAATGATCACAATCAGGCTTCTGGCAGGAAGTCCGGAACGGAGAGGTAGCGTTCACCCGTGTCATAATTGAACCCCATCACCCGCGCGCCTTTCGGCAGATCAGGCAATTTCTGGGCAATCGCCGCAAGGGTTGCGCCTGATGAAATGCCCACCAGCATGCCTTCCTCAGTGGCCGAACGCCGTGCCATCGTTTTTGCGTCGGCAGGATCAACCTTGATCACACCGTCGAGCAGCTTTGTATGAAGGTTCGCAGGAATGAAACCAGCACCAATCCCTTGGATGGGATGGGGTGCAGGGCTGCCGCCGCTGATCACAGGGGACAATGTTGGTTCGACGGCAAAGATTTTCAAATTTGGCCAAAGCGGTTTCAAAAACTCTGCCACGCCTGTGATATGGCCGCCCGTGCCAACGCCCGTGATGATTGCGTCCAAAGGTGTGTCTTTGAAATCAGCCAAAATTTCAGGGCCTGTCGTGCGGACATGGACGTTGATATTGGATGGGTTTTCAAATTGCTGCGGCATCCAAGCATTTGAATTTTGATCGACCAGTTCAATCGCGCGTTCAATCGCGCCCTTCATCCCCTTTTCACGCGGCGTCAAATCAAATGTTGCGCCGTAAGCGAGCATCAAGCGGCGACGTTCAATCGACATGCTTTCAGGCATGACCAAAACCAGTTTATACCCTTTGACAGCCGCCACCATCGCTAGGCCAATGCCCGTGTTCCCGCTGGTTGGTTCAATGATTGTACCGCCCGGTTTAAGCGCGCCGGACCGTTCCGCATCTTCTATCATGGCAAGCCCAATGCGGTCCTTGATTGACCCGCCGGGGTTTGACCGTTCAGATTTGATCCATACCTCTGCATCTGGGAAAAGGCGGCTTACGCGGATATGCGGGGTGTTGCCAATGGTGTCGAGGATAGTGGCGGCCTTCATTGTGCGTGGTCCTTGAATTGGGGTTCAAATGTGCGGGCATTGCGCAGTTCGGGGAAGCGCCACGCCCATAATGCTGTTACTATTATGGCACCGATGCCGCCGAATACAACCGCGCCAACCGGCCCCATGATCGCAGCAGCAACCCCGGATTGGGCTTCACCCAGTTCGTTTGACCCCGATATGGCAAGTCCGGACACCGCCGAAACCCGTCCGCGCATCTGATCCGGCGTGTTGAGTTGAACGAGCGAAGACCGGACATAGACGGACAGCATATCCGCCGCGCCGAGCAAAACCAGCATGGTCAGCGACAGCGCCATAGAGCGTGACAGGCCAAAGATAATTGTCACAATCCCGAAGACCACAACGGCCCAAAGCATCTTAATCCCGACATTGTTTTTGAGCGGGAAGAATGAAAACCAAAGCGCCAAAAACGCAGCACCCAACGCTGGCGCCGCGCGCAAATATCCCAGACCCTCTGGTCCTACCTTCAAAATATCGCGCGCATAAACCGGCAGCAATGCGGTCGCCCCCGCCAGCAGGACCGCGAACAGATCAAGTGTAATGGCACCCAACAAAAACTGTTCGCGCCGTACATAGCGCAAACCGTCAATCATCTGTTGGATAGGGTGCGATTTTCCCTTAATTTCTGGCGGCGCAACTGGGCCAATGAGGCTGATCGCGACACTCGCAATTCCGAGTGCACCCACGCTGAACCAATAGGGCGATGACGGGCTGCCAGCATAAAGCAAGCCGCCAAGTGCCGGGCCCACAACCGACGCGGATTGCCAAGCGATTGAGCTCATCGCAATGGCTTTTGGTAATATTTCAGAGGGCACCAGATTGGGCGCAATCGCACTCATCGCAGGGCCGACAAAGACGCGCGCAACCCCGTGCAGTGCTGCAAAGAGGAACAAGAGCGGTAAAGTCAGAGCATCGTACATCGTGGCACATGCCAAGGCGATGGCAACACCCATATCGATCGTGTTGGAAAGTCGCGCCACCAAGGTGCGCTCATACCGATCCGCCACCCATCCCGCCAGCGGTGTCAACAAAAGCAGCGGCGTAAATTGCGCCAAGCCTATCAGGCCAAGCTGGAATGCGGCCTCCTTAGGGGTCATGCCGTAATCAGATCGGGCAATGTCATAGACTTGCCAGCCAATGACGACGACCATCGCCATCGTCGCCATGACGGCAGAAAATCGCGCAATCCAGTATCGACGGAAATTGGGATAGGACAGCGGAGAGGGCAATATGCGTTGGTCAGTCACACGTCATCCTTGGCCCGTCACGCCATCAGGCGCAAGCTTTGGCAATTTTAATCACGCTCAATGAAGCCAGACCGCATGAAAATGTAAATCAGAACTGGCCATAAAAGCGTAAAGAGCGCGTCACGGAGCGTGTCTGGCCAGCGCCATTCACCATGCGCCAACCTGTCAAACCCTTCATTCATCGCCTCAACCGCAAAGATGCTCATCACCGGCCACGCAGAATGGAGCGGCTTGCGCAAAAAAATTGCCACCAAAAGAAAAACCGCCATGCCCGTCTGGGTGTGCAATTCCCAATCGCTGATCCCGACATATTGCGCGACAAAGATTTTCCATTCCTGATATTTGGCGACAACCATCATCACATAGTCGGGCTGATCACTAAGAGAGGGTAATTTGTCGCGGATCATCAGGGAATACTCACAAAACTGTCCAGCACGCGTTTGCGTCCGGACTGTTCGAACTCAATCTCCAGCTTGTTGCCTTCAATTTCCATGATTTCGCCATAGCCGAATTTACTGTGAAATACACGTAAACCAATTGAAACGTCATTGCGCCCCTTATTGCCGAGGCTGACCGCACTACTGCGCGCCTCAACAATCCGCGTTGGTTCCCGCGTAAATCCACCGCCTGCTGCGCGTTGCCATCCGGGGCCACGTCCCGTGCCGCGCGTGATGTGAGCGAAAGGATCGCTCTGTTCAGACCAATTGGCGCGCCACATGCTTTCGCCGCCGGACATGCTGGTTTCACTATTAATATGGTCTTCGGGCAGCTCGGAAATAAAACGTGACGGGATTGAGCTTGTCCATTGCCCGTAAATTTGACGATTGGCCGCATGGAGGATGGTGCAGCGCCGCCGTGCGCGGGTGATCGCGACGTAGGCAAGGCGACGTTCTTCCTCCAACGCGGCCAATCCCCCTTCATCTAATGCGCGTTGGGACGGGAAAACGCCTTCCTCCCACCCGACCAGAAAGGTGCGTTCAAACTCCAATCCTTTGGCCGCGTGGATCGTCATAATCGTTACTTTTGGCGTATCGGCGACGGCTTCATTATCCATGACGAGGCTGACATGTTCAAGGAAAGCGCCGAGCGTTTCATACTCTTCCATCGCGCGCGCAAGCTCGGTCAGATTTTCCAATCGTCCAGAAGCTTCGGTCGATTTTTCGGCCTGAAGCATTGCGGTATAACCGCTTTCGTCAAGGATCGCGCGGGCAAGGTCGGCATGGGGCAGGCTGCTGGCCCGGTCCCGCCAACTGGCAATGTCTGCGACAAATGATCCGAGCGCGCGGCGCGCTTGGGGGGTAAGTTCATCGGTATCAAGGATTTGCGCTGCCGCGTGGACAAGGGGAATGCCATTGCCGCGCGCCAACATCTGAACCTTGGCAACGGCCTTATCGCCAAGGCCACGTTTTGGCATATTGACGATACGTTCAAATGCAAGGTCATCACTGGGTTGATTGACCAACCGCAGATAAGCAAGCGCATCGCGAATTTCGGCGCGTTCATAAAAACGGAAGCCGCCAATAATTTTGTACGGCATGCCAATGGAAATAAAACGGTCTTCAAAGGCGCGGGTCTGAAACTGCGCCCGCACTAGGATTGCGACATCACTGAGCGGACCACCGCTGCGCTGGTGGGTTTCGATCATCTCTCCCACACGGCGTGCTTCTTCGGGGCCGTCCCACACACCGATCACGTCAACCTTTTCACCCTGTGGTTCTTCGGTCCACAATTCCTTGCCCAATCGCCCGCTGTTATGCGCGATAACGCCAGAAGCAGCCGCCAATATGTGGGGGGTAGAGCGGTAATTCTGTTCCAGTCGGATGATGGCCGCGCCGGGAAAGTCGCGTTCAAACTTCAGGATATTTTCAACCTGAGCGCCGCGCCATGAATAGATTGATTGATCATCATCGCCGACACAGCAGATGTTTTTCCGCGTCTGCGATAACAAACGCAACCAGAGATATTGGCTTGAATTGGTATCCTGATATTCGTCGACAAGGATATATTTGAAACGCTGTTGATAGGTTTCCAAAACGTCGCGGTGGGTTTTGAGGATCGTCAACATATGGAGCAATAAATCGCCAAAATCGCAGGCATTGAGCGCTTTAAGGCGTGCCTGATAGGCGGCGTAAAGTTCTCCGCCGCGTCCGTTTGCGAACCGTTCGCTTTCACCCGCGTCAATATCAGCAGGGATCAATCCACGGTTTTTCCATTGATCAATAAGGCCGCCCAGCGCCTTGGCCGTGAAGCGCTTTTCATCAATGTCTGCGGCAATGATCAACTGTTTCATCACGCGCAATTGATCGTCAGTATCCAATATCGTGAAATTGCTCTGCAATCCAACCAGTTCAGCATGGCGGCGCAGCATTTTTGCAGCAATCGCATGAAACGTGCCAAGCCACGGCATGCCATCAACCGCATCGCCGATGATCCGGCCCACGCGTTCCTTCATTTCCCGCGCCGCTTTATTGGTGAAAGTGACGGACAATATTTCAGACGGCCATGCTTTGCGTGTCGCGATGATGTGGGCCAGCCGTGCCGTGAGCGCTGCTGTCTTCCCCGTGCCAGCACCTGCGAGCATCAGGACCGGGCCTTCTGTCGTCAAAACTGCCTCTCGTTGTGGGGCGTTGAGCGTCCGCAGATAGGGGGCGTCGTTGATGTGGGCAGGCAAAGTCATGATCAGCGAACGATTAGGGAACATGGCACGTCGCGGCAAGGGGGAAAGCCCTTCAGATTGACACCGCATGAGGTGGACGCTCATAAAGTCGTTGTAATAGTTGTGTTGGGGGCTGAGTGTGTCTGATAATCTGGATCGCCGGACGGTGATTGGTGCGGGCTTGTCACTGCTCGGCGGGCTTTCCGCATGTGGGGAGGCAAATGCCGTGTCTGACCTGACTGGTTTTGAAATGCCGCTTGAAACCGCCCCGCATGAGCGGACATTCATGCAATGGCCGGTCAGTTTGGATGTCTATGACCGTGCATCTTTGCGCGCGGTTCAATCAAAAATTGCGCTGATTGCGAATAGCATCGCACGGTTTGAGCCTGTTGTGATGTTGGCCGGAAAACGGGACAAAAATGGCGCCCGCGCACAACTCAGCAAAGCTGTTGAAATTTGGGACATTCCAACGGACGATCTTTGGTGCCGTGACGCGGGGCCAACTTTTGTTAAAAATAAAGCAGGTGCTTTGGCGGTTTCACATCTCCGTTTCAACGGCTGGGGGAACAAGCAGAAACACAGCAACGACGGCAAAATCGCGGCGCAGATTGCGCAAAGGCTGGGGCTTCCTTTGCTTAACACGGGGCTGGTGGGGGAAGGCGGCGGTATTGAACATGACGGCGCTGGCACGTTGCTTGCCCATGCAAGCTGCTGGGTCAATCGCAACCGGAATATAGCATCACAGGCAGACATTGAAAAAAAGCTCTTACAGGCGCTTGGCGGCAAGAAAATGATCTGGGCCCCGGGAGTGAAGGGCAAAGACATCACCGATTATCACATTGATGCGTTGGCACGCTTTGTGTCGCCGGGACGTGTGCTGATCCAATTGCCAGACCGTATTGATCCAAGTGATCCGTGGTCAGCATCAGCATATGAAACATACGCAATATTGAAAAAAGCGACAGACGCAAATGGTCGCAAGCTTGATATTATTGTGGTCCCGGAACCAGTGGATATTCGATCACAAAATGATGATTTTGTTGCCAGTTATGTCAATTACTATGTTTGCAATGGTGCGGTCATCAGCGCTGAATTTGGCGATGATGCTGCGGATCAAAAGGCGAATGATTTGCTCAAATCGCTCTATCCCGGGCGCGAAATTATCAGCCTTAACATCGATGCTATTGGTGATGCCGGCGGCGGTATCCACTGTGCAACGCAGCAACAACCCAAGGCGGGGATAGTATGAAAAACCTCATCAAATGGTTGGATGGACATGCCGGTGCCATACAGGCCCTGACCGCCATGTTGACAGTCCTGATCGCGCTCGGTGCGTTGGTCGGGGTGAAGCTGCAAATGGACGCGTCTGAACGGCTTCAACGCGAACAATCTGCGCGCGATATTTACCGCGAATTTTTGAACCTTTCGATCAGCAAACCTGAATTTGCGACACCGAATTATTGTGCAATGACCGCACAAAAAGACATTGCGGCCTATGAAAATTATGTCGAATATATGCTCTATACAGCCGATCAGACAGTTGCTGCTGACCCAGACTGGAAACGCGTTTTTATAAGCTCAATGGGGCCACATAAAGATTATTTGTGCAGCATTAAGGATTGGTCAGTTTACAGCGAGGATGTTCAGGATTTGGGGGCTGCATTTCGGGCCGGGTCTTGTGCATCCGTGAAACCCTGCACGGAAAATTAGAACCGCTGGACCAGGCGGCCATCCAGCACCACCAATCCTAAAGCGATCAGGCCCATACCCGCAAATTGCAACGGCTCCATATGTTCACCCAAAAAGAGCGTGCCAAGGATGATCGCTGTGACGGGGATGAGGAATGTGATGAGCAGTGAATTTGATGCGCCCGCACTTTGGAGCAACCGAAAATAAAGCGCATAAGCAAGGCTGGTTGAAAAAACTGCGAGGGCGACGGTTGCAGCGATAACATCAAAATCCGGTATTGGCAGACGCCACGGCGCATCCGTGATCAGCGCGATCGGAAGCATGATAACCGACGCCGTAATCACTTGCCCCGTCGCAATGACCATCGGAGGCATCCCGCTTTTGCCAAAACGAAGTCCATAAATACTGGCGAGGGCAAAGCAGAGCGTTCCTATCAGGCAAGCAATTTGGGGCAATATGCTTGCGCCGCTGTTGAACGCATCGCGGCCCATCATCACAATTATCCCGGCGACGCCGAGGAAGACGCCCAAAATGCGAACAGGCGTCGCTTTTTCATTCTTGGTCAGGAAATGTGCGGTGACAACGCCCCATAGCGGGGTTGTCGCGTTCAAGACCGAGGCGAGGCTGCTTGATATCTGGGTTTGCCCCCAGATAAACAAGATGAACGGAAGCACGACATTGAGCATGCCAAGGACGCTTAGATCCCGCCAAGACGCGACATCACGCGGTAATTTCTGGCCTGTGAATTTGAGGACCAGCAGCAGCGGCGGCATCGCCAGACTCATCCGCAAAAAGACGAGCGTGTTGGGGGAGAAGGCACGAAGCGCAATCTCGATGAAAAAGAATGCGCCGCCCCACAGGACCGACAGTGCGATGATAAGACCCCAGTCGCTCGATTTCATGGAAGGCGTTTGCATAGGTGCGGGTTAGGAGGACAAGAATGGCAGCGCAATGATGATTTTCTGCTTTTCAACTTCAAAAAATCCTGACACGCAATTTGAACCAAGGTGAGATGCGGGCAGGGGATGACATGACGACCAAAGAACAAAATCCCAGCCGCATTCTTGGTGCGTCCATGGTCGGCACTGCGGTTGAATTTTATGATTTCTATATCTTTGCAACGGCAGCATCCTTGGTGTTTGGCCCGCTCTTTTTTCCAACATCAAGCCCGCAGGCACAATTACTGCAGTCGTGGCTGACGTTTAGCATCGCGTTTGTCGCGCGGCCGATTGGCGCGCTGGTGTTCGGCCATTTTGGGGACCGGATCGGACGCAAGTCAACATTGGTCGTTTCCCTGATGATCATGGGGCTATCGACGTTTCTGATCGCATTTTTGCCCAGCTATGCCGTCGCTGGATGGATCGCCCCTTTGTTGCTGTGCGTGCTGCGCTTTGGTCAGGGTTTTGGCCTTGGCGGAGAATGGGGCGGGGCGGCCTTGCTTGCGGTGGAAAATGCGCCAGAGGGCAAGAAGGCACGCTACGGCATGTTCCCCCAACTGGGTGCGCCCATTGGCTTCATTGCGTCAAACGGGCTGTTTTTGGTCCTAGGGCTGACGCTGAGCGCAGAAGAATTTCAATCCTGGGGGTGGCGCATTCCGTTCCTTGCCAGCGCATTGTTGGTGGGCATCGGGCTGTGGGTGCGGTTGCGCTTAACGGAGACACCAGATTTCACCGCAGCTCTGGCAAATGCCCCGCCGCCGCGTGTCCCCATTGCCGAAGTGCTGCGATCCTATCCCAAACAACTGATCGGGGGTATTTTCGCGGCGGTGATTTGCTTTGCGATCTTCTACCTCGCGACGGCATTTGCGCTGGGATATGGCACGACAACGCTGGGCATTGCGCGCGCCGATTTTCTGGGCGCGCAGCTGATCGCAATCCTGTTTTTGGCCATTGGTATTTTGGCGTCTGGCTGGCTGTCGGACTTGTACACGCCCCGCGCGGTATTGATGGCCGGCTGCATCGGAACGTTGATTGTCAGTTTCCTGACAGCGCCGTGGCTTGGCAGCGGATCGCTGACCCTGATTTGCGCCTATCTGTCGCTCATTCTGTTGATGATGGGGTTCGTCTATGGCCCGCTTGGTGCCTGGCTTCCTGGGCTGTTCCCGGCAAGGGTGCGCTACACCGGCGCGTCAATCGCCTTCAACATGGGCGGCATATTCGGCGGCGCGCTTGCCCCCAATATTGCCCTCGCCTTATCAGGATATGGCGGGCTGACATGGGTGGGCTATTATCTTGGCGGGGTATCGATGATCAGCCTGCTGGCGTTGTGGAGGCTGCCCGCAAAAGCGTGATGCGTGCTTTGCCGTAATCGCGCACGACATCGGTATCGAAACCCTGAACGTCGACCGTTTCTTTCTTTGATGTTTCGATGCTGATCAGGGTCGACGGCGCAATCCATCCCAACCGGTTGAGTTTATCAAGCGCAACACTGCCAGCGCCCGTGCCGTATGGCGGGTCCATCAGGATCAGGTCAAAATGTCCGGTTGCATGCCCCAAGGCCGTGGCGGACTGTGCGCGGACATCGGCTGTGGCCTCCAATTTCGCAATGTTGGCACGCAAACAATCAAGTGCAGCCTTATCCTGTTCAACAAAGGTGCAGTGCGCAGCCCCGCGTGACAGCGCCTCCAGACCCAAAGCCCCGGACCCTGAAAACAGATCCGCAACCCGCAAGCCTTCAAAACTACCCAGCCGACTGACGAGCATCGAAAACAGGGCTTCGCGCGTGCGGTCTGCGGTGGGCCGCGTGGTATCGCCCTTTGGCGTCATCAGCGGACGCCCGCGCCACGCCCCTGCAATAATCCTCATTTCAGTGATTTACGAAATTCCACCAGATCATTCTGAAGGACTTCGCCAACATTGCCTGCGGGCATATCGTCGAGCAGGAAGGGACCGTAACTGGTGCGGATCAGGCGGCTGACCTCCAGCCCCAGATATTCGAGAACGCGGCGCACCTCGCGGTTCTTGCCTTCGGTCAAGCGCATTTCGATCCACACATTGGCGCCGGTGCGGCGTTCAAGATTGGCATTGATCGGGCCGTAACGCATGCCGTCAATTTCAACGCCCAGCATCAAATCTTCCAATTGTTCCTGACTGACATTGCCGTAGGCACGCGCACGGTAGCTGCGTTCAATGCCAGTGGAGGGCAATTCCATCTGCCGCTTAAATTCACCGTCATTGGTCAGCAGCAGCAGGCCTTCGGTGTTGAGATCAAGCCGGCCAATCGGCATAAGGCGCGGCAGGTCTTTGGGCAGATTGTCGTAAATCGTTTTCCGCCCGCTAAAATCGCGCTCCGCCGTCAAATGGCCTTCGGGTTTATGATAAAGGAACAGACGTGTCGCATCCGCAGGGCCAACGGCCTTGCCGTCAACCGTGACACCCGAAAGTGATTTGAGGATGGTCGCGGGCGTATCCAGCACCTTCCCGTCAATCGCGATGCGGCCATCGGCGATCATCCGTTCAATTTCACGGCGCGATGCGATGCCGGCGCGCGCGAGCAATTTGGCAATGCGCTGCCCTTCATCGGGGTGCGGGTTGTAACTTTGTGGGCGTTTCATGCGAATGCCGTTAGACTGATTTGAAAGTTTACACCATGCGCCTTCTCGCTCTGCTGACGATATTTGTTACATCCGCAAGTTTTGCCGCCGCTGGCCCGCCCGTGCCAAAGGAGCCTGCGCCGGTCGTTTTGGAACTTTTTACCAGCCAAGGCTGTTCGTCATGCCCGCCCGCCGATGCGCTGATTGAACAATTGTCCGCTGACCCGCGTTTGGTGGTGATGACACGCCCCGTCACCTATTGGGACCGGCTGGGGTGGAAAGATACGCTTGCCCGCGAAGAAAACACCGCATTGCAGCGTGCCTATGCCGCGCGCGGGGGCGAAGGGGCAGGGGTCTATACCCCGCAGGTCATGGTGCAAGGACGATACGGCGTCGTTGGATCGGACCGCGCGAAGGTGAATGCGCTGATCGCCAAGGCACGGCTTAATAGTGGTCCAGCGATTGCGGTCCGCCCCGGCGTGATCGCTTTGGCTGGCGGCACTGGCCCGGCAGAGGTCAGCATAATCGCCCTCAAATCCAGCGTTATCGTTCGCATCGGGCGCGGCGAAAACAGCAACCGCACCGTGCGTTACAGCAATGTCGTGCAAAGCGAATGGCGCTTAGGACGCTGGACCGGCGGCACGCAAACTTTCGCGGTACCAGCGGGTGCGATCAAGAGTGCAGGCGCAGATCGTTATGCCGTGATCGTGCAACAGCCCGACCACGGCGCGATTTTGGCGGCACGGTATTTGTGAAGGTAATTAACCGATGAACCATGCTGCAAAGTTTTGCCAAGTTTGCGTTTGCCAAACCATATAGCGTGCAATGACGACGACAGCCCATAATGTAGCGCCGATTTTCGTCGCCCAATGAAGATGCCCCAATGTTTTGCGGTCCCAAAGGATCAGCGGCAAAACGGTCAGCCACGCCATAAATGATCCAACGTAAATCAAGGGCGCTACGGGTGGAAACATGCGACCCAATGCTGGTTCGGCCATTGTTGCAGCCGCAATGATCATAAACCTCTTGTGTGCCGCCAATTCCCGACGAAATTGCCAGCCCAATAGAATCAACGGGGCAAACACTATGATGCCGAACAAGGGAAGAGCGCTCCACGTTTCGGGCGAATACATCGGAGGCTGCGTACCCTTGCTGAACTGGCCAGCTGTCGTCAGATATATGAGCGGAATCAATGAAACTGCCAACACCATCCCGAACACACCAAGTTTCATGTGGATGTCACGCCGCCCGAGTGCGATCCACTGCGTTTGGACGACAATGAGGAGCATCCATGCCGTAAAGACCATGCCGTGAAACAGCATAAGCGGCGTCATTTCAGAGTTAGGGCGTGGAAAATGAACGATACCGCGTAAATAGAAGCTTGCTGAAAAACCGACAAAGACAATCAATGAAAGAAAAATGGCCATCCCGGAAAAGAAACGACGTTCAGATTGAGACGGCAGTGCTTTGGCTACAGACATGTTTCTTCCCTGCTGGCTATATTGATCATAGTACACATAAGCACAGTAGATAACAGCGGATAACAGTGGTTTACTCAGTCAATCACCCGCGCCTCAATCGCATCGTGAAACCGTCTGATCCCTGTTTCCAATGTGCCAAGCGTCAGGTGCGATATTGCGCCAGAAGACAGGCCTTCTTGCCCCAATGCCACCGCGCGGAAATCTTCTGCGCCAAACACCCCGCCGTCGAGCAAATCCCAGCTGCGTTGCCAATGGCTTTGTGCTTTTTCGGAGGTTGGTTTTTCGGGGATCAGCATGAAATCTTCCACCAAAGTCCGGCCCACCGCTTGCGGCATCAGGACCATCAGGTTGACATAATCGGGGCTGACCACAACCACGGTGGCGGGGAACAATTGATAGGCGAAGGTGACGGCAGAACGCAGCTGGGGCCAATTGCCCATATCTATATCAGCCAGTTCCGCCGCACGGCCAACGGCTGATCGTTGATGCTCACCAATGCTGTCGCCCGCCGTCACCCCGTCCTTGAACATCGGGCCAATCGTATTGGCGTGGAGGCGGGTGACGTGATAGCTTTCAAGGAATGCATCCATGATCAATTTCCAATTGCCCGCAACATCATGCGTGCGCCGGTTGAAAAGGTGCAATCCGCCAAGATTGAAGGCGTCAAAATCCGCCCCCAATGTTTCGGCTTCTGAAAAATCTGCTGTGTCGGTTGGGGCGAACCAGATCAAACCGCCCGCTTCTGTGGTGGGTAGTTTTTTGAGGGCATGCTCTGCCTTATCAAGCCCAGGAAATGTTTCGGGACGCGGCATCCCGATCAGCGCGCCGTCGAGTGTATAGGTCCATGCGTGATAAGGGCACACCAGCCGCGATGCGCAGACGGTGTCCGATCCTTCCACCAGCCGCGTGCCCCGGTGCTGGCAGACATTGAGGAAGACATGCGCTTCCCCCGCCTTGTCACGCGCGATCAGCAGTGGCCGCCCGAACCCATCATGGGGCACCGCCATATTGCGCTCTGGGATCAGCGCGGAGGGTGCGATCACCTGTGGCAATCGGTCAAACAGCGCAGCCTTTTCGCGCGCGAACCAGTCCGCATCGGTATAACGGTCAGCGGGTACGTGCGTCACCGCGTCGCTCATCCGCGTGCATCCGTCGGCAATTTGTTGCGCCAGCGCCATTTGGCCACATGTTGGGGTATGCATCGTCATAACAGGGTTCCCTTACCGGAAATTCCCGCTAGGTTCCTCTCAAAATTGAGTGGGAGCAAGTGTTGTGCGTGAGACAGACCAGACCGTAGCGGAAAACAGAAGTTTTTTGGACTCGGTGAAACCCTATTTTGAAAAGGAATCACTTGCGGCCTTTTTTGTCGGGATTTCATCCGGCTTTCCTTACGCGATGATCGGCGCGACACTCACCACACGACTGGCGCAGGACGGGATTGATAAAAAGACCGTTACCGCCTTCACGCTGGCCTTCCTCGTTTACAATCTCAAAGTATTTTGGGCGTGGATTGTTGATGGTGTGCACCTGCCGATCATCGGTCGATTGGGGCAGCGTGTGTCGTGGCTGTTGTTTGCCGGAACTTTGGTCATTGCGGCGGTCATCAATCTGGCATTGGTTGATCCAAGTGCCAGCATTTCGGCGACGGTGACGGCGGCGATCCTCGTGGGGATTGCGGGTGCGACATTTGATATTGTGATCGATGCTTACCGGATTGAGGTGCTCAAACCCTATCAGCTCGGCGTTGGGTCCGGCATGTCACAATATGGCTGGCGGATCGGGTCTGCGGGGGCAGGCGCACTCGCATTGGTGGTCGCCGCGCGCATGGGATGGTCGGCGGCCTATATGGCATGCGCGGCCTTTGCACTGCCAGCGATGCTCACGGGATTGTTCATGGGCGAACCCGAACGCCGCGTCGTGACGATCGAGAAAAAAGGCCTGGGGGAGGTTTGGCAATCCATCATCGGACCGTTTGTTGAATTTTTCCAGCGGCAGGGCGCGGTACTCGTCCTGATTTTCATATTGGTGCACAAAATCGGCGATACGCTTGCCAATCTGACATTCCGGTTGCTGTTTGATGATCTGAAATACACCAACGATGAAATTGCCATCTATGACGTCGGGATTGGGTTCTGGGCCTATCTGATTGGGATTTTTATTGGCGGTATTCTTTTTGCCAAACTGGGCCTGAAGCGCGCGGTTTTGTTGGCATTGGTGCTGATGGCAGTGTCCAACCTCAGCTTTGCTGGGCTTGCTGCATCTGGCCAGAATAACTGGGCGATGGCAGGGGCGATCGGGTT
>JBEBKH010000026.1:0-22631 GCA_040079575.1 Chakrabartia sp. | reverse complement strand
ATCAATCGTTGGTCGCGCTTTGATCGCAAAAATTATTTTTACGCTGATTTGCCACAAGGCTATCAGATTTCGCAGCTCTATCACCCGATTGTGGGCGAAGGCGAAATCGCGATCAGCCTCGATGAAAAAAATGCCGATGCCGCCACCAAAGTGATCGGCGTGGAACGCATCCATATCGAACAGGATGCTGGAAAGCTGATGCACGATCAGCATCCGACCATGTCTTATGTGGATCTCAATCGCTGCGGTGTTGCTTTGATGGAGATTGTTTCTAAGCCCGACATGCGTTCGCCCGCTGAAGCCGGAGCATATGTTAAAAAACTGCGCTCAATCCTGCGCTATGTCGGATCGTGCGATGGCAATATGGAAGAAGGCTCAATGCGCGCCGACGTCAATGTCAGCGTGCGGCGCCCGGGCGAAGAATTGGGAACGCGGACCGAAACCAAGAATGTGAACAGCGTCCGTTTTGTCATGCAGACGATTGAGATTGAAGCGAGCCGTCAGGTCGATGTGCTCGAAGCGGGTGGTAAAATCGTTCAGGAAACCCGTCTGTTTGACGCGGATAAGGGCGAAACACGGTCTATGCGATCAAAAGAAGATGCGCATGATTATCGCTATTTCCCCGATCCCGATTTGCTGCCGCTCGAACTGTCCGACGCGTTTATGGCGGATTGTGAAGCGTCGCTCCCCGAACTGCCCGATGCGAAGCGCGCGCGGTATCAGGGGGAGTTGGGGTTATCGGCCTATAACGCCGCTGTACTGACCGCAGAGGCGGAAACCGCGCGCTGGTTTGAGGCGTTGCTGGAAGAAGGCGCTGCGCCAAAGGCGGGGGCCAATTGGCTGACATCGGACCTGTTTGGCGCGCTCAATCGGCTCGGCAAGGATTTAAGCGAAAGTCCTGTGTCGCCCAAACAGGGTGCGGCGCTGCTCAGCCTTGTCGCAGACGGAACATTGTCGGGCAGCCTGTCGAAACAGGTGTTTGAAATCATGCTCGAAACTGGTGATGATCCAGCAAAGATCGTCGAAGAACGCGGCATGAAACAGACCAGCGACACGGGAGCAATCGAGACCGTGATTGCTGATATTCTGAGCGCAAACGCTGACAAAGTCGCGCAGTATAAGGACGGGAAAGAAGCCTTGTTCGGGTTCTTTGTTGGCCAAACAATGAAGGCGATGGCGGGCAAAGCCAATCCAGGCGTGGTCAATGAATTGCTGAAAAAGGCGCTGGGGTGAAGGCGCAGGTGTCGCAGCCCTTGCCCTGTCCTGCATCCCTGTTATAGAGCCGCGCGACCATCGGTCGTTTTGCGGGCGTGGCGGAATTGGTAGACGCACCAGATTTAGGTTCTGGCATCGAGAGATGTGGGGGTTCGAGTCCCTTCGCCCGCACCAATTCCGCTTTCTGTTCGCGGTAAGACTGGTTTTACGAAATTTCCAAAGGTTGGTTGACTGAACATGCAGATTGTCGAGACGTTGAACGAAGGCCTCAAGCGCGGCTATACCCTGACCATCAAGGCGAAGGACATCGCTGCGCGCGTTGACAAAGAAGTCGCGACGCTGGCCCCCCAAGTTAAAATGCCCGGTTTCCGCCCCGGCAAGGTGCCTGCAAATCTCGTGAAGAAAATGCACGGTGAATCGTTGCACGCTGATGCGCTCAACAATTCGGTGCAGGAAGCGGTTCAGAAACTGATCGGTAAAGAAAAATTGCGCCCCGCCATGTCACCTGCTGTCGAACTCGACGAAGGTTATGCGCACGGCAAAGATGCGGAAGTAACAGTGGCCCTTGAAGTGTTGCCAATTGTGCCGACGCCGCAGATCGAATCGATCACGCTCGAACGCTTGACGGTTGAGGCCGATGACGCGGCTGTAGACGCCGCTGTGAATCGTCTTGCGGTTCAGCAAAAGGGCTATGATGACGCGCCAAAGGCGCACAAGGCCGAGACTGGCGATCTTGTGATGATGGATTTTCTTGGCAAAATTGACGGGGAACCGTTCGACGGCGGCAAGGGCGAAAACGTTGCGATGGAAATCGGTTCAGGCCGTTTGATCCCGGGTTTTGAAGAACAGCTTGTTGGTTTGAAGGCCAATGACGAAAAAACCATCACAGTGACCTTCCCAGACGATTACACCGTTGATTATCTGAAGGGTAAGCCCGCGACATTTGATCTGGTGATCAATGAAGTGCGTGTGCCAAAGGTTGCGGTTGCGGATGAAGATTTTGCTAAATCGCTTGGTCTCGAAAGCCTTGAACAGCTGCGCGGACTTCTCAAAGGTCAGATCGAACAAGAGCATAACGGGCTCACACGCACGCACATGAAACGTCGCTTGTTGGATCATCTTGCCGCAAACCATGATTTTGATGTGCCACCGTCAATGGTTGAAGCTGAATTCAATCAGATTTGGGCCCAGCTTGAACATGAAGCGGGCAATGAAGATGATACCGCCGCAGCTCTTGCCGAAATGGAAGGCGATAAGGAAGAATATCGCAGCATCGCGGTACGCCGCGTGCGCCTTGGACTTTTGCTATCGGAAATCGGTCAATCGAACGGCGTTGATATTACCGCGCAGGAAATGAACCGCCTGATCGCGCAAGCGGCCCAGCAATATGATCCCAAGGACCGCGAACGCTTCATGCAATATGTCCAACAGGATGCGATGGCAGCCGCTCAACTCCGCGCGCCACTCTATGAAGACAAGGTCGTTGATTTTCTTTTTGCAAAGGCCGTGATTACCGACCGCGCGGTGAGCCGTGAAGAATTGGAAGCCGCGATTGAAGCCGAAGAAGACGGACATGTCCACGGTCCTAACTGTGGCCATGATCATGGCGATGAGAAGCCTAAGGCAAAGAAAGCTGCTGCCAAAAAGGACGCTGCGCCTAAAGCAGAGAAGGCAGAAAAACCTGCTGCTAAAAAGGCAGAACCAAAGGCTGAAGCTGCTGCTGAAAAGGCTCCGGCTAAAAAAGCAGCACCCAAAAAAGCGAAATAATAACCTCGCCCCTTCGGGGGCGAGGATTTGTTCATCGAAATTTACCATATTTTGCGCTAGGCCGTCTTTATGACCATTAAGCCTCGCATTGCCGTCGTGTTGCCCTGCTACAATGAAGCAGCGGCCATCACGCAAACCATCGCAGATTTCCGCGCCGCTCTGCCAGATGCGGTCATTTACGTTTACGATAATAACAGCAGCGATGATACTATCGCCGTCTCTCGCGCAGCGGGCGCCGTAGTGCGCTCTGAAAAAATGCAAGGGAAGGGCAATGTCGTGCGGCGGATGTTCGCAGACGTTGATGCCGACATTTATGTAATGGCGGACGGTGATGCGACCTATGACGCCGCTGTTGCGCCTGAACTTGTCCAACTGTTGATTGATGACAATCTCGACATGGTTGTGGGTGCACGTAAATCAGAGGTTGATGCCGCCTATCGACGCGGTCATCGTTTGGGAAACAGACTGTTGACGGGGATGCTCGCGCGGATATTCGGGCGGAGTTTTACAGATATTCTCTCTGGCTACCGCGTGTTTTCAAGACGGTTTGTGAAGAGTTTTCCGGTGCTGTCTTCGGGATTTGAAATTGAAACAGAAATCAGCGTCCATGCGCTTGAGCTTCGGATGCCTGTGGCTGAGCGGGTCACAGCCTATGCTGCGCGGCCAGAGGGATCAGAATCAAAGCTCAACACATACCGCGATGGATGGCGTATCCTGAATACGATTGTTGCCTTGTTTCGGATCGAACGACCGCTCACTTATTTTGGTTTGGTAAGCGGCGTGTTGGCGTTGCTGGCGTTCGCGCTCGCGGTGCCGCTGGTGATGACCTATGCAGAAACAGGCTTGGTCCCTAGGTTTCCAACTGCGGTTTTGGCGACTGGGCTGATGATCCTTGCAGCATTAAGTGCCATCGCGGGGCTGATTCTTGACACAGTTGTGCGTGGCCGCCTTGAAGTGCGCCGACTGTCCTATTTGTCTTATCCAGCGCCCGGCGCGAAGCCCTAGGGTCCTGACCCTAGAACTTCACGTCGCTCATTTTATGGATCACCTTGCCGAGAATGCCGTATTCCTTGGCTTCATCGGTTGTCATCCAATAGTCGCGTTCAATGTCTTCACGCACGCGTTTGATGGGTTGGCCGGTCCTATCAGCAATGACTTTTGCCAATCGTTCACGCATCCGGATGATTTCCTGCGCCTGAATGGCGATGTCGCCAGCACGCCCTTGCGCACCACCTGAGGGTTGATGAATGAGAAAGCGTGTGTTGGGCAGGCAAAAGCGGTGCTCTTTGCGTGCGCCAAGGAAAATATGGGTGCCGGCACTTGCGACCCAGCCAGTACCAATGACGGCAACAGGGGATTCAATGTAGTCAATCAAATCATGGATTGTATCGCCCGATTCCACATGGCCACCAGGGGAGTTGATCATGATTTTGATGGGGTCATGGTTCAAATGGTCAAGGTAAAGCAGTTGCGCCGCAACAGTTTGGGCCATTTTATGATCGATCCCACCGAAGATAAGCACTGTGCGCGCTTCAAGGAATTTGCTCATCATCACGCCGTTGGTGCTGGGCTTATCGCCTTCGTCTTCGTCATTGCGATATGTCGGGAAATCCCAAGCCGTCATGGTGTATGCCTCTCTGTCAGATACTATCGTGGCGGCTTATCCGTCCGTCCCCAGCATGGCAAGCCAGACAAAGGAATATGCGCATATGCGGATCAGGGGTTGAACCTTGCCCTGCAAAACCAGATATAGGCCCTCAAGACACATTTGAGGATTCCCGATGCACCCCATTCACGACGCGCTTGTACCCATTGTTATCGAACAATCGAATCGCGGAGAGCGCAGTTTCGACATTTATTCGCGTTTGTTGCGGGAACGGATCATTTTTGTGACGGGCGGTGTTGAGGATCATATGGCCTCCGTCATTACAGCCCAGCTGCTGTTCCTCGAATCAGAAAACCCCAAAAAAGACATTTGGATGTATATTAATTCTCCCGGCGGCGTTGTGACAGCGGGCATGGCAATCCACGATACCATGCAATATATCCGACCAAAGGTTGGCACCGTGTGTATCGGTCAAGCCGCATCGATGGGCAGCTTTTTGCTCGCAGCAGGGGAGCCTGGCATGCGTGTGGCCCTCACCAATGCGCGGATTATGATCCATCAGCCGTCCGGCGGCGCTCAAGGCCAAGCGTCTGATATCGAAATTCAGGCGAAGGAAATCCTGCGTATTCGGGCCAGCATGAACAGTCTTTATGCCAAATATACGGGCAAAGATTTGGCTGTGATCGAAGCAGCGATGGAACGCGATAATTTTATGACCACCGATGAAGCCAAGGCATTCGGCCTCATTGATGAGGTGTTTGATAAGCGTCCGGCAGGGGGTGAAGAAACCACTGCCAACGGATGATAAGAAATTAAGCCATTGATGCTACAGATTCAGGCTGTAACATAGGCGCAACATTACGCAGGAAGTTTGAATGACGAAGCTAAGCGGCAGCGATACGAAAAGTACGCTTTATTGCTCTTTCTGCGGAAAATCGCAGCATGAGGTGCGCAAACTGATTGCGGGGCCAACGGTCTTTATCTGCGATGAATGCGTTGACCTGTGCAATGATATCATCCGTGAAGAGACCAAAACGACCTTGGTCAGCAAAAAAGATGGTGGTGTTCCAACGCCGCAAGAAATTTGCAACGTGCTTGATGATTATGTGATCGGTCAACGCCGTGCGAAACGGGTTTTGTCGGTTGCTGTGCACAATCATTATAAACGCCTCAACCACGGCCAAAAAGGCGCGGATGTCGAATTGGCGAAATCAAACATTTTGTTGGTCGGCCCAACGGGGTGCGGTAAGACACTGCTCGCCCAAACACTGGCCCGCATTCTTGATGTGCCGTTTACAATGGCAGACGCTACGACGCTGACCGAAGCAGGGTATGTCGGTGAAGATGTTGAAAATATCATCCTGAAACTGCTTCAGGCGTCGGATTATAATGTTGAACGCGCGCAGCGCGGGATTGTTTACATCGATGAAATCGACAAAATTAGCCGCAAGGCCGAAAATCCGTCGATCACACGCGACGTGTCGGGTGAAGGTGTTCAACAGGCATTGCTTAAGCTTATGGAAGGCACAACCGCTTCGGTTCCCCCTCAGGGCGGGCGTAAGCATCCGCAGCAGGAATTTCTTCAGGTTGACACCACGAACATCCTGTTCATCTGTGGTGGGGCGTTTTCGGGGCTTGAAAAGATCATCTCGGACCGCTTGCAGGGTAAGTCGATCGGTTTTGGCGCGCACGTCGCCAATCCAGATGAACGCCGCACAGGTGAAATTCTGAAAAAAGGTGAACCGGAAGACTTGCTCAAATTCGGGCTGATCCCTGAATTCGTCGGTCGTTTACCAGTGATCGCAACGTTAGAAGATCTCGACGTTGATGCGCTGGTAACGATTTTGACCGAGCCCAAAAACGCGCTGGTGAAGCAGTATAAGAAACTGTTCGACATGGAAGATGTTGAACTGGGTTTCACCGACGATGCGCTGACGGCGATCGCCAAAAAGGGCATTGAGCGTAAAACCGGGGCACGCGGATTGCGTTCGATCCTCGAAAGTATTTTGCTCGATACCATGTTCGACCTGCCCTCGATGGACGGCGTCGATGAAGTGATGGTTGATAAGGATGTCGTCGCCGGGACCAAAGAGCCTGTGCGGGTTTATTCGAAAAAGGCGAAAGAAGTCGCCAGTGATGCGGCATAACCATGAACGTCCATGATTTTTCAGTCAAAAAGTCTGACGGCAGCACGCAAAAACTGTCCGATTATGCGGGTAAGCCGATCCTGATCGTCAACACAGCTTCCAAATGCGGGTTTACGCCGCAATATGAAGGGCTGGAGGCGTTGCACAAAAAATATGGAGACAGTGTCGCAATCCTTGGGTTTCCGTGCAATCAATTCGGCGGCCAAGAGCCTGGCAATGCAGAAGAAATCGCAAATTTCTGCTCACTGACTTATGATGTCTCATTTCCTGTGATGGCAAAGATTGAGGTTAATGGCGATGGCGCGGACCCACTCTATAGCCATTTGAAAAATGAAAAGCCGGGTTTGATGGGCCTGAAAGGCATCAAATGGAATTTCACCAAATTCCTGATTGATAAGGATGGTAAAGTTGTCTCGCGCCATGCGCCAACCGAAACTCCCGCCAGTTTAGAAGGTGATATTAACAAGCTATTGTGATGAGAAAATCGTCATATTTCTTCACTTTTTCCATGGGCGTGGCGCTCTGCACGAGTGGTCTTTTTGCTCAGGCGCCAAAAAAACAGCCTCCTAAAAAGCCACCACCATCGGCCTGCCAGTTGGCAGAATATCATCAATTTGATTTTTGGATTGGTACTTGGGACGTCTTTACGACAGGCAAAGACAACCAGGTCGCAATTAGCATTGTTGAATCGCTCTATGGCAGCTGCGTGCTCCGCGAAAATTGGCAACCGATTGCGGGTGCTCCCGGTGGTAGCCTTAATAGCTTTGATAGGGTGAGTCGTATATGGCGTCAAACATGGGCCGATGCCAGTGGCAATTGGGTTGAATTTACCGGTGGCATATCCGGTACGGCAATGATCTTGAACGGAAATTGGCGCGAGATGAACGGCTCGGGTAAGGACGTGCTTACCCGTATGACATACTCCAGAGGGGCTGAGGGGTTTGTCCGCCAATTGGGGGAACAATCTTTGGACAATGGCAAAACATGGACACCGAGTTTTGATTTCACATATCGGCCCAGACCCAAGCTACCTTGAGGATGCAAAGCCTCATAGACTTCGCGTCATCACCTTCGAATGAGCGTCGGAATAGATACGGAACCTCGTATTAAGTAGATTCTATTTCTAACTTCCTGTTTGCAGAATGGTAAGCCCATCCTAAGGTAACCAGATGCCTTATGCTCCTTATGTACCGCTGCGCAATTTTTCCGCTTATACAATGCTGGAAGGTGCAATGGAGCCCAAATCCATCGCCAAACGCACGCGAGAGCTTGGTTTTCCAGCGGCGGCACTGTGTGATCGCAATGGTCTTTATGCAGCACCGCAATTTTCCGATGGCTGTGCGGCAGTCGGGGTTCAGCCGATTATCGGAACATTGCTCTGTGTCGACAGGCCCGACCGCCCTGATGCGGTTCCGCCTGCTTATGATTGGTTGGCGCTTTATGCCCAGAATGAAGCAGGATATCAAAACCTATGCGCGCTCGTTTCTGCAGCCCATCTTGATCGTCCGTTAGAGGATCAGGCGCATGTTACTTTTGATCAGTTGGAAGGGCGGACAGAGGGACTGATCGCTCTTACCGCTGGACGTGAGGGCGCACTGTGCCAATTGCTGGCTGACAGTCAGGAGCACGCCGCATTCCAATATGCCGACCGCTTGCTACAGCTTTTTCCAGACAGGCTGTACGTCGAAATTTCAAGACGGCTTGACCGTGTTGAGGGGGCGTCAGAAGAATTGTTGCTAGATCTCGCATATCGTCTGGGCCTGCCAATTGTTGCAACCAATCCGGCCAATTTTACGGATGCTGATTTCCATGCCGCGCATGATGCCATGCTGTGTATTGCTTCATCATCCTATGTTGACAGTGATGATCGTGTAAAAAGTTCGCCTGATGCTTGGATAAAGCCGTATCGCGACATGCGGCTTTTGTTTGATGATTTACCAGAGGCTCTCTCCAACACAGTGGTGCTGGCGCAAAGGTGCGCGGTGATGTCCCCCAAGCGCGACCCTATTTTGCCCAGTGTTGGGGATAAGGAGGAAGAGGCCGAAAAATTGCGTGTTGATGCGCGCGCGGGTCTTGATCTCAGACTGTCCAAAATCCCTCATGCGGACCGCAAAATTTATGCAGACCGATTGGAATTCGAACTGGATGTCATCACATCGATGGGGTTTGCTGGCTATTTCCTGATCGTTGCTGATTTCATCAAATGGGCAAAGGATCAGGGGATTGCGGTTGGCCCCGGTCGTGGTTCAGGTGCGGGGTCAGTGGTTGCGTGGGTGCTGACGATTACCGATCTTGATCCAATTCAGCTTGGCCTATTGTTTGAACGCTTCCTCAACCCTGAACGTGTGTCGATGCCGGATTTCGACATCGATTTCTGCGAAACACGGCGTGAAGAGGTGATCCGTTATGTCCAGACCAAATATGGACGTGATCATGTGGCGCAGATTATTACCTTTGGGCGTCTAAAAGCACGGGCAGTTCTCAAAGACACCGGGCGTGTGCTCCAGATGAGTTATGGGCAGGTGGACCGCTTGGCGAAGCTGATCCCCAACCTTCCTGCCGATCCGTGGACGCTTGAGCGATCCCTGAATGGCGTGTCGGAAATTGCGGCGGAATATAAGGGCGATGCGCAGGTGCGGCGGTTGTTTGACCTCGCCTTGAAACTGGAAGGATTGCCGCGCCATTCCTCCACCCACGCGGCAGGTGTTGTGATTGCAGACCGCCCGCTCGATCAATTGGTGCCGCTTTACCGCGATCCGCGATCTGACATGCCTGTCACCCAGTTTGACATGAAATATGTTGAGGGTGCGGGGCTGGTAAAGTTCGATTTTCTGGGACTTAAAACGCTGTCGGTTCTCCAAAAAGCATTGGAGTTAATCGAGGCTCGAACCGGATTTAGACCCGATATTGATACCATGGAATGGGATGATGCAGACGTCTATGCGCTGCTGCAAAAGGGCGATACGGTTGGCGTGTTCCAGCTCGAATCTGAAGGAATGCGGCGCACTCTGGCATCGGTACGCCCGAGCAATTTCGGGGATATTATTGCACTCGTTTCGTTGTACCGCCCGGGGCCAATGGACAATATCGGTTTGTTTGGCGATCGTAAAAATGGGCGGGTTAAGATTGAATATCCCCACGCCTTACTCGAAACAATCCTGTCAGAAACCTATGGCATTTTCGTTTATCAAGAACAGGTGATGCAGGCTGCGCAGGTGCTCGCGGGATACACGCTTGGCGGCGCAGATATGCTTCGCCGCGCGATGGGTAAAAAAATTCAAAGTGAAATGGACACACAGCGCGCAATTTTTGTTGCGGGCTGCGCGGAACGCAACGGCATTGAAGCTGCCAAGGCCAATGAACTGTTCGATTTGATTGATAAATTTGCAGGATATGGTTTCAACAAAAGCCATGCTGCGGCCTATGCATTATTGGCATATCAAACGGCGTGGCTCAAAACGCATTATGCGTATGATTTTTTTGCAGCATCGATGTGTTACGACATGTCGAACACAGATAAATTGGGTATTTTCGCAGATGATATGCGGCGTATGGGGGTTATCTGCCTGCCGCCGTGCATTAACACAAGCGTCGCTGATTTCAGTGTTGAAACCGCAGGCGAGGGCTTGGCGGTGCGTTTTGCGCTGGGTGCGCTCAAAAATGTCGGTGAAGGTGCGATGGAGCAACTTTGCGCGGAACGCGATACCAATGGGCCGTTTACATCGCTTGATGATTTTGCAGATCGGATAAACCCGCGCTTGCTCAATCGTCGTCAGATTGAAAGTCTGGCGGGGGGCGGTGCATTTGACGGTATCGATTCGAATCGGGCGGGTGTTCATGCTGTTGCTGAAACGCTGCTTGCTGTGGCGTCTGAGGCAGAGAGTGCGCGTAAAACAGGGCAAGGTGGTTTGTTCGGTGGTGTGGAGCATAAGGTCGCAGCTGTGCAAGTCCCCCTCGATGCGCATTGGTCCATGGCCCAGCGGATGGTGCAGGAAAAGGATGCGTTTGGATTCTATTTCTCCGCGCATCCCGTCGACCGCTATCGCCATTTGGCTGATGCACACGGCGCGCGAAGCTATGCCGCGGTATGTTCACAGCCTGCCCCGGCTGACGGATCACGCACCGGGGCGATTATGGCGGTTCTGATTGAGGATGTGCGCTGGCGTACCTCTGCACGCGGGCGGCGCTATGCCAATTGTGGACTTTCAGATGCGACGGGTCAATTTATCGCCAGCTGTTTTGACGATGATGTTTGCCGCGCGATGGAGGAGGCTGCAAAAACTGGAGAATGCGGGATTGTTACCGTTGAACTTGACCGACAGGCAGGAGAAGAGACACCCCGTATCGCGGTGAAGCGGTTACAAAGATTTGAAAACCTGGCAGCCAATGCACGGTTAAAAGCTGTGGTGTCGATTGATGATCCGATGGCACTTCAACGCCTTGCTGCGTTGGTAGCAGACCATTGTGGCGGTCGCGGTGAGTTGTTTTTGGAAGGCCAATTATCAGATGGGGCGTCGGCGCGAGTGAGACTTGGCCGTGCCTATGCTCTGGATGCCGAATTGGTGGCGCGGATTGAGGCATTGCCGGGTGTGAATGGGGTGACCTTAGGCACTGCTGATGCGCCTAAACTTGCCCTAGTATCTTGATGGCGGTGTCTTGATATTTGCATCTAACCGTCCTTGTCGGCAAGACAGGGCGAGAGAAAATAGGGGAGAATCAGATGTTGGGTGGGATGCAGGATTGGAAATTACGGGTCACGCATCTGATCGACCATGCGGCGCAAGAGCATGGCAATCGTGAGATTGTAACGCATTGGGCGGACGGAAGTGAAACCCGCACCAATTGGGCTGGTATCCGCCATGATGCGCTGCGGATGACACAGGCCTTGCAAACCGCCGGTGTGAAGCCGGGCGACCGGATCGCGACCTTTGCGATGAACCACAGCCGCCATCTGGTCAGCTGGTATGGCGCAGTGGGCGTCGGCGGGGTACTCCATACGATCAACCCGCGTCTTTTTGACGAACAGCTTGTCTATATTGCCAATCATGCTGAAGATCAGGTGCTGCTGTATGACGCTGTGTTTCAGCCGATTGTTGACCGATTGAAACCACTATGGACCAGCATCAAGCATTATATTTGTTATGATCCTGCAGACGGGAAGGGGGGCTTTGAAGATTGGATTGCGCCCCATGATGGCAATATTGCTTGGACCGACGGGGATGAGCGCGATCCGTGCATGCTTTGCTATACCAGCGGGACAACCGGTAATCCCAAGGGGGTGTTGTATGAACATCGCTCAACAATGTTGCATGCAATGTCTGGACTGCAACCATCGGCATTCGATTTTTCATCACAGTCGGTGATGCTGCCCATTGTGCCTATGTTCCACGCTGCCAGCTGGGGTTTGCCTTGGGCAGGGGCGGCGGCTGGCGCAAAATTTGTCTATTCAGCGGTTAATGACCCTGTTGTACTTCACACATTGATGATGCGCGAAGGCGTTACGCATTCTGCGGGGGTTCCTACGGTTTGGCTTGGTATGTTCCAGCATTTGGATGCAACTGGTGCTGACTTGGGCAAACTGCGTCTCGCTATCATTGGCGGATCGGCGGCGCCGCGTGCGATGGTCGAACGTCTGATGAAGGCAGGCATCCGGGTTGGCCATGCTTGGGGCATGACTGAGACATCTCCAATAGGTACAATGGGTGCCCCAACGCATGATTGGGATGATCTGACGTTTGACCAGCAGGTTGATATTGTCTGCAAGCAAGGCCGTCCCCCGTTCGGGGTTGAGTTGAGGACACTCAATGATGAGGGGATGCTTTTGCCCCGTGATGGCATTGCGTCTGGTAAGCTGCAAATTCGCGGGCCGTGGGTCATCAAACGCTATTTTCAGGCTGACGCTGACGCGACTGAGGAGGAACAATGGTTTGATACCGGCGATGTCGCAATCCTGCACCCGGACGGTACTTTGCAGATTACGGACCGATCAAAGGATGTCATAAAATCAGGTGGTGAATGGATCAGTTCGGTTGAATTGGAAAATGCAGCGGTTGGCTGCCCTGGCGTCGCAGAGGCGGGGGCCATTGGCATCTATCACCCGCGGTGGGATGAACGCCCTGTGCTGATCATCATCAAAAAGCCAGGGGCATCACTCGAAGAAAGCGATGTGAAAGACTATCTCAAGGACAAAATCGCGAAATGGTGGATGCCTGACAAGGTCATTTTTGCAGATGATATTCCGCACACAGCGACGGGAAAAATCCTAAAAACAGAACTGCGCGCGCGGTATAAGGATCTGAAGCTTGATGCCTGAAAACTACATTGACCCAACGCGGGAGAGCTTTGACGCGTTCAAAGCGCTGCCGCGTGACACGCCAATTCAGATGCTCAACCTGCTGCGATTCAAGGATATTGCAGTCTATCCCCCAGACCATAGTCACGCTGGAAATGGCTTAACTGGGCGGGCAGCTTATGCTGAATATGGCAGAACAAGCGCGCCAATTTTTCAAAAGGTTGGCGGCTCAATCGTTTGGCGCGGCACGATGGAATCGATGGTTACGGGCCCGCAGGATAAAAATTGGGAAATGGCATTCATTGCGGCCTACCCCAATTCAGCTGCTTTCCTCGCGATGGTAACGGATGCGGCATATAAAGTGGCGGTCGCCCACCGTCAGGCGGCAGTGCTAGACAGTCGGCTTATTCGTTTCGCACCGAGCGGCGGGGATGCAAGTAGTTTTGGTTAGAATGTTCGCAAATATAACGTTTAAGCCGCAGTTTTTTCTGCCATTCACTTGCTCAAGGGCACAAGGAAGTTATTTATGAATCGCGTGTTTTCAGTTTTTGCCTTCACCCTATTTTCTATCGGTGGGGCACATGCCAAAGATACTGACGCATGCGGCACCGATATGGTCTGCGCAAGCGATCCACAGACTGTTGTGGATGCGCTCCAAAGGGAAGGATATCGCGCCAAAATGGATTCAGATTCCAGCGGTGATCCGATGATTTCCAGTGCCGCGTCAGGGTATAATTTTGATATTTTCTTCTATGGCTGCGAAGAAAAAAAACAGTGTGACTCGTTACAGTTCAGCATCGTATTTGATTCTGACAAAACGGACACACCAAAATTGGCCAATGAATGGAATGTTGGAAACCGGTTCGGCAAAGCTGCCATCAATGATAAAAATCAATTTCAGTTAAAATATGACGTTGCAACAATTGGGGGGCTGAACAAAACCAATTTCAAAGATTCCCTTGATTGGTGGAGCGCAGTTTTAGGAGATTTGAAGGTCTTTTTTCAAAAGAAAATAGCGACATGATTCTGGCTTAACTGACGCGAAGTCGACCGATCAATTCGATAAAATTGCAGGGCTTAAACCGTACATCGAGTTGATTCGTCAGAATTTCATCCCATGCATCACGGCACGCGCTGGTCGATCCGGGCAGTGCAAAGATATAGGTGGAACGCACCACATAACCAATTGCGCGCGATTGGATTGTGGAAGATCCGATGTGTTGGAAACTAATCCAGCGGAACAATTCACCAAAGCCGGGGATTTCTTTGCCGTCGAGTATGGCCAGCGCTTCTGGTGTTACATCGCGGCCTGTAACGCCGGTTCCGCCAGTGATCAGGATACACTGAATCGTTTGATCATCGACCCAGTGGTGCATACGCGTCAGAATAGCCCCGACATCATCGGGAACAAGCGCGCGGTCAGCCAATATATGACCCTTGGTCGTAAGGCGTTCAACCAGAAGGTCGCCTGAAGTGTCCGTGGAAGCAACGCGTGTATCTGAAACTGTTAAAACCGCGATACGGATCGGTTTGAATTCAATATTGTCGTCAATCGGCACTTGCCACCCCACCTACTCTATCCAAACGCACCGCTGTTGCCCCAGACATGCCAGGAAAACGAGGCCATAGACCCTGTGATAGGGCGGCCAGACTGGTAGCCTTATCATTGAGTTCCAGCTGATACATCCAGTAATTACGCATGATGATCGTCACATAGGCACGCGTTTCCCAATAGGGAATAGATTCGATGTAAAGAAGCGGATCACCATTATCGCGGGTGCGGGCGTTCCACACACCAATTGGGGTTGGGCCTGCATTGTAGGCGGCAATGACTTTTGGCAACATTCCGCCCGTTTCGTTCAAATCACGCAGATATTCGATGTAACTTTGGCCGTATTCAAGGTTGGTTGACGGTTTTGAAAGTGATCCAAGGACCGTACCGCGGCTGCGCGCGATGTCACCCGCCGTGCCGGGTCGGACCTGCATCAAGCCGCGCGCACCAGCAGGGCTGACCACTGCGGCACGGAACTGTGATTCTTGAAGTGTGTGGGCGAATACCAATGCCTTGTCCACGCGCCAGCCGCCATCGGGAATCCAAGATGTCGGCATTGGATACCGCGCAGAAACGGGTGCGACGGCACCTGCAGGGCCATTGTGCGCAAGCCAGAGTTGCGTGGTTGGCAGATCAATGCGACCGGCCAGAACCGCAAGCGCGCCGTGGTCACGCGCATCGCCGATACGAGCCTGATGCCGGATGAGCGTATCCGCCAGCGTCGTTTCCCCAATTTCAGCAAGAGCAAGCGCCGCACGCACATTGGGCAGCTTTTCTACACGGCCAACGCCCTCTGGTGTTGTTGGACGTGCCTTGAGTCCCAATTGCTGCAATGCAAGCAGACCGTAAAATGTTTCGCCGTTACGGGCTGCTGATTTGAGGTGAACATCAATTGCCTTGGGATCCCCGGCTGCCATCAAAGCACGCGCAGCCCAAAAATGGGCCGCCGCTTTCATATCATTATCATCAAAGCGCTGTGACGCAGCGATAAAGGCAGCTGCCGCAGCCTTGTAATCTTTCTGTCGCCATGCTGCCAAGCCAACCACCCAGTCAGATTGCGCGGCCCATTCGCCAGCCCCAGCCTGTCCTTTGCTGCCAAGACGGCGCGCGGCATCATCATCACCGGTGATGTAATAGGACCAGGCAACCCTCTGCTGCCACTCCGTGCGGCTTTCTGTGCCGAGGATGAGTTCATTTTCGGTCACAATGATTTCTGCATCGTTGGGGCGATTGTCTTTAATCAATGGCAATATCCGCGACGCCATTGTAGCCGCCAAGGCATCATCCGCGCGGCCCACACGCCCTCGGCGCGGCGCAGAGCCTAGCCAGCCGAGCTCCTGAACTGAAGGAACCGTAAAGCTTGCTTCAACACCGCGTGATTTGGCGAGCCGGATGAGCTGTGCCGCCTGTGGCAGGTTTGGCGCTTTTTCAGCTAATGACGCAAGCGCTTCACCATCAACTTTTGGTGAATTTTTGGCGAGATACAGCTCTGCATAGGCCACATCATGCAATGGCCCCTTATCCATCGCAGCGAGTTTATTGGCGGCGTCTGTCCAAAGACCTGAATTGATTGCCGCAAAAATATCGCGATACCGTTCCCGCGCCTGAGAGCCAAGCTGGGGCGAATAAGACCGCGCCGAGGCACTTTGGGGTTCAGCCGCCATTGCAGGCGCAGATAGAGGCAAAAACAGTGCCGAAAAAAGGAGAGCTTTCAATTTCACGTTTCTATTCCCTCGACCAATCTTTGCATATCGATCCAAACATCTGCTTTTCTTTGCGGACTTTGGATCAAACGTCGCGGGTGGATACTCACGACACTTTCCACAATGTGGCCTTCATGGTTAATTAAATGTAACTTTCCGCGCGCAGCAACATCATCCATCCCCAACAGCGCACGGCTCGTCGTTTGCCCAAGTAACCAGACGCGTTTTGGGGCTGCCAAATGGATATGATGGCGCGCAATTTCAGCAAGGCGTGGCAGCAATATCTCATCAATCCGCCCTGACAAAGGGCGGGCAGGGGAGAGTGACGCGCAGTAAATGCGGCTTCTATCAAGGCGAAGCGCTGCAAGCATCTTATCAAACAATGCCCCAAGCTCCCCTGAAAATAGCATACCCGCATCCACGTCACTTGCTTCAGGAGTGTCGGTGAGGATCATGACGGGAGATCCCGGCGTTCCAAAGGGCGAAATTCTGCGCTCTGGTGGGGCAATCGACGAAAATTCATCCGTCGTCGCCATCCACGCCACCAAATCAACAAGCGTTGTTGGCAGACCAACGGGGGCAGCCATTGCAGACTGCGGAGTCGATTCAAGCCGCCCAGTCCATATGCGCGGTTCTTCATCAACAAGCATGTCGACACCGGCGTCTGCCCACCATTGAAGGGTGCTGGCAATGGCGCGCGGATCATCAAGTATTGCAAGATCATTCACAACGCGTTCTAGAGGGTGCGAAAGCGACTTGGTCAACGGACAATGGCGCGCTATCTGCTAGAAAGAGGCAGAGTAGCGATGGATTGGATCAATTCTGCCCGGATGAAGGAAGAGAAGCATGAATGAACGGGAATCGATGGAGTATGATGTTGTCATCGTTGGTGGTGGCCCAGCAGGTTTGGCAGCGGCGATCCGCCTAAAACAACTGTCAGCTGACACTTCTGTCTGCATCCTTGAAAAAGGGTCTGAAATTGGTGCGCATATTCTATCTGGCGCGGTCGTAGATCCGAAGGCACTCGACGAATTGCTCCCTGAATGGCGAACAAGTGGGTGTTCGATGGCCGATGTTACGGTCACGGACAATTGGCACTGGGTGCTTAGCGCGAACAAGAAATATTCTCTTCCTCATCTGATGATGCCGCCGCTCCTTACCAACAAGGGCTGCTACACAGGATCGCTCGGAAATTTGTGCCGCTGGCTTGGGGAACAAGCCGAAGCGTTAGGCGTCGAGATTTTTCCAGGCTTTCCAGCGGCTGAAATCCTTTATAATGACGATGGTTCGGTCAAAGGCGTTGCGACAGGTGATATGGGCGTTGCCCGTGATGGCAGCCATAAAGGCGACTATCAACCAGGGATGGAACTGCACGCCAAATATACCTTATTTGCTGAGGGCGCGCGCGGGCATTTGACCAAACAGATCAGAGCCAAATTCAACCTTGAGGCAAATTGCCAACCTCAAGTTTACGGTCTTGGTATGAAAGAGCTTTGGGACATTAAACCAGAAAACCATGTCCTTGGCCGCGTCATTCATACGCAAGGCTGGCCGCTAGATGACGCATGGGGCGGTGGTTTCCTCTATCATCAGGCGAATGGTCAGGTCGCGCTCGGCTTCGTCGTCGCGCTTGATTATAAAAACCCGCATCTTTTTCCGTTTGAAGAATTTCAGCGGTGGAAACAGCATCCAGAAATCCGCAAAATCCTTGAAGGCGGGAAGCGGGTTTCCTACGGTGCGCGGGTGATCAATGAGGGCGGTTGGCAATCTATTCCCAAACTGGCGTTTGCTGGCGGGGCCTTGATCGGCTGTTCTGCTGGTTTTGTGAATGTTCCCCGCATTAAGGGCAGTCATACTGCTATGAAGTCAGGCATGCTTGCAGCTGAAGCTGTCTTTGCCGCGCTCGGAGCTGGACGCGCTCATGATGAGCTGACCGCCTATCAGCCCGCCGTCAATGACAGCTGGATTGCAAAAGAACTTAAACTGGTTCTGAACGCAGAGCCAGCCGTTGCCAAATTTGGCGGATGGGCTGGAACAATATTGAGCGGGATCGATATGTGGATGCGCACGCTGAAAATCGGCTTGCCGATTGCGATGAAGCACCATCCTGACAATGAAGGATTGTGGCGCAAGGATATCGCCAAACCCATTACTTATGCAAAACCCGATGGCGTTTTTAGTTTTGACAGGCTGTCTTCGGTTTTTCTGTCAAACACCAATCATGAAGAGGATCAACCCTGCCATTTGACGCTTAAAGATGCGTCAATACCGGTGGACGTCAACCTCGCGCTTTATGATGCCCCTGAACAGCGATATTGCCCTGCGGGAGTTTATGAAATTGTTGGTAAGGAAGAAGGGCAACCGCGTCTTCAGATCAATGCGCAAAACTGTGTTCATTGCAAAACCTGCGATATCAAAGATCCGACTCAGAACATAAACTGGGTAACGCCGGAGGGTGGTGGTGGACCCAATTACCCGAATATGTAGTGGCTTTGCCATAGTCGCGTTCTTCTGGACTTCACACGTTCAGGCAAAAGTGGATCAACGTTCCGCGTTGAGCCATTATATGCAAGCGCGGCTTGGCCAACCAGACGTTCCGGAAACTCAGATCGCTGCGGGTTACGCCGCGGCGATGACGGCGGAACCGGGCAACAAAATCATTGGCTTGCACGCTTACCGAGAGGCCATTCGGGCTGGTGACATGGCTTTGGCAGTGCGCGCCGCTTTGCAATTGCAACAGGCAGGCGCTCTGCCGGGCGACGCGAGATTGTTGTTGTTCGGCGAACGATTGATCAAAGGTGATTTACGCGGCGCGCGGCTGATCATCGACGGCATTGAACAAGATCAGAATTTTAGCTTTGCAGCACCAATCCTTAAAGCATGGGTCGCGATGGCTGCGCGAGAGGACAATCCTTTGGCAGCGCTCGATCTTGCAGAGCCAAATGGACTGACAATCGGATATTCAGGCGAACAGCGCGCACTTTTGCTCATGGCAACGGGCAAACATGCAGAGGGTGTGACAATCGTCAAATCATTCGCCAGCACCAACACGCGGTTAATTTCCTTGCGGGTTAGTGCCGCCGCGACCCTGCAGCGTTCAAAAGATATAGATGGTGCTCGCGACTTACTGTTGGGGCAAGATCCGACGTCTGAAGCAGCAAGGGAGATGCTTGAGGCTGGGAGGCGTCTTCCAGGATTGGTGTCGTCAGCGCCGCAAGGTGTTGCTCAGCTTTATGCTCGTATCGCCGCTGACCTGTTGCGAGATCGTGCACCCGCGTTCGCGTTGACCATGACTCGGTTTGCGAGGACATTGGACCCGCACAGTGAATATGTGGCCCTGATAGAGGCGCAAGCGCTTCTTGCTGTTTCTTTGGACGCCGCAGCGTTGAGCGCAACTGAACGAATAGCTCCAAGCCTAGTCTACCGCGCTGAATTTGATCAAATTCGTCTCAAAGCGTTGGAAAAACTGGGGCGTAATGACGATGCGGTTGCACTTGCCACGGTACGTGCCAATGCCCCCAAGGCAGGCGTGAATGAACAGGTGCAACGCGGTGAATTGCTGCAACGTTTGAAGCGTGATGTGGATGCAGCGGATGCTTACTCCAGTGCCATAACGTTGGCTGAGCAATCTGATGATCAATCGGCGCTTTGGGTGCTCTGGTTTTTAAAGGGCGGCGCGCTTGAACGTGCTGGCCTTTGGAATGATGCGAAATTGGCATTGCAAAAGGCAGTGGACCTTGCCCCCAATCAGCCCAGTGCACTCAATTATCTCGGTTATGCTATGCTTGATCGTCGTGAAAACATCGCTGAGGCAACGGCGCTTATCTTAAAGGCAAGCCTCCTCAAACCCGATGATCCTGCCATAACAGATTCGCTTGGTTGGGCTTATTTTGTAGCTGGGAAACATGATCTTGCTGTCATTACCTTAGAACGCGCGGTTGCGGCAGAACCGACGGAAGCCGCGCTTAGCGAACATTTGGGCGATGCATATTGGGTGACAGGGCGTAAGGTAGACGCACGTTATGCGTGGCAAGCCGCCTTGCTACAGGCCGAGGGCGACATCGCAAACCGGCTGATAGAGAAAGTGGATATTGGCTTACGTTCCGAGCAGATGAAATAATGATGCCTGTGTTTGAGAATAGTGAAATTGCATATGCCAAAATCAACCTCGCACTCCATGTGCGCGAACGGCGCGCCGATGGTTATCACAAGATCGAAACGCTTTTTGCCTTTGCAGATGATGGGGACATTCTCTCCGTTGCACCAGCATCAGCATTAACGCTTTCAATAATTGGCCCTTTTTCTGAAGGCTTATCGACGGGGGTAGACAATCTTGTACTGCGCGCGGCCTACGCCCTTCAGCGCGCCTATCATATTGAACAGGGTGCGGCGCTGACGTTGGATAAGCGATTGCCGGTTGCAGCAGGGATTGGCGGGGGATCGGCCGATGCGGCTGCAGTGCTGCGATTGTTGGTGCGTCATTGGAATATTAAGGCTGATCCGGCTGTATTATACGACATTGCAAAAATGTTGGGGGCCGATGTTCCCGCATGTATTCAATCTCATGCAGTGCGCGGAGAGGGGGTAGGTGAACAGCTGCACCCTGTTGACGAGACGTCGATAAAGGGATTGCCTATACTGCTCATCAATCCGCTTATCGCCTGTCCAACGAGAGCAGTATTTGAGGCGTGGGACGGGGTTGATCGCGGTGCATTGCAATGCTGTGATGCGTTGTCGGCTGCGCTGGCGGGGCGTAATGACTTGGAAACGCCTGCGCTTGGCATCGTGCCCTTGATTGGCACTGTTTGTGATTTTTTGAAGGCGCAAGAAGGTGCTATTCTGACACGGATGTCGGGGTCGGGCGCGACATGCTTTTCCCTCTATCAAAACAGCGATCTACGTGATCAGGCGCTTGACAATTGTCCTCCCGACTGGTGGTCAATGGCGTCGCATCTTCGATAAACTTAACCCAATTCCAATCGGTTCTCAATCAGGTCGAGCGGCATTGCCCCTTGCCCTAAAACCGTGGCATGAAATTCCTTATCATCAGCATTTTTGCCATTTTTTGCGCGGTATTTTGCGCGCATATCTAGCAAGCGGAGCTGTCCAAGTTTATAGCCAAGGGCTTGACCAGGCCATGCCATATAGCGTTCAATTTCCGCCGTTACTCGGCTTTCCGCAACGCCAGTAACATCGCGCATTGTGCGAATGGCCTGTTCTCTCGTCCACCTTTTGTGGTGAAGCCCAGTGTCAACTACAAGGCGAACTGCACGGAACAATTCGTCCTGCAATCGCCCCAGATCGCCCAGCGGATCATTTTCATACGCCCCGAGTTCGGCCATGAAGCGTTCGCCGTACAGCGCCCAGCCTTCCTGATAAGCGTTAAAGCTGGCAATACGAATAAGCAGTGGGGCGGTACCAAGTGCTGCAGAAATTGAGCCTTGCGTATGATGGCCTGGAACGCCCTCATGATAGCTGAGCGTTGGCAGTCGAAAACGCGGAACACCGCTCATATCACGCAAGTTGATCCAATAGGTGCCGGGCCGCGAACCATCAAGGGAAGGGCCGTCGTAAAACCCGCCGGGTGCGCTATCTTGTGTGGCTTCTGGAACCCGTTTAACGACAAGCGATTGGCGCGGAATGAGCGCTGCTGGCAGAAGTTCACTATAGCGCGCTTCCACTGCGCTGACCTTGCTTCGGACATAGTCTAAAAGCGCGGCGCGCCCACTATCGCTGTCTGCGAATTGATTTTTGGGATCTTTGGCAAGCGCAGCCATCCGCGCGCCAATCGAGCCTTCGCGCATTCCCTGTTTGGTCAGCAAACTGTTCATCTCATCGGCAATACGCGCAATTTCATCAACGCCTATCTTGTGTATGTCATCGGGTGAAAGCTGCGTATCGCCGAGTGCGCGAACATTGGCGGCGTAAAATTCGGCACCCATTGGTTGCGCCCAAATGCCCGCTTCCGGACGGCCGAGTGGAACCATTGACGCAATTTCAGCACGCAACGAAGCGATCGCAGGACGCGCTCTTTTTTGCAGAGAGGTAAGCGCCCGGCGTTGGGCCATTGTCCGAATACGGCGAGACAGACCTGCATCCGCTGTCCGCGATGATAAATTCAGCATCATGGGATGATCGGCTGGCCTGCCGGTAAGAAACGCATCAAGAATAGGGAGCGTTTTTTCGAGCAATGCCCGAGGCGGCATACACCCTGCGGCACGGTCAGACCTGATTTTCTCAACGACCCCCGCAAAGGTTGTGGGGAATCCGTCCAGTTTTTCCAACCACGCATCAACCGCCTTTGCAGAGCCAAGCGATTGTTGTTCCATCATAATATTGATGCCATCAA
>JBEBKH010000025.1:0-23365 GCA_040079575.1 Chakrabartia sp. | reverse complement strand
CGCAGGTAACATCCGCAGCATTTCCCGTCATCGCGGCTATAACCGTCTCAACGGCTTCCTCACCCACTTTTTGCGCAATTTTGGCGCGACCAGCAGCGCTCAATTTCGCAACATAAGACAATGCCGGGTCCATAGACAGGCGGTCTTTTATCGTGTTTTCAAGCGTGTGCAGAATATCGGTCATGACAAACGCATGTGGCGCAGGCGACCTTAGGGCGTCAAGCCTATTGCTCTTCGTTTTGGCGCAGACGTGTGCGTCCCGAACGCAGTCCAATCACCAAACCTGCAACCCCAATCAAAAAGAGTGCGAGATCAGTTGGCTCTGGAATGTCGTCACTGGCGCTTGCGACCACTGGCTGGGCCGCAGCTTGAGTCGCGGCAAGCGCGGTTTCTGAACAAAATATTAGAACTACCGCGAGGCAGCCCCCCACAATAAAATTTTTCATTTACTACCCCTGTACGCCGAGCAAAATACATCAAAGTTAATCGAATCGATGCACTCTCAAGCTCTATAGCAGGATTCAACATGAATCCCTACTGACTCAGTGGTTAATAAGAGAAATAAAAGTGGCGCAAAAAAAGCGACGGATTAACCGCGCCGCATGGGATGCCGCACCGGCACGTTTGCCTGTGCCAATGCCAAATGGGCGTCTGCTATGCTCCAATCTCCAAAGTGAAAAATTGACGCTGCTAAAACGGCGCTCGCATGCCCCTTTGTGACGCCTTCGACCAGATGGTTTAAGGTACCGACCCCGCCACTGGCGACAACGGGGACACTGACGGAATCAGCGATGGTTCTGATCAGATCAAGGTCATATCCGTCGCGTGTCCCGTCACGGTCCATGCTCGTCACCAGCAATTCGCCTGCGCCAAGTGCGGCTAGGTTCCGGGCATGCGCGACTGCATCAATCCCTGTGGGCCGCCGTCCGCCATGGGTGAAAACCTCCCACCGCCCCGACCCTACGGCGCGAGCATCAACTGAACCAACGACGCATTGGCTGCCAAAACGGTCCGCAATATCGGCAACGAGTTCGGGTCGCGCCACTGCAGCTGAATTCACGGCAACCTTATCCGCGCCAGCCAAAAGCAACGCCCGCGCATCTTCGGCGGAACGCACCCCGCCGCCAACGGTGAGCGGCATGAAACACACCTCCGCGGTGCGCATGACAACATCCAAAATGGTATCACGGCCTTCATGGCTTGCTGTGATGTCTAGGAAGCAGAGTTCGTCTGCACCTGCCGCATCATAAGCGCGTGCGGCCTCCACCGGATCCCCTGCATCGCGCAGATCAACAAAATTGACGCCCTTCACGACGCGCCCGCCCGCAACATCGAGACAGGGAATCACGCGAACGCGCACCGTCATACGGCTGCCAATGCTAAAGCGGCGGTCAAATCAAGCCGCCCATCATAAAGCGCACGTCCGGTAATCACGCCTTCGATGCCGTCACAAGCGTGGATGGCAAGCATGCGAATATCACTGATTCCCGCCACGCCGCCGCTGGCGATCACGGGAATATCAGTACTGCGCGCGAGATCAACGGTCGCTTCGATGTTGCACCCCTTCAGCATTCCGTCGCGTCCGACATCTGTAAACAGCAGTGCCGCGACCCCAGCATCTTCAAACCTGCGTGCCATATCGACAATCGACACGGTGGAGACATTCGCCCAGCCCTTCGTCGCGACCATGCCGTCACGCGCATCCACGGCAACGACAATACCACCGGGGAAATCGCGCGCCGCTGCGTGTACCAGTTCAGGATGATCAAGCGCTGCGGTTCCGATCACCACGCGTGACACCCCCAAATCAAACCAGCGCTCAATTCCTGCGCGGTCGCGAATACCGCCACCAAGCTGCACGTGCCCCGGGAATGTTTTGACGATGCTTTCAACAGCGTTGGCATTCACGGGGTGCCCGGCGAACGCGCCGTCAAGATCAACCACGTGGAGATATTCTGCACCAGCCGCAGCAAACAGCATCGCTTGCGCTGCTGGATCATCACCGTAGACCGTTGCGCGGTCCATGTCGCCCTCTGCCAAACGGACAACCTGCCCGTTTTTCAGATCAATCGCCGGAAAAACGATCAGGCTCATGGTCGCCACTCCAGAAAACGGGATAGAAATTGAAGGCCGTAGGATTGGCTTTTTTCAGGGTGAAACTGCACGCCGATCCGATTATCCTTACCAATTGCCGCCACAATAGACGCGCCGTGTTGGGTTGTCGCCAGAACGTCATCACCTTCAAAAGCAAAACTGTGCAGAAAATAGGCCTCTCCGACTTCGATCAAAGGATGAGCGCCAACCGGGATCACATCGTTCCAGCCCATATGGGGTATTTTGATTGCAGAGTCGCTCGGCTTCATCATCCGCACTGTGCCTGAAATCCAGCCAAGGCCGGCGTGACGGCCGTGTTCCTCCCCCGCATCAGCCATCAATTGCATACCCACGCAAATACCAAGGAAAGGCTTTCCTCCTGCGCCTGTGGCATCGTTCAAAGCATTGACCATGCCATCAATCGACGAAAGCGCGCTCATACAGTGTGCAAATGCTCCTACACCGGGCAGAACAATATGATCTGCACCGCGCACCGCATCAGGATCAGCAGTCACTATGATATTTTCAGCGCCCGCCGCTTTTAAGGCATTGCGGACCGATTGGAGATTGCCAGCGCCGTAATCAACCAGCGCAACGCAGCGCCCCACGTCAAAGGATCCCCTTGGTTGATGGCACCGCATCAGCCTTTCGTGGGTCAATTTCAACCGCCATCCGCAACGCGCGGGCCAAGGCCTTAAAGCAGCTTTCGACAATGTGGTGATTGTTGGTGCCGTAGAGATTTTCAATATGGAGCGTGATGCCCGCAGCCCCTGCAAAACTATGGAACCAATGTTCAATCAGTTCGGTGTCCCAAGCACCAAGCTGCGGCATCGTCAGTTCAGCTTTCCAGACCAAATAGGG
The DNA here is from genome assembly GCA_040079575.1 of Chakrabartia sp. Taxonomy (GTDB): domain Bacteria; phylum Pseudomonadota; class Alphaproteobacteria; order Sphingomonadales; family Sphingomonadaceae; genus Aquisediminimonas. The sequence continues at coordinate 20,410 of JBEBKH010000025.1, read as the reverse complement.
CCGCCCCGAAATATCGAGTGCACAGCGCGTCAGTGTTTCGTCCATTGGGGCATAAGCATCGCCGTAACGGGTAATGCCTTTTTTATCGCCAAGTGCCGCCAAAACCGCCTCGCCAATCGCAATGCCGGTATCTTCAGTAGTGTGGTGCTGATCGATGTGGAGGTCACCCACAGCCTTCACAGTCAAATCAATCAAGGAATGGCGTGATAGCTGTTCGAGCATATGGTCGAGAAAACCAATCCCGGTCGAAACCTGATACAGGCCGGAGCCGTCGAGGTTAACCTCAACATCTATGGACGTTTCATTCGTCTTGCGGTGAATTGAGCCTGTGCGCATGATGAAGCGCCTATAACGCCATCCCGCATATGCGCAATATCTTGACCGGTCGGCCTTCTGCGTTCAACTGGACCTATTATGACAGAAGATACACCAGACAGCCTGATCGCTTATGACGAAATTGTGCAGGATGCACTCCGTGCGGTTGTCGGCCGTGTGCTTGGCCAGATAGGGTCCAATGGGGATTTGCCCGGCGCGCACCATTTTTTCATCACGTTCAAAACGGGCGCGCCCGGCGTATCGATCCCGCGCAGCCTGACCGAACGATTCCCTGATGAAATGACGGTTGTTCTGCAAAATAAATTTTGGGATTTGAAAGTTACGGAAGAAGGGTTTGAAGTCGGCCTGACTTTTAGCGGTATCCCGTCAAAGCTCTATATCCCCTTTGCCGCGATCACGGCGTTTCATGATCCTGCGGTTGATTTCGTTTTGCAATTTCATGTGCAGCTCGATGGCAGCGAACCTGTCGCACACGCACAGGCAGAAAATGATCGCCCCGTTGCTGTGCCCGTTGAGGACGGGTCAAACGTCGTGTCGGTTGATTTCGGTCGAAAGAAATAGTCCAGTGAACGCTTTTAGGATCGAAACAGACAGTTTTGGACCTATTGAAGTGCCAGAGGCCGCATATTGGGGCGCGCAGACCCAGCGCAGCATTACCAATTTCCCCTTTGGTGCGCGTGAACGCATGCCGATTGAGATTATCCACGCACTGGCGATTGTGAAGCAGGCAGCGGCGCGGGTGAACAGGAGCCACGGGCTGGATAGCGCCCTTGCCGATGCGATTGAGGCGGCGGCGGGCGATGTGGCGGCGGGCGAATTTGATGATCAATTCCCGCTCTCCATCTGGCAAACGGGGTCCGGCACGCAGAGCAACATGAATGTGAATGAGGTGATCGCCGGGATCGCCAATGAACGGCTGACGGGAACGCGCGGTGGCAAGGTCCCAGTTCACCCCAACGACCACGTCAACATGGCGCAATCGTCGAACGACAGTTTTCCAACGGCCATGCACATTGCGACAGTCTTGGAAATGAAACAGCGCCTGATGCCCGCCTTGCAGCAGTTGGAAGACGCATTGTTGGACAAGGCGACCCAGTGGCAATCTATTGTCAAGATTGGGCGGACCCATCTTCAGGATGCAACCCCGTTGACCCTCGGTGATGAATTTTCCGGCTATTACGCACAAATACGCCTGTGCCGGATCCGCACCGAACCGATGGTTGATCAGGCCCTGATCCGCCTTGCCCAAGGGGGTACGGCGGTGGGAACCGGCCTTAACGCGCCAAAGGGATTTGACGTCGCCATTGCCGCCGAAATTGCCCAGATAACGGCAATACCCTTCGTCACCGCGCCCAATAAATTTGAAGCGTTGGCAAGTCATGATGTGTTGGTTGATCTGTCCGGGCGGCTCAATACACTTGCCGTCGCACTCACCAAAATTGCCAATGACATCCGATTGTTGGGCAGCGGCCCGCGCTCTGGCTTGGGTGAACTCATCCTGCCTGAAAATGAACCGGGCAGTTCGATCATGCCCGGTAAGGTCAACCCGACGCAGTGCGAAATGCTGACGATGGTGGCAGCACAAGTCATCGGCAATCACAGTGCAGTGACTGTGGGCGGGATGCAGGGTCATTTGGAACTGAATGTCTTCAAACCGATGATCGGTGCCAATGTTCTGCGCTCGATTGATTTGTTGAGCACGGGGATGGAAAGTTTCGCCGCGCGCTGTGTTGACGGCCTTGAACCAGACCGCGACCGCATCGCCGCGTTGGTTGACCGGTCACTGATGCTTGTCACCGCGCTTGCACCAGCAATTGGTTATGACAATGCCGCAAAAATTGCCAAACATGCGCATATGCAGGGGTTGACCCTGAAAGAAGCTGGTTTGGCGCTTGGATTGATTGACGCCGCCCGTTTTGACCAGTTGGTGCGGCCCGCGGACATGGTTGGACGATAGCGCCGCTTTCGACCAACGTCTGATCGCATCTACCAGTACCAGTTGCGCCAATTCTATACCGTGCCATACTCGCTGCAAATTCCACTAGAAGGTGAAACGTATCATGATCTCCAACGCATTGACGATCAACCGGCGGACTGCCTTGGTTTCTGCGCTTTCAACGGCTGCACTTTCATCCTTTCCAACCGCTCTCAGCGCCGCAACACACACGGCCGCAACACCCTCCACGCGCTTTTCAAATATGCTTGCGGCGTTTTCAGAGGAAATTTTGCGGCTTGCGCCTGAACAAGCTACCGGCCTGAGCCTCGATTCAGGTGCTAGGCTTGCTCTGAAATCGCGGCTTTCAGACAGCTCTCCAGCTGGAGAAGCAAAATGGACTGCGCATGTTAAATCCATGCTCACCCGCCTTTCCACGGTGAACCGCGCGACGCTAAAACCCGCAGATCAGATCCGCTATGACACCGTCAAATATGCCGCTGAACGCGGGGTTGAGGGCACAAAATTTTTTTACGGCGGCGCTGCAGGTGGATTTTTTGGCGGTGCCACGCCGTATCCCGTGACGCAGCAAGACGGCGCTGTCACAAGCATTCCAGAATTCCTCAATTCGCAACCTCAGATCAAAACGGCGGCAGATGCCGAAGCTTATTTGGCGCGCACCGCCGCAATGGCGCGCGTGCTGGATCAGGAACCAGCCCAGATCACGCGCGACGGAGCACGCGGGGTTATGCCGCCAAACTTCATCGCCAAGGCCGCGCTTGGGCAATTAGATGAATACCGTAAAACGCCTGCTGGTCAGCAGGGTCTTGTCACCTCGCTGACTGCAAGCGTGCGAAAGGCAGGGCTAAAGGGCAATTGGGAAGCGCGCACGATCAGGATGGTCGAACAGCTCATCTATCCGGCAATTGCGCGTCAGATTGCAGCGCTGACCAAAGCGACGGCGAGCGCGCCAGACACGCCGGGCGTGCACCGCTTGCCCGACGGGGAAGCTTATTATGCTTATGCCCTCAAACTCGGCACAACAACCAATCTTAGCCCGCAGGAGATTCATGCGATTGGGATTGAACAGAATAAGATGATCCAATCACGGATGGATGCGATCTTGAAATCACAAGGCATGACCAAAGGCACAGTCGGAGAACGCGCGCTCGCGTTGACCAAGGACCCAACCCAAATCTATCCTGACACGCCTGAGGGCCGCGCCGCTTTGATCGCTTATTGTAATGAAAAAGTCGCGGCGCAGCGCACACTGATGCCGCAGATCACCCACATGAACCTGAAGGCCCCATTGGTCATCAAACGCGTGCCAGAGGATATTCAGGACGGCGCGTCGCTTGGCTATATGAACTTCGCCTCACTTGATGGGTCACGTCCCGCAATTTATTACATCAACCTCAAATCAACCAGCCTGTGGCCCAAATATCAGCTGTCGACCCTCACTGCACATGAAGGGATTCCGGGGCATGCCTGGCAGGGTGCGTATCTGGCAGAAAATAGCAAAGATATTCCGCTCATCTCTTCGTTGATGGGGTTCAATGCCTTTATCGAAGGCTGGGCGCTCTATTCAGAACAGCTGTGTGATGAAGCGGGGCTTTATGCGAGCGATCCGCTGAGCCAACTCGGTTATTTGCAAGCGCAACAGTTCCGCGCGTGCCGCCTGATCGTTGACACGGGGTTGCATGCCATGCGCTGGACGCGTGAACAAACAATCCGTTTCCTAGTGGAAAACACAGGGCGCGGGGAAAATTCAATGCGCAGCGAAACGGATCGTTACAGCGTCTCACCCGGACAGGCCTGTGGCTACAAGGTGGGCCACAACGAAATTCTCCGCCTGCGCGAAACGGCACGCACGGCATTGGGCGACAAATTTGATGCAGCGGCGTTTAATGATGCGGTGGTGAAAACCGGCGGCGTGCCGTTGACCGTACTAGCAACAGCCATTGATGCCTTTGTCGCGGGTGCTAAAGCTTAGGCTCCCGCCTGCCACACCCGCACCGCGTCCAATGGCGACACCAGCATGAGGATGTTGAGTGTCAAATTATCGCGGATCATCCAGAGCGTGAACAGTTCAAAAAGAATGGCGAGTCCAAGGGTAATTTTCCAAGGCAAACGGCTTGCCACAAAAAACCCTAGCATCATACAGCCGCCATCGCTGATTGAATTCAGGATTGAATCACCTGAATAGCCGACAGCCATCGTCGCTTGACGGTAACGATCAATGACGGCGGGGCTATTTTCGGAGATTTCCCAAGCGAGTTCGAGCATGCAGGCGATGATCAATCGCAGGCCAAGCGGCTTCGTGCGGAGCAACCACGCCCCAAGTCCGTAGAATATGAACCCGTGGATAACGTGGCTAAAACTATACCAATCACTGATATGTTGGCTGTTCCCCGGGCCGTTCACCACGCCTTCCCACAGCTTCACTGTGCCGCAAGTACAAATGAGCGGGCGGTCCATTCCCAAAAGGATAAAAGTAGCGCCTGCGAAAACCGCCAACACACCGAACCAATATTTTCGTGATATTTCCATAGGCCCACATGATTGACGCCAAGCGCGCGGCGATGCAAGAGCAACTATGGCAGACGCGACACCCAATGATCCTTTCAAATTCAAACGGCGCGGTATTTTGTTTATCGTGTCTTCCCCCTCGGGCGCTGGAAAATCAACGATCGCGCGGAAGCTATTGGCGTCTGACGCAGGTCTGGAAATGTCGGTTTCCGCAACCACCCGGCCCATGCGCCCCGGTGAAGCCGACGGCCAAGACTATCATTTCGTCGACACCGCAAAGTTCAAGGAAATGGTTTCTGAGGGCGCGTTCCTTGAATGGGCACATGTTTTTGGCCACCGTTACGGAACCCCCCATGTTGCAGTGGAAAAAGCACTTTCCGCTGGTCGTGATGTCCTGTTCGACATTGATTGGCAGGGTGCACAGCAATTGTATCAATTGGCGGGCGGCGATGTCGTGCGCGTTTTCATCTTCCCACCCTCAATCGAAGAATTGGAACGCCGCCTGCGCGCGCGCGGAACCGATAGCGAAGAGGTTATCACCGCGCGGATGGCGCGTGCCGCCTCTGAAATCAGCCACTGGGATGGTTATGACTATGTTCTGGTCAATGATGATGCGCAGATCTGTTTTGAAAAAGTACGCTCCATCCTTCTGGCCGAACGCCTGAAACGCAGCCGCCAAACCGGCCTGATTGGCTTTGTACGCGGCCTTACCAAAACCGCTTGACCCGCTGCCTAATACGCTTAGCCTCTTTTCATTATCAGGGGAGAGAACCATGTTCAAAATTAGTCTGGGCGCCTTTGTTGCTGCCATTGCCATGTTTATGACCGGGTTTGTGTTTTACGCGACGCCGCTGGGTATGATCCAGTATAAATCTGCCGGAGAAGTTGAACAGGCGGCCGTGCAAAGCGCGCTTGCAACCCACCTGAACACGACGGGCACAGGCACCTATATGATCCCGTCTCCTTCAAGCGCCGAAGGCACGGTGATGTACGGCAAAGGGCCTGTTGCCACCGTCCATTACAACAGCAAGGGATACAGTACTGAAGACGTGTCGGCGATGATTAATGGCTTTGTGCAGGAATTTATCGTCTGCCTTATTTTGGGTTTCGCGCTGAGCCGCCTGGACCGTCGCATTCCCGATTTTGCATCACGCGCTCAGCTCGTTATTGGATTTGCGGTTGCTGGATCAGCGCTGATCAATCTGGGCCAGCCTGTCTGGATGCATCAGGACTGGACATATGCGCTATACGCATTCGTAGCGGATGCTATCATGCTCGCGGTTGGTGGCCTTGTCATCGCGCGCTGGTTTTTGCCCACCGCCGCTGAAATGCCCTTACCCGTTCAACAGGTTCAAGAACCGGCAAGCTGAAAGAAAATCACCACGGTGTGCTTCGCGGGCTTGGGTGGCAAAGCTGTCCTCGCCCCATTTTTCAACCTGCCACAGTTCATCAAGATGCGCGGCATCAAATGCTGCGTCTGCCGCAATTGCGCCTTCGATCAAGGCAAGCGCAATCACCAGCGATCCATTAATCGTTACGATATGCGATAACGCTGCCAGTTCAAACGGCGTTCGTGCCCCAATGGCCGCAGCAAGGCGGTGCAGCGTTTCAGGTGGCTGTGGCTGGTGCATGATGCCGCTGATCCGCGCAAAAGTAACACCGTAACGCGTTTGCGCCCAGTCAAGAATGGGTTCCCAATGATCCAATTGGCGCGCAACCAAATCTGGCGGATCATTCGCGCGGTAACACAGAACATCACTTTCACCGTAGATGGCAAGGCTGGCCGCAAAGGTTGCGGCGTCCGGCGTGATCACGTCAATAGCAGCATTGGCAAGGCCCGTGATCTTCATACTGCGGAGGTCGATCTTATCCCCCTGCGCACGCCATTCCTCTGCCACTGCATTGGCCAACCCATCATTTGGCAATATCAACAAGGCTTTCTTAGGCGTGCGCACGGGCCGCGCGTCGAGCAAGATGCCGCGCGCTTCTGACACTGTGACCTGCTTGTAAAATCGCTTCATGCGTCGGGCGTGCGCCAACGCCGTTTGAGGAAGATGGGTACGATGAAATAATCAACAGCGCCGATGGTCAGCAAAAGATAGCCCAGCCACGGAGTCAGGTCGGGCAGGAGTTTACCACTGATGTTGGCGATACCCGCCATAACAATGCCAATTGCTGCCAAGCGCACCATATTTAGCGCCATGAAGCGCTTTTTCGCCAATTCTTCGCCATTATTCATGCCAAAGCTTCCAAAATATATTCGGGATGGTCAATCACGCGGTACGCCCCAGCGTCAATCAAATCGTGCGCATCATGATATCCCCAATCAACACCCAAAGACCGGGTGCCGGCCGCGATGCCCATCATCATATCGAAACTGGTATCGCCAATCACCACTGTGGTTTCAGGCGATGCCCCAGCTTCCGAAATTGCCTGATAGGCCATTGATGGATGCGGCTTTGACGGATGGCGGTCCGCTGTTTGCAGGGTTACAAACCTGTTTCGCAGTCCGTGATGGTCAAGACAGAGCGCCAATCCGCGGTCCGATTTTCCGGTCGCAACGCCAAGCAACCACCCCTCTGCCTCCAACATATCGAGGCAATCCGCGATCCCGTCAAACAACGGTTCTTCGATCATGCCTTGTCCGCGTAAGCTATGAAACGCATTTTTATAGTCGTGGGCCAAGGCCGCGTGTTGCGCAGTGTCGGCATCCGGCAACAAAACCTGCATCGCTTCAATCAAACTGAGACCAACAACGCGTCGGGTTGCGCTGCGCGACGGGGGATCAAGACGCGCAGCGGCAAAGGCATGTTCCATCGCCAAACAAATATTATGCTGACTGTCGACAAGTGTTCCATCGCAGTCGAACAAAGCAAGGCGCTTCATTTGGATAGTTGCCGCATCAGCAATGCCACGGACTGTTGTCCGTTAGCGCCTAGCGCATCGGCGATTTTCTCACGCGGTACGGCGGCTTTGTTCTGGCTCAGTTTCGCTGTTTCGCGCCACGCCGTCACCCGCATTTCAAAACCAACGATCGCGCCCAGCATTTTGTCAAAAAGGCCCGGACTCATCTTGTCACGCGTCCATTCAGGCTTTGGTGCAAGGCGTGCTTCATGCAGCGCTGAAAGGGCGTCCACTTGTGCGATCAAGCCGTCTTGATCCATTTTCACCACAGGCCCTTGAAGCTCTAGCGCAAGATAATTCCAAGTGGGCACTTGATCGTCCAATCCTGACCAATCAGGACTGATATAGGCATCAGGCCCTGTGATCACGAACAAGGCTTCGGCGCCGTGAAGATGTTTGGTGAGGCCATTGCCGCGCGCGAGATGAAAACCGATCCTATCATCATCCAAAAAAATAAGCGGAACATGCGCGACCCGAGGACCATCGGGGGTCGCAGCGAAGACCGTCCCAAAGCTCACTTCGGTGGCAAAAGCACGCTGCGCATCGCGGTCATCCCAGCGGAAAGCAGAATTGGGCTGCATCAATCGCGCGTCCGACCTCGACCGCGCCGTTCCCCTTTGCGGTCTTTGCGCGCCGATTTGGCAATGTTGGCGGCCAGGCGGCGTTTGCCTTCGGGGGTATCCTTGAACTTGACCTCATCAAGCACCATCGCGTCGCCTTTTTCAAAATCAAAGCCTAAGCCTTCGATGGTTTCGGCAAAATGCAGCGGCAAATCTGCGCGCACGTCAATCTGACCGCCATCAGGATGGTCGACGCGAATACGCCGTGCATGGAGGTGCATTTTGCGGCTGATCGACCCCGTTAGAAAACTATCACGCCCGCCGTATTTGCCGTCACCCACAATCGGATGACCAATTGCGGCCATATGCACACGCAATTGGTGTGTCCGCCCAGTGAACGGCTGAAGCTCAACCCACGCAGCGGCATTTCCAGCACGTTCAATCACGCGGTAACGGGTGCGGGCGGGGCTGCCTTCTTTCTCATTCACATGCATTTTTTCGCCGCCACTGCCGGGCTGTTTGGCAATGGGGAGCTCAATCATACCGTCATGGACTTCTGGCACACCGACAATGATTGCCCAGTAAACCTTGCGCGCGGTGCGGCTGGAAAATGCTTTGGCAAAATGCCCCGCTGCACGCGCGGTCCGCCCGATGAGCAGCGCGCCGGATGTATCCTTATCAAGACGGTGAACCAGTTTTGGCCGGCCATCGACCTCATACCAAAGCGCGTCGAGCAGACGGTCAACATGATCGTCTGTCTTGGTCCCGCCCTGCGTGGCAAGGCCCGGTGGCTTATTCAGAACCAAAGCGGCAGCATCCTTATGGATGACCATCGCTTCGGCAAAGGCTGTCTCATCCGCGCTCAGTTCAGGGCGTTCTTTCTTTTTACGCGGTGGCGGCGCGGTCTTGCCTTCGCGCTCAGCAACGGGGTCTGCAGGGGGTACGCGGATTTGTTGCCCCGCTTCTATCCGATCACCTGGGGTTGCGCGCTTGCCATCGACACGCAGCTGGCCTGTTCGCGCCCACCGCGACACAATGTTGAAACTGGCATCCGGCAGATGGCGTTTGAACCAGCGGTCAAGACGAATTCCGTCATCGTCAGGTTTAACCGTGAAGGTGCGGACTGTGTCGCTCATGCCCGTGCCATCCAAATTCCAGAACCAAGTGCCATAATAGATCCAATGACAGATGCCAAAGCATAGCCGCCGGCGAGTGCCCAATTTCCGCGCTCAATCATCTGCCAACTTTCCAGGCTAAACGCCGAAAATGTTGTAAAACCGCCAAGGATACCGACGCCAACAAACAGGCGTGTCGTTTCCCCAACATTGCCCTTCATCAGATGCGCAAAGAGCAATCCCATTGCAAATCCGCCTAGCAGGTTGACCGCAAAGGTCGCCCACGGCCAGCCACTTTGCATGCGCGGCATCAACAGCACAGCGGTGATATATCGAAGCCCAGCGCCGATTGCGCCGCCAAGCATTACAGGAAAAAGTGGAGTCATAGCCTCGCCTTAGCGATAGTCGCGCCGTTGCGCTACAGCCGCGCGCTCCCATCGATACATGTGACGCATTTACCGCCAATATGGACGTCGGTGCCATCAATACGAACACTGACATAACCATCGCGCCCCATTTGTGCCCCTTGCTGGGCAATATAAGCCGATCCATCAGCGATTGACCCTGTATGCAGGCGGTATGCAGCAACTGCGCCATTGCCGCTGCCACACACCGGATCTTCCATCAATCCGTCTGTCGGGGCAAAGGACCGCACGATCAGCCCGCCCTTCCCATCACCGGCTTCCGCAAAGATAGTTAAGCCCGTCGTTTCTGTTCGGATGTTATAATCGGCGATGGCGCTTAGATCGGGTTTCAGTTGAGCGACGGCATCTGCCGATGCAAATTCAGCAATGACCCAGCGCGGTCCAACATCAACGATGGTCGGAGCGCCTTTTAGTGCACCGTGTCCGCCCAAAGCCATAACCAAAGCGTTATGATCATCTGCAGGAGCAACGCTGTGGCGGGGCAGGCGAAAGGATAATCCCGCGTTGCGCCAATCGTCAGAAACTGAAATTTCCACCAGTCCAACGGCGCATTGCTGGATCAGTTTGCTGTTTGTTGGTTTGACCAGCCCGGCCTCTAACGCTGCAAAGGCTGTTCCTAAAGTGGGATGCCCTGCAAAGGGCAATTCACGTTGCGGCGTCCAGATGCGGACTGCATAATCAGCGGCAGTGTCCGTGGTTGGAACAATGAACGTAGTTTCGGATAGGTTCGTCCAATTGGCAAGGCGCAGCATAGCAGCGTCATCCAACCCTGCCCCATCAAGGACAACTGCCACCGGATTCCCCAGAAGCGGCACCGCTGAAAAAACATCAACCTGTTTGAAGGCACGATCCTGAACCATTGAAACTCTCCTTGCGTCCTGAGGCTTTAATAAAGTAAGATTGTCATATTGTAATATAACGATGTGAATATTTTTCTATGAGCGATGATTTTGGTGATCAACTGCGGGCCATTGCCAACCCCCACCGCATGGCCATATTGCGATGGTTAAAAGATCCGTGCGCACATTTTCCGCCGCAAGTTTCAGGTGATTTGGTGGAGGACGGCGTTTGCGCGCTTTTTATCGGTGACAAGCTTGGTCTGGCGCAACCCACCGCAGCACAACATCTAAAACTCCTTGTCGATGCGCAATTGCTCATCCCAAAGCGGATCAAGAAATGGACATTCTACCGCCGCAATGAAACACAACTGGACCTGCTAAAACAGAGTCTTGCAAACCGAATTTAGCGAAATCAAGTGCCGCGATTGGTCACAATATCCGCCGCTGTGCCGCCGCCCTGCCGAGGGGTCAAGATGATGTAATAGGCCGCACCGTCACTGCGTGTTCCGGCAACAATGCGATCAGCGCCGTCAATTTGCGTGCCCGAAACATATCCCGCGCGCTTTGACGTACCAAGATAATAGTCAATCAGCGCCTGAGGCGCGGCCTTGCTGGTAAACGTCACAGCACGCAATCTGCATTTCTGCGTGTCACTGCCCGCCGCTTCTTCAACACGTGCTTGTGGATAAAGCGACAGGCCGTCAGGGAGTTTTGCTGCCCAAGCCATCGAATAATCGACATCAATACCACAGCCATTGAAATTGGTTTTATCGATCTTTGCCTGCTCTGCTGCACGCTGCCCCAATGTGACGGTTTGCCGGTCAGCGCTGCCATTGGTCCCCGCTTCAGGAGGGATGGGTGATTGCATCGGTTCATTCGTGGGTCGGATCGCATTGGCATTGGATTGCCCGGACAATGCAGGATCAACCATGATCTGATCTTCGAGGGCCGACGCCAGCGCAGGATCGCTATTATTACCCTTGCCCAGCAATGTGGTGTCGATCTTATCTGCAGCGGTTTTGTTAGCATCGCCGCCACACGCCGAAAGCGCGCTCAAAGACAGTGCCAGAAGGATTGAAGATGTGACTTTACGCATGCGAAACTCCTCAAAGTAGAAGGGTTACTGCACTGTAAAGGCTAAAATGTCGCCGACAAAGAGGGTTAATCCCACAAACGTGCAGAACTATGCCAAAGGGACAATCCTCACCGGCAGTCCGTCGCGTGGCTTAGGGATTGGCCACGCCTGCCACTTGTCGCCGCTGCCACCGGGGATTTCAATCCGATTGTGCCGCAGCATGTGCCACATCAGGATTTTGATCTGCATATAAGCAAAGTGAAGCCCCAGACACATATGTGCGCCGCCGCCAAAGGGAACCCATGCATATTTATGGCGCGCTTTGACCTGTGCAGGTTCAAAACGGAGCGGATCAAATTTGTCGGGTTCTGGCCAATATTCGGCCATTTGGTGGGTAAAGGCTGGATTGATACCAACATGGGTTCCGGCCGGAAAATCATAGCCGCCAAAGCTAAACGGCTTGATCGCACGGCGTGGGATGCTCGGCACCGGCGGGATCATCCGCAGGCTTTCCTTGAACGCATAATCGGTCAAGACAAGATCGTTCAGGCGCTCATAAGGCAAATCGTCGCCATTGACGCCGAGCCCTTCCATTTCCTCACGGAGTTTATCCTGCCACTCTGGATTTTTGGCGAGCAACATGACCATTGATGTTGCCGACGATGTGATTGTGTCATGCGCCGCCATCATCAGGAAGTTCATATGATCGATGATTTCATCGTCGCTCAAAAGGGCGCCATCTTCATTGGTTGCGCGGCAAATCTGGCTGAACATATCCTGCGCGTCACCCGCACGGCGCTTTGGCACTTCGCGTCCGAAATATTCGAGCAGAAACTTGCGTCCCGCCACGCCGCGCCCCATTTGCGTTCCCGGCAAGGGAATCCGCACGACGCCGATGGACGCCTGCACCATATCGACAAAGGCCTTGTTGATTTTTTCGGCGTCAGGGCCCCAAGGGATGCCGAGAAAGGATGATGCCGCGAGATCGAGCGTGAGTTTCTTGATTGCAGGGTAGAATTCAAAACTTTTACCCGACCATTCCGCCATCCGTGTCGAGATGCCTTCATTGAGCGCATTGGCATAAAGCTTCATTGGTTCGGGCTTAAACGCAATCGACAATGTCCTGCGGTCACCGCGATGCTTTTCGAAATCCATCAGCATCAGACCGCGCGGGAAAAGAAGATTGAGAACTGGTCCCCATCCTTGTTCGGATGAGAAGGTTTTATCGCGGTCAAACAAAACCAGTTCATTTGCGTCCGGGCCGATCAGGCTTACAAAACGACCGCCAAAGCTGTGCGCGCGGTAAACAGGACCGTGCGTCGCCACCATGTGCTTCGTGAAGGCCGCCGGATCTTTTAGCTGTTTGAAGGTCGTACCAACGATGGGCCAGCCATCATCACCTGGCACAAATTCCAACGCCTGTCCCTGCTTGGGCGGCAACCAATGGGGGTTTGCTTCGTGCGTGTGGGCATAGGCCATAGGATCGACTCCGATTGCGGAATTAAACTTACACGAATGTTAGTAGATGATACTGGCCTGTCAATCAACCGCGCACAGAGGGCGATATTCAGGTCGCAGCGTGTCTGGGTCACTGCGCAATGCATCGCATCCTAAACCGCAGATGCCTTCAAGATAGCTGCGGTTTGCCGCGAAATCCTAAGACCATGCTGAGGCGCGTCGCATTGAGCGGATTGACGAATTCCCCGCCTATGAAACCACCGCGAAGCCAAACCACACGGCCAATAACAACGCCGAGACCGGGAATGCGAAGGCGAATAATCGCGCCGCATGTCAATGCCAAATCAGCTTCAACCTTGAAACCGAATTCGGAAATATCCCGGATGATAACATTGTGTCCATGAAAACCGCCCAGACCCAAATTGGCGGCGATGGCAACGGGCGCGCGGGATTTGCGACGATCATCGGGCGTCGGCGAATGGACTGCTAAACGAGCGGCGATCTGCATATTTATAACCCCCAAACAATGGTTTAGCCCAAATAAGGTTAATTTTCTGTTTTAAGGGCGAAAGATAAGCTGCCTTCGCGACCTTTGGTGTTTGCCGACTCTGAATGCGGTCATTAGATTGACGTCCAACGATCAAAGGATGGAGTCGCAGATTATGGCATGGGGATCAAAAGGTGATGATGGACCGCAGCGCAGCGCTGGTGGTTCCTTGTCCTTTATCGGCAATGAAGTGAACATCACTGGCAACGTCAACGCGACGGGAGATATGCATGTTGATGGCAGCGTCGACGGCGACCTTTCCTGTGCAACGCTGACCTTGGGGCCAAGCGGTCGCGTTAAAGGCAATGTCACCGCACAAAAGGCAACGCTCGCCGGCACAATCGACGGCACCGTCAATGTCGGCACCTTGGTTGTTGAAAAATCAGCACGCCTTTCAGGTGATCTCTCTTATGAAAACATCTCAATTGAAACCGGCGCAAAGGTTGACGGGCGTCTGACCCAACGCAGCGGCACGGGCGAACTAAAATTGGTCAAGGCCATTGGTGAAAAATGAAGAACAACGTTCCGACATTATCGCTGCTGAATTTTGAAAAGGATGCTGCCGGATTTGCAGCAGATCTTGGCCTTTCTTTTGAAACCTATGGCTTTGCGGTGATTGCAGACCACGGTATTGACGCTGCATTGATCGATCAGGCGTGGGCTCTGACCAAAGCCTTTTTCGCACTGCCCGTAGACATCAAAAATCAATATTATACCAAAGAGCTTGCCGGGCAGCGCGGCTATACGCCCTTTGGGACTGAAATTGCCAAGGATGCTGACAAGCATGATTTGAAGGAATTTTGGCATGTCGGGCGCGACCTTCCCGCCGGGCACCGCTACCGCGACCATATGCCCGATAATATCTGGCCCGAAGAAATTGATGGGTTTCAAGAACGCTTGACCACATTATTTGCGGCATTTGACACTGCGGGCGGAAAACTATTGTCGGCCATAGCACTCCATTTGGGACTATATTCAGATTGGTTCGACGGCCCCGTTGAAAATGGCAATTCGATCCTACGGCTGCTGCATTACCCCCCCATACCAGTTGATGCCGATGGGATTCGCGCAGGCGCGCATGAAGATATCAATCTGATCACGTTGCTTTTGGGTGCGGAAGAAGCGGGTTTACAGTTGCTTGGCAAAGACGGGGAATGGCTTGCCATAGATCCGCCGCACGGCGCAATGGTCGTCAATGTCGGTGACATGTTGGAACGCCTGACCAACAACGTCATGCCGTCAACCACCCACCGCGTGATTAACCCCCCGCCAGAACGGCGCCATTTACCGCGATATTCGATGCCGTTTTTCTTGCACCTTGCTTCTGATTTTTTGATTGAGACACTGCCCAACTGCATCACTGAAGGGCATCCAGACCTTTACCCAGAGCCGATCACAGCCAATGACTTCCTAACCGAAAGACTGATCGAAATTGGGTTGTTGAAGCGTTAGTCGCTATTTTACTGCAGTATAAATGAAGGTTTTGCAAAACGGACCGACACATCCCTTGACGCGCAAAGTACCGTTGGCCAGTCGCGCCAGATAGGATTTGTAGGTTTTGCCCGCGCGCGGATCGTAAATGGTCCCCTTCCATTCGCTACCTGCATCTGTGAATCCGCTGAGCAATGTCATGCCTTGGATCGGCCGATTACGCAGTGATGGATTGGGGTTGTTGTTATCCATTGCCGGTTTACCGTCCGGTGGTCCTTTAAGGATTTTAGCAATTTTGCCGCACTGCGCAGGGCCGCACGCACCTATTTCAATGATGCTGTCTTTTTCAGCGGTCAACCAGCGCCCCGCAATCGGAGCGGCAGCAAAGGCTGGCGATGTCAGGCTGAACATCAGTCCAGATAGAAGTATGTAACGCATAGCGACCCTCTCTTGGCTTTGGCGTTCATTAGTGCAATAAATTGCTGTATGAAACCATTTGTCACACTGTTCGCCTTATATGTTGGACTGGTTACCGCTCCTGCATCTTCTGAAACCCTTCGCGTCGCAGCGGGCGCCAATGCGCAGGAGCGCTTGCAGGGCGCACTGATCGAAGCAAAAGCTGGGGACATAGTGGAAATAGGCGCTGGGCGCTTTGATCTGACCGACGGCCTTTCGCTCGACGTGGATAAGGTTACCGTCAAAGGCGCAGGGCAGGATGCGACCATCCTTTCGTTCAAAGGACAAAAGGGTGCCGGCGAAGGCTTGCTCGTGACATCAGATGATGTCGTGCTGCGTGATTTCGCGGTTGAGGACAGCCGGGGCGATGGCATCAAATCCAAGGCCGCAAACCGGATCACTTATTATAAACTGCGCGTGGAGTGGACCGGTGGACCCAAAGAAACGAACGGCGCTTACGGTATATATCCCGTGGAATCGAGCGATGTCCTGATCGATGGCGTGACGGTTAAAGGTGCATCTGACGCGGGAATTTATGTTGGGCAGTCGAAAAACATCATCGTCCGCAATTCAGTCGCGCTGTTCAATGTCGCAGGAATTGAGATTGAAAACAGCTATAACGCCGATGTCTTCTCCAATGTCGCGATGCACAATACGGGCGGAATCCTGATCTTCGATCTCCCCAATCTGCCGCAAATGGGCGGGCATTCGATCCGTGTTTTTTCCAATCGCGTCACCAAAAATGACACGCCCAATTTTGCACCAAAGGGCAATATCGTGGCGAGCGTCCCCAATGGTACGGGCGTGATGGTGATGGCCAACCGCGACGTTCACGTCTTTGCCAATGCGCTTGCGGACAATGCCACCACCAATGTGATGGTCGTTGCGTACAAACAAAGTTTCAATGATCCGACCTATAATCCCCTGCCGCGCGGTGTAGTGGTACGTGACAATGACCATGGCCGGGCGGGATGGAATCCTGGCTTTGTCGGCGGCAAAGAATTGGCCGCAGCGCTTGGTGGTGCACTGGCCCCCATATTTTGGGACGGTGCAGGCGGTGCTGCGACCAACATCATCATCAGAGATAGCGTGCCGGCCATCACTCTTGGCCTTGATCGCTACGATACGCCGCTCGATCAGGCCAAACCTGGTCCAGTCGCGCCCTTCACTGGCACCCTGCCAACCGAACCGGCCATGATTATAATGCCTGCGACAATGGAGGCCGCGATCCAGTGAAGCGCGCGGCGCTGGTAATGGGCGCTTGGTTGGCATTGGTCAGCACGGCTGCGCCAACACCGGTCAACCTCGCCTTGATTAACGGCGACACCCTGCCTGCCAAACTGTCTGATTTTCAGTTTTTCAGGGACGGTGCCGCGCAGGTACCCAATGCACGGGTCATGGGCTATACGCTCAATACCCCGCTCTTTTCAGATTATGCGGTGAAACAGAGGTTCCTGTTCGTGCCAGCAGGGACAAAGTTGCGTTACAACGCCGACGCCGTATTCGAATTTCCCGTTGGCAGCGCGATCATCAAAAGCTTTGGCTATCCCGCCGATTTTCGCATACAAAATGCCCCCATCACTTTGATTGAAACGCGTGTTTTACTCAAGCGCGCCTCAGGCTGGGTCGCATTGCCCTATATTTGGAATGCGGATGGGACAGACGCTGTGCTCAAGCGGGCGGGGACACGCATTCCCGTCGCCTTCATTGACACCAAAGGCGTGACGCAGAGCATCAGTTACAGCGCACCCAATGCCAATCAGTGCAAGGGCTGCCATGATGTCAGTGGCGCGCTGATCCCCATTGGACCGAAAGCGCGCAATTTGAACGACGGTAAACAGTTGCAATCTTTGGTTGCAGCCAAGATGCTCGATCACTTACCCAAAGATGCGCCGCGCGTTCCAATATGGGATGATCCCAAATCTGGTTCGTTAAATGACCGTGCGCGTGCCTATCTTGATGTCAATTGCGGTCATTGTCACAGTCGCACAGGCCCCGCGAACACATCAGGGCTTTGGCTCGATTGGCACCAACCACAAGACACAAATTTGGGATTGGGCAAGCGACCAACCGCTGCAGGACGCGGTAGTGGCAACCTCGAATTCGCCATTGCGCCGGGGCACCCTGAACTGTCCTATCTGCCCTACCGGATGAAAAACCTTGATCCCGGAATTGCGATGCCAGAACTTGGGCGGCAGAGTGTGCATACAGAAGGTGTTGCCGTTATCGAAGCGTGGATCAGGACGCTTAAATGACAATGCGTCTCTATGATTATTTCCGGTCGTCAGCCTGTTACCGTGTCCGCATTGCGCTGAACCTCAAAGGCCTGACATACGAAGCAGTCGACACCAGCCTGATTGACGGCGCGCACCGCACGCCGAACTATATTGCGATGAACCCCCAAGGGTTCGTACCAATGCTGGAGGTCGGAGACTTGCGTCTAACGCAAAGTCTGGCGATTATCGAATGGCTTGATGCAACCTATCCCGAACCCCGCTTCATTCCCAACGCCCCCGCTGAACGCGCGCGGGTGATGGCGCTTGCACTGACCATCGCGGCCGATATTCACCCGGTGAACAATTTGCGTATCCTCAACTATCTCAAAAATGATTTGGGGATTGAACAAGGTGCGCGCGATAATTGGTATCGCCACTGGATCATGGAGGGTTTTGACGCGCTGCAAAAAATGGCGGACCCCGACCTCCCCTTTCTGAGCGGCCATACACCTGGAATCGCTGACATTTGCCTCATTCCACAAATGTATAACGCGCGACGTTTTGAGACACCGCTGACCGCCTACCCTACTTTGGTGCGCATCGATGCAGCCTGCACTGCTCTTGATGCCTTCAAAGCCGCGCATCCCGATACGAAAGGAAAATGATCATGATTGTTGAGGGTGGATGTTACTGCGGCGCAGTGCGGTACCGCGCAGAGGGTGAGCCCATGCTCAAAGGCGAATGTTTTTGCCGGGAATGCCAATATATCTCGGGCGGCAATTCAAACCTGGTCATGGCCATGCCAAAAGACGGGTTCACCATCACCAAGGGGGCGACAAAGGCTTTCGCCCGGCCAGATTTGGAACAAGCGGTTTCGCGGGAATTTTGCCCAAATTGTGGAACCCATCTGATCACGCGCGCACCGGGGTTTCCAGCCGGAGTTATTGTGAAAATCGGCACACTGGATGATCCATCTCAGTTTGGCGGCCCTTCGATGGCATGCTTCGCCCGCGATCAATATTCGCATCACCGTTTGCCCGGTGACATTCCTGTTTTTGATGGATGGATGCGCTAAGCGCGCCACAATGAAGATTTTGATCGCCTCGATCGCGCTGTTCGCGCCAAGCCTTGCTGTCGCGCAAACCACGGAAATTGTTGTGACTGGCGCAGCACTTCCAGACGCCAAAAGCGATGCTGTCTATGATATTATAACCATCGACCGCGCACGGATCACCGCGACCGCCAGTGGCCGGATCGAAGATATTCTAAAGGATGTCGCAGGCTTACAACAATTTCGCCGCACCGACGCACGTTCGGCCAATGCCACCAGCCAAGGCGCAACCCTGCGCGGGTTGGGCGGCAATGCTTCCTCGCGGGCGCTGCTAATCCTTGACGGTGTCCCGCAAAGCGATCCCTTTGGCGGGTGGATCACATGGCCCGCATTTTCGCCTGAGCGTTTGGGCCAAATCCGTGTCACACGCGGCGGCGGCAGTGGCGCTTTCGGTTCGGGCGCGCTGGCCGGTACCATCGATATGTCGAGCATCGGGCCTCAAGACTCAAGTAGCGCCAGCATAGCTTACGGCAGCCGCAATGCGGTCGAAGTAAACGGCGTGCTCACCGCCACGCTTGGCCAAGGCCATGGTTTTCTTGTCGCCAGCTACGCACGCGGTGACGGGTTCATTCCAATCGCGCGGGGCCAGCGCGGCACAGCAGATCAGGCCGCCCCCTACGAACAGGTCAGCCTTGCCGGCCGCGCGGTCATTGCATTCGACACGGCGACCGAAATTCAGGCCTCGGCCCTCGCTTTTACTGACCGGCGTACACGGGGCACGATTTTATCGGGTAATGGCGGTGACGGCGCGGATGCCAGCCTGCGGGTCGTGCACACAGGAGATTGGGGATGGTCCGCGCTGTCCTACATTCAAGCGCGCAAATTTCAGAGTCGATTTGTCAGCGTCAATGCCTTGCGCAACGCCGTCACCCAAACCGTCGATCAATATAATGTGCCCTCAACGGGTATTGGCGCACGTTTTGAAGTGCGGCCACCAGTTGGGGACACGCTTGAACTGCGTCTTGGCGGTGATTGGCGGCGCACAGCGGGTGAAACACGTGAATTGTTCACCTATGTTGCTGGCAATCCGACGCGCGGACGCTTGGGCGGCGGTAAAAGCGAAACGCTGGGGGCCTTTGCCGAACTCACCGCGACACTGGGTGCCCTGACCCTCACTGGTAGCGGGCGGATTGATCATTGGTCGATCAAGAACGGCCATTTGCAAGAACGTACGCTGAACACTGGCGCGCTGCTTCGCAATGATCTTTTCATCAATCGCAATGGCAACGAACCCACAGGCCGCGCGGGGATCGCCTATCAGATTGGCCCAATCACGCTGCGCAGCGCGGCATATATTGGGTGGCGCTTACCAACGCTTAATGAACTCTACCGCCCTTTTCGCGTCGGGACCGATGCAACCGCAGCCAATGCCGCCCTTTCGCCTGAACGGATGAAGGGCGTTGAGGTTGGATTTGTCTTGGCGATCAGCGATCACGCAACCTTAACCGCCACTGCATTTACCAACCGTTTGGAAG
>JBEBKH010000024.1:0-25578 GCA_040079575.1 Chakrabartia sp. | reverse complement strand
GGCTTACCGTCTGCGCGCGCGGGCCATCAAAATCGGGAGCGGCGCGGAAAGTTTTGCCGCCGCGTGGGACAATGCCATCGGCTGCGGGCGCTTACGCCAATACAGCGTGGCGATGGAGGCGGCGTTGAACGGCGTTACCACGGTGAGCATCCGGCGCGGCGGTTCGGTGTCGGTAACGGGCGGGCCGGATATGCGTGTCATCCGCTCTGCCTTACGCGAAACGCCGGTGCAGCGGGACGCGGCGTGTGTGGCCCCTTAAAGCAACAAAGGAGACAAAAACGATGCGTGCATGGGTATCCTTTGTATCCTTAAGGCGCTTTTCGGCGTGTTTAAGGAGCGGCTTTCGGCTGTTACTGGCTCTATGCATATCGCGCTTACCGCCCGTCGCATTTACTGGCGTCGCATTTACCGGCGTCGCATTTACCGGCGTCGCATTTACCCCCGTCGCATTGCAAAGATTTCCGTCAAATCGTATCACGCCCCCATCAACCCCAACGCCGGATGAAAGCCACCACCGTGTCACATGAAAAACGCATCGTCACATGCTCCGGGCCGCAGGATGCGCATGCCTTTGATGGTATTCCCGTCCAGCTGCGGCAGGGCGATCTTGATGCCCGTTGCCCGACCTGTTCGGGTTACGGCCAGTGGAATAGTGAGATTGACCTCGCCAGCCAGCGTTCAAAACGGCATTGCTGCGACAAATGCGACGGGCGCGGTTGGATCGAAACGGGGGATGATTTGGTGCCGTCGCACGACATCGAAATGTCGTCCGAAGGCTATCCGCGGTGGGTGGTGCGGTTGGACCCGTCCGACGATGCTTGTATTGACGCGAAAAGGGAGTGAACATTATGCCCAAAGTCCTTGGTATTGGCGGCCTGTTTTTCAAATCGGCTGACCCCGCCGCTTGCCGTATATGGTATGGTCGTGTGCTCGGTATCCCGCTTGAGCCGTGGGGCATGGCCTTCACCCCCGATGCCGCCGCTGCGCATCCCGGTGCTGCGACGGTTTTCGCTCCGTTCGCAGCCGATACCGATTATTTTGCGCCGTCGGACGCAGCGTTTATGTTCAATCTGATGGTCGATGATCTCGACGGCATCCTTGCCCGTTGCGGCGAACACGGGGTGTTACCAATCGCGCCTGTACTGGACGAACCCAATGGCCGCTTCGCGCACATCATGGACCCCGAAGGCCGCAAGATCGAGCTGTGGGAACCCAAGCCGATGGCGTGATGGAGCCTCGTTCTAAGCTGATTTACCCCGCAATGCGGCAAGCTTCATCAGCTTGGGTGTCACAACCGGAATGGTCAGCATCGTGCTCCCCACTGCCATCACCAGCAGCGCTGTGAAGGTCTCATTGGTGATAATGGCTTTATCGAGGAGGATATTGGCAAAGATGATCATGATCAGCGCTTTGGTCTGCAACAGCCAGCCAATCAGCGATGCCTCACCGGCTTGCCATTTGAGGATCCGCCCCGCAAGATGAACGCCAGCGAGTTTGCCAGCAACCGAAACCACAAGCAGCAGCGCGGCGGCAGCGAAAACAGCGACCCCGCCCATATCCCAGTTGGTGCGGAGGCCTGTGCTCAGGAAAAAGACCGGCATGAACGCCAGCAACACCGTCTGACGGTAGCGGTCCATTCGTTCCTGATCGAACCAGCGCCCCTCGGTCACCGCCCCAGAGAGGAACGCCCCGACCATATAATGCAATCCGGCCCAGTCAGCCAAAAATCCGCAGGAAATAAGCCAGAAGAGGCTGACATACCAACGGTCGCTTTCGGGCAAGCGCGGCATCGCCTTGCGGTAAATGTAACTGGCAATTGCAAAGATGAAGAGGAACGCGCCCTGCCGCCCAATGCGTTCCCAATCGAGCAGGATCAGCGCCAAAACGCCCCAGATCGCGATATCGTCAAGGCTGGCATAACGCAGAATGCGTTGGCCCATGGGTTCACGCAGGATTTCAAGCTTTTCCATCAGGAGCACAAGAATGGGCAAGGCGGTAACCGCGCAGGCCATGCCAATACCCACAACGAATTGCCAGGGCTGGCCCTTCGCACCAATCCATTGCCCACCGAAATTCAGAAGCAAGAGCGCAGCAGCACTCCCAAAAATGAGGGGCACGGCGAGCGCCAAACCAGATGTAATGCCCGTCTCACGGCGGCGTTTCCATGCCTCGCTCAAATCCAACTCAACGCCCGCGATCCAGACAAAGATCATCACTGCCCACCAAGCAATACCGTTGAGCGCGGCGATAACCTGTGGGTTGAAGACGAGGCTGTAATAGTTTGGGAATACCGCACCCATAACGCCGGGGCCAAGCACGATGCCGCAGATGATCTGCACCACGACCAGCGGCGCATAATATTCGGTCCGTCCCATCCGCCATACCAGATAAGGCACGACAAAAATCAGCATCATGGCGATCAGGAAAATTTCGGTCGTGGTCATCATATAGAATCTATGACAGCCCATGACTTTGCTTTCAAGCCGAGGTGCCGACCTCTCGTTTGGCGGGGCTTTTCCCGGTCCATCTTTTGAATGCGCGCGAAAATGCGGTCGGGTCTGAGAACCCAACGAGATAGGCGGTCTCATTTACTGAGACTTTTTTGCCATCCAAATAATGGAGCGCCATTTTGTGGCGCAAAGCATCGACCAAGGCATCGAAATTCACGCCCTCCTCTTTCAGCCTCCGGTACAATGTGGTGCGGCTCAAACCCATGGCTTTTGCGATCTGGTCCATGTTCAGTGCGCCGGTATGCAGGATGGGGATAATCCGTGTTTCGACGTCGCCTTTGGTGGTTGCGGCATTCTCTAAACTTTTAAGAAGCGCTTCTGCACGTTCACTGAAAATACCAAAAACATATTTATTTTCATGATTTATGGGGATCGACAGCCATGAGTCATGGATAAGGATTGCATTTTTATCGCTGTTGAAAACAAGCGGTACGCTTAACACGCGATCATATTCAGCGCGGTAGGAAGGGGCGCTGTGCGTAAAATGAACGGCCCTGGCAAAAGGTGCGTCGCCAAAATGGCGTTTCGTGTCGCAAATGAAACGTGCAAACGTAGATTCCGTCAGCTCTGGAAAATCATTTGGGTTGCGACGCTGATCCTCAAGCCATAAATCTTGACCTACGCGGATAAGGTCAAACCGATTGCTGGTATCATGCCCGTCCACTTCGATGGCTAACCGCGCAAAGCGGTTCATTTGTTCGAACGCCTCACCCATTGTCCCAGCGGCATGACAAATAAGCCCAACAATAGACATGTCTTCAAAATGCGATGTTTCACCAAAATGAAGGCCAAAAGCAGGGTCATTGCAGACAGCTTTGCTTGCCAGCATGAGCGACTTGAAAACTGAAAACGGAACCCGTGTATCCGGGTTATCAAGTGTTTCTAAATCCAGGCCAACACGCGCTGCAAGCACATCTTGATCCGCGCCGCGTGACACAGACACATCGATCAATGCCTTTGTATAGCCTGCCGAAACGGTCCGGTCAGCCATGGATGAAACCCAAGGACATTTTTCTGCAATCAGCGGTCATGGCAACATGTGTATTGCAAATCTAACACGGTTGTCTAGGGTTGAGTTCCAAATAGAATCGGCCCCTTACAACAACGAAATTACATGCCTAAGAGGTAATGGAGCAAGTATGATGACTTCAGATGGATCGCTGCGTTCAATGTCGCGCACCGCAGGCATATATTATTTGGGGACAATCATAACAGGTGTGTTTGCCGCATTTTTTGCGATTGGCGATGTGATGGTTTCCAGAGACGCTGCTGCAACGGCGGTGAACCTTGTTGCTTCTGAATCGCTATACCGATGGGGCATTGCCGCAGAACTTGCTTCTGCTTTATGTTATGTTGGGGTAACGTGCTATTTCTTTGAGATATTCAAACTGGTCGACAGACGTTTATCGCTGTTGGCAGCTATGATGAGCCTTACAGGGAGCGCAGTCTTGGCTGGCAATACGCTCAACCTAATCGCTCCCTTGCTTTTGCTGTCAGGGGCTGAATATCTCGCACCGTTGCCCACAGATCAAGTGCAGGCACTGTCGTTGTTTTTTCTAAAGCTCCATGGCTATGGTTATGCGACTTGCTTGATATTTTTCGGTTTTTATTGCCTTTTGATTGGTTATTTAATCATCAAGGGGAAACAAGTTCCTGTCGCAATTGGTCTGGCGATGATCCTTGGTGGGCTTAGTTATCTCTTATTGAGCATTGCGGATATTGTTTCGCCGGCACTTTACGAAATTTTGCCCGCATATACGACGGTTACCGCGCTTATCGCAGAACTGGCCCTGTGCTTGTGGTTGATCATGTTCGGCGTCAACACCAAGCAAGACATGAAGGAAACAGAATAATGACAAAACAAAACAAGGCAGATTTTGAAGATTTCCGAGTGCCGACACGGATCAAGATTTCTGCACTCTGGGCGTCGACGATGTTTTGTTATGTTTACGGCGACTATTTTGGTTTGTTTTCTCCCGGAACTCTGATGGCAATGAATGCGGGGATAATGGGGCCGCTTGGCAAGGCCACGCCGACGATCATGCTCAGTGTTTCACTCATGATGATCATCCCAAGTGTGATGGTCTTTTTATCACTCATACTTCCCGCCACCGCCAATCGCTGGATCAACGTTGTTCTTGGCCTTGCATATTCTGCGATCATGCTGCTGACGATGATGGGGGCGCCTCTCTTCTATGTTTTCTTCGGCATAGTTGAGGTTTGTTTGACCCTGACAATTGTCTGGTATTCATGGTCGTGGCCACGGGAAAAGATATGACATTGGCGATGATGTACTAGCCGTTCTAAAGCCGTGACGGAAACGCAAGTCTGCCCTAATTTAGCTCTCTTGAAAGCCGTTGGGTGAACAAGCATGAAATCGCGCTATCTGCTGCCTATGCTATTGGCGTTTTCGCTTGTGACAGGGTGCTCATCATATGCGGACCCCAAAATTCGTGGCTCCCTATTTGATACTGATATTCTGCGGATACCAGATCGCTACCACGGTGTATGGGCGACGCCGCGTGATGCATGCGGTGTTTCCAGAGATTACGGCGTACAAATCCTGATTAATGAAACGTCGATCGGGAACACGAATGTGCTACGTGTTCAAGGCTATTCAGACGATACCGCCGTAATGATTGATCTCAACGAAATCTATTCGCCGACGACAAAGAGAATGTTGTTTTTAGAATTGTCTAACAGTGGCAATTCTTTGCGCGTGAAGGATATGGCTGATAAAAAAGTAACAGTCCTTAAGCGTTGTCCTTGGCGACTGCTAAAATGATGCTGTTCAAGCATCCGTCAGCGCATTTGACTTGAGCCACGCCCGCATCGCAGCGTTAACAGCGCCTGGGGCTTCCCATGGAATGAAATGACCTGCGTCAATTTTGACAATGGTAAGGTCCGAAATAAGGTCTGCCAACCCGTCGAGCTGACACGGTAAAAGTGCTGGATCGTTCATCCCCCAGATCACCAAGACTGGCATTGCGAGAATGGGGAAAGGGCGATCTAGAAACGCAGGGCGGTCGGGTGTTTCATCCATCCCCGGCACGTGCATATTGGTGGCTTTATACCAATTGAGCATCGCCGTCATCGCGCCGGGTTGCCCCCATTCCCTCAAATAGGCCGCGCGGTCATCAGCGGTCACCTGCGTTGCTTTTAAGTGACGCATAAAGCTGTGGTCAAAGAACCATTCCAACCCTTTTTCAGCAATCCGAATGTCCATCGCCGGATCTTGGAAGCTCAGCATATATTGTGAGGCCTTACGCTGTGCCATATCTTCATAAAGCGTGCGCTGAAACACCAATGGGTGGGCCGCATTGCAGATCATCAGGCGTGAAATGCGTTCAGGCTGTCTGAGCGCCGCCATCCATGCAATTGCACCGCCCCAATCATGCGCCGCAAGCGTGAAGGTAGGCAGCTGCAGTATGTCCGCAAGTGCAAACAGATCGGCAACCGGCTTATCGGGGGTGTAATCGCTCACCTCTGGCGGCTTTGACGATGATCCGAAACCCCGTTGATCAGGAACAATCACATAATGGTCACGCGCCAGTTCAGCCATCTGATACCGCCATGTGCGATGCGATTCAGGAAAGCCGTGCAGAAAAATGATCGGCGGGTGGGCTGGATTGCCAGCTGTCCATACGTCCAGTTCCACCCCGGTAGACAGGGGGATGCGCGTATGAAAAAGATCAGTCATTCACCTGCCACCGTGGCCTTGATCGCCAATGCGTGAACGCGTTCTCCCGGCAGGTCACCAAGCGCCTTGTTGACCATACGCTGGCGGTTGACGCGGCTTTGCCCCACGAATGCCGCGCTTTCAATTTCCACAGTGAAATGGCTTTCCCCGGTTCCGTCATGCCCAGCGTGGCCGCGGTGATGATCGCTGTCATTGATCACCGCGAGGCGTGTGGGGGAAAGCGCCGCGGTCAGCAGCTTTTCCATTTCGATCTGAAGCGGGCCTTTTGTTTTACTGTTCATACTTTTCATCCTGCCCGACTTTTGCCAAAGAGCCAAGATGGAAGGTGATCGCACACATGACCGGTTTCATGGCCGTGTTCGTGGACGCGTGCAAAGTTGCGCGCACCCGGGCTGCACAGAGGTCGGCGAATTTCGTGCGCCAGGCCATTATGCCCATGCCTCTGATGGCCCCAGTGATTACCGTTGGCTGTGTCTCGATCATGTCAGGGAATTCAACGCGCGCTATAATTTTTTCAACGGGATGAGCCGCGAAGAAATTGAGGATGCACAAATGCCAATTGCTGGATGGGAGCGCGAAACGCGCGCCTTTGCAGGTGGCGGCGCAGACAGTCCACCCAATTGGTCGAATTTCCATGATCCGCTCGATGCAATCTCAGCGCGGTTCCGCAACAAAGCGGCAAAGGAACGGGCCGACGGGAAACCTTTGTCCGGCGGTGACCGGGCTGCCCTTAAAACATTGGGGTTGGACGATAATGCAGACCGCCGTGCACTGCGCGCGCGCTATTCAGAATTGGTCCGCAAATTTCATCCTGATCGCAATGGCGGTGACCGGTCCCATGAAAAAGCATTGCAGGCCGTGATTGGGGCATATCAACTTTTGCGGTCATCCCCCGCCTTTGCTTGACGCCATTGTGGCCAGTTTTGCGACGGTGTTCATGTTGCGCGCTGTGCCGATAATATTTCTGGGAATTTTGAGCTTTGTGAAGCGAATGCCCGCCCCGTAATCCACATAGATTTCGCGAACCCCCAGCGCGATCCGCTCTTCAGCCTGACCGCGGATAGTTTCAATCGTGTCTGCGGGCGGGGCTGCGTCTAAAAAGTAAACCAAATGTCGACTGCCATGTGCGTCTGGGAACGGATCAGCGACCAACACGGCCTTCATTTCAGTTGCGTTGCGCACAAAAACTGGAACCGCCTTTCCTGCATATTCGGTCAGGCGTGCTTCCAGAGCAGCTTTGACCACGGCCTCCGAAAGCGCACTTTCAAACAGCACATTCCCGCTGGCGATATAGGTACGCACATGAACAAACCCCAGCGCTTCACACATAGCGCGCAAGTCCGCCATGGGTAGCTTCCCAGTGCCGCTAACATTGACCGCGCGGAGAAGGGCGATGAAGACTGTCATGGATGTGAAACGACTTTCCAACTAACGCAGAACACCATGCCTGCGCATGACCCGCGCGTACCAGAGCAACGCAATAGCGACAATCGCGAGTATTGACGCAAAAATAGTATCTGACATCGTGTTCCATCCATCGGGACCTTTGCTGCCAAACTGGAAAATATGGCTGCCGATCAAGCCAAGCAGCGATGCCGCAAACGCCGCAACGGCCCAGCGGCTTCGCAATAAAAGCAAGACAGATCCGACAACTGCCCCCCAAACGCCAAACGCCCAGCAGGCTGTGGCCCAGGCCGGAAAACTGTTAATATAGGCGATCTGTTCAGGGGTGAGCTGCGCCAACCAAGCGGTGTTATGCAGATGGGTCATTGTATAATCGACCCCGCCCATCGCATTCCAGAATAAGCTCGCAACGCCCACGACCCAAATGTGCCACGGTGTTTTCATGACAATGCTCCCAGCTGAACCAAGGGTGTTGCAATGGACCAGATGTAGCCAATCGCTTCGGCCGCTTGGCCATCGCGGATACAAATGTGGGGGGGTAGGCCGTTGGTTGGACCTTGGTTAAGGGCAGCAGACATAATGCATCCTTTCTGAGTCGTGGATCAAGAGTATTGCAGCAATGCGCTGCCGCGTATAGGCAACGAAACCATGACTGATATTCCAAACATCCAGCCCGATTCACGTACTGCAACGGTGCTTGAAGCCCCTGATAAAATGGTGAGCGTCCGCGCGCTATTCGGGATTGATTCAGATATGCAGGTGCCCGCATTTAGCGAGGCCGATGAACGCGTGCCTGATCTCGATACTGGCTATGTTTTTGACCCTGACACCACCCTCGCCATCTGTGCCGGGTTCGCGCACAACCGCCGCGTCATGGTGCAGGGCTATCACGGTACCGGAAAATCCACGCATATTGAACAGGTTGCAGCGCGGCTCAACTGGCCGTGTATCCGCATCAACCTTGACGCCCATATCAGCCGGATCGACTTGATTGGGCGTGATGCCATTGTCCTGCGCGACGGTCAGCAGGTCACCGAATTCCGTGAAGGCTTGCTTCCTTGGGCATTGCAAACGCCGACAGCTTTGGTGTTTGACGAATATGATGCCGGGCGTCCTGATGTGATGTTTGTGATCCAACGTGTGCTTGAAACAGAGGGTAAATTGACCCTGCTAGACCAGAACCGTGTCATCCGCCCCAACCCGTTTTTCCGCATGTTTGCAACCGCCAACACGGTCGGTTTGGGCGACACCAGCGGGCTGTATCACGGGACTCAGCAGATTAATCAGGGCCAAATGGACCGGTGGAGCATTGTCGTTACACTCAACTATTTGCCCGCTGCTGTCGAAGCAGAAATCATATTGGCAAAGGCGGGTGATACCGATCCAGCGACTGTCGCCAATATGGTCAAGGTTGCTGATATGACGCGCCAAGGCTTTATCGGCGGGGATATTTCCACCGTGATGAGCCCGCGCACCGTGATCACATGGGCACAAAATGCCGCGATTTTTAACGATGTTGGTTTTGCTTTCCGCCTGACCTTTCTCAACAAATGTGATGAAGCCGAACGCGCGCTGGTCGCCGAATATTACCAGAGGGTCTTCGGCAAAGACTTGCCTGAAAGTGTTGTTGGCAAATCAACTTAGCGGTTCGATAAATTTGTATGAGGAGCGCAGTGGCTGATGAGCAATGATGACCTGCTCTCTTTAATGGAAGCGCCGCTGATCGCAATTGCCGACGCTGACATTGATATTACACCCGCTCTATTTGATAGGTTTTTTGAACGTTTCCCCGAACAGCGCGCCGGTTTCTTTAACTTGCAAGCGGCGGCTGGCCGGATGACGAATGAAACTGTCGCAGCCATGATTGGGCTCGCCAGCGACGAAAGCTGGGTGCCTGTTACAATCACCAACTTTGTCGATCTGCACCGCAATTACGGCGTCTTTCCTGCGTCGCTCTATGCCGCTTTTGTTGATATGACAGTGGATATCATTGCTGAGTCAGCGGGCAAGAGCTGGACAAAGGAAAGTGAGAAGGCGTGGCGCACGCAAGCAGAACGGCTCAACACCCTCATTGGCAGTGCAATTCGACCCTAAATCCCTTGTGTGATGAAGACCCGGTAATCGGCACCCAGCAACCGGTGCGTGCGAACTTCCTGATAGGCGGGACTGTCATACCATGCTTTGGCAGCTTCCATCGTTGGGAATTGAAGGATCACCGCCCCATCGACTTCGCCACCTTCTAACGTTTCGCATGCGCCGTAATAAGCCAGCGGCGTCAATTCATGGCCACCACGCGCCTTGCCGACGTTCGCGCTATATTCAGCCAATTTGGCTTCATCGCGGAGCCTTTCACGGGTAAAAACAACGTAAGCAACCATCGGCGCAATCCTAATTGAAGATGTGATCAATTTTCGTAGCAGGCGGCACCGCAAAGAGTCACCCCAATATTCAATTATAGCGCGAAGGGTGTGTGGGACATGTGCGTTAGGACCTTTGGATGATCCCCATCCACTCAGGAGATTTGACATGCGTATCCGTCTTACCCTTGCCGCAGCCACTTGTGCTATGGCCGTTTTGACCTTTGCCATTCCCGCCCAAGCGCGGATCAATCAACGCCAAAATCATCAACAGCACCGTATCGCCGCTGGTATCAGCAATGGCAGCCTGACTGCACATGAGGTTGCCCGCTTGGAACGGCAGCAGGTTCAAATTGCGCAACTCGAAGCGCGCAGCCGCGCCGATGGCGGCGGTCTATCCCCTGCTGAACGTGCGCGGATTGAAGCCAAGCAAGACCGCGCCAGTGCCAATATCCGTCACCAAAAACATGATGCCCAGGGGCGTTAGGAGTAAATATGGTGGACACACTTGGGTTCGAACCAAGGACCCGCTGATTAAGAGTCAGCTGCTCTACCAACTGAGCTATGCGTCCATATCGCTGTTCATCGGCCACAGGGTGGCGGTGATTCGCTTGCGAGGGCGGGCATTAGCAGTGACGCATTGGTGATGCAATGCGGCGTCCGTGTTAAATCATAGCCCAGATTGGCGGCGGCTGTGTCGTTCAATTGACATAAGAATGCCCAGACACAGCATGACCGTCAGCATGGCAGTGCCGCCGTGTGACACCAAGGGCAGGGGTATGCCGACAACGGGGGCAAGGCCCATGACCATCAGCAGGTTGATGGTTGCGTAAAAGAAAATGGTCATGGTCAGCCCGGCTGCGACCAAACGGCCAAAACGCGTGGGGGCGTTGTTGGCAACCTTCATACCCCAACGTGCAATGAGGACATACATGGCAATGACGAACAGGCCGCCGAGAAGGCCCCATTCTTCTGCCATTGTTGCGAAAACAAAATCTGTATGGCCTTCGGGAAGATAATCCAGATGGCTTTGGGTGCCATTAAGAAAGCCTTTGCCAAATATGCCGCCAGAACCAATCGCAATCTTTGACTGTGTAATGTGGTAACCAGCGCCGAGGGGATCGCTTTCTGGATCAAGGAAAATCAGGACGCGTTTCTGCTGATATTCATGCATCATGCTGTAAACAACGGGCAATGCCGCCGCCATCAATCCACCACCGATAACAAACAGACGCAGCGGAAGGCCCGCCAAAAACATAATGGTCAGCCCGCCTGCTGTAATCATCAGCGCAGTGCCCAAATCAGGTTGCAGCATGACAAGGGCTGCGGGAAGCCCGATCATCCCAGCAGCAGGCCAAATCGCGTTCCACCGCCTGATTTCTCCGGCCGGAAGCAAGGAATAGAAGCGCGCCGTGGCCAAAATGATCATGAGCTTCATCAATTCAGAGGGCTGAAGACGAATGATACCAAGATCGAGCCAGCGTTGACTGCCACCGCTCACGGCCCCGAGAATTTCCACCCCTACCAGCATGAGCAAGATCGCAGCAAAGCCCGGAAAAGCGATGGCCTCCCAAAATTCGACGCGAAAATAAGACAGTCCGATCGCCATAAGCAAAAAGACCGAGAACCTTGTTATATGGCTTGCTGACCATGGGGTGATGTGTCCACCAGCCGCAGAATAGAGAACAACGGCTCCAAACCCGCCAAGCGCGAGCACCAGAAAGATCAAGCGCCAGGGCAGGCGCGCAATGGGGGCTGGGATAAAACCATCTGTCATCAATCATCGCCTTCGGGAGCAGAAGCATTGCCGTTTAGGGGATCAGGCGCACGCGGGGTCGCAATGATGTCCGCTTGGGAAGGATGTGTTGTTGGTGATTGCTGTTCTTCGGTCTTTGCTTTCACTGTTTTGGCAAATTCGCTGTCTTCGACACTGCCCTTTTTCTCGATGCTCGGCTGGTTCGCAGATTTCCATGCCGCGGTTTTGCGCGCCATGCGTGTTTTTATGTCGCCGCCCCAGGCTGTTTCCAAAGATGTGAGCGCGGCATTGGCGGCATCTGGGTCATAAAGATAGGTAAGGACATCCTTGGCCACAGGTGCTGCCGCGCGCGCACCGCCTAGGCCGTGTTCGATCACGACGGCTGCGGCATAACGCGGCGCGTCAACAGGCGCGAAACAGACGAAAAGGCCGTGATCGCGGAACTTCCAAGTGCCGGATTGGCCGCGCTGGCTGCCCGATATTTTACGCACCTGCGCTGTGCCTGTTTTGCCAGCCATTTTAACGTCTGCAAGCGGCAGGCGGCTGCGCACGGCGGTTCCAGCGCCGTTAACAACCAAATCCATGCCTTCGCGCACAACGGCAAGATGTTCCGCCGGGATAGGGAGCGGGGCGGCTGGTTTCTCATGCGTCGCGATAATATGGGGTTGAAGCATCCTGCCTGATGCAATGCGCGCCGCCATAACGGCCAATTGGAAAGGGCTGGTCAACACATATCCCTGCCCGATGGTCGCATTCAGTGTGTCGGATTGGCTCCAATCCTTATCAAATTTCTTTTTCTTCCAAATGCTATCGGGAACCGTGCCGTAACGCTGCGACGTGAATGGAAGGACGAATTCCTGACCAAGACCCAGCATTTTTGCAACCGGCGCGATCTTATCATAACCAATGCGCCGCCCCATTGAATAGAAATAAGTGTTGCAGCTTTTCATTATGGCGCTGCGCATATTCATGGACCCGTGGCGTCCAAGGCATTTGAAAGTCCGATTGCCAAGGCGGTATCCGCCGCCGCAAAATACAGTTTCATCCGGATCTACGCCGTTTTGAAGCATCGCCAACGCCGCCATGGGTTTGACGGTCGATCCCGGCGGATACAGACCTTGCAAAGATTTGTTGAGCAGTGGGACATGATCATCCTCTTGCAACATTTTCCATTCGCCCCGGCTGATCCCGTCCGAAAAATTATTGGGATCATAGGACGGCATCGATGCCATCGTCAGGATGCCGCCTGTCAGGCAATCAATCACAACGACGGAGCCGGATTCGCTGCCCAATCGCCGCGCGGCAAATTGTTGCAGCCCAGCATCAATGGTCAGTTTTAGAGTGTCACCGGGCGTATCGGCGCGCGTCGCAAGATCGCGCACCAGCTTACCCCGGGCCGTGACCTCTGTTCGTTTGGCACCCGGTTTGCCGCGCAGCGTGTCTTCGCGCGTTTTTTCGATGCCTTCTTTGCCAATTTTGAAACCAGGCGTGATCAAAAGCTGATCTTTGGTCTTTTCATAATCCTTGGCAGATGCCACCCCGACATATCCGAGCAAATGGCCCACCGCCGCACCGTCAGGGTAATAGCGTGTAAAGGACTGTGCGGGGGCAACGCCGGGCAAATCCGGCACCCTGATGCTGACTGCAGCAAATGTTTCCCAATCCATGTTTTCCGCAACCGAAACTGGTTGAAAACCAGCCGCCTTTTCAACGTCAGCCTTAATCCGTTCAACATCACTGGGCGAAAGGCGCAGCAATTGTTGTAATTGCCCAAAAACAAAGTCGGGTTTTGACAGACGGTCAGGGATAATATCGACGCGAAACGCGGTGCGGTTCAGGGCCAATGGCACGCCTTTGCGATCAACAATCCATCCACGCCGGGGCGGGGTTAATGTTAAATTGACGCGGTTGCTTTCCGATAAAAGCGCATATTTGTCATTCTGCACAACCGAAATCCAGCCCATACGCGTGGCAAGGACAGCGCCAATTGTCGCCTGCGCGCCGCCCAAGAAAAAAGCGCGTCTGGAAAAAGTAAATTCCTGCTGCGCCCCTGTTACGATTTTGCCCGGGCGTTTCATAATGACCACCGCAAACGGTCAAGCGATGAACAGAGCCGCAGCGCAAATGGTAGGCACAAACATGTCACCACGATCTGCGGTATGACATACAATGGGTTGGTTGACCCTCCCGTCAGATTGGCGATTAGCAATCCTCCGAAAAGCGTTGCGGCCAACAGGCCTGCGCCAATCAACCAATCTTGCTTATAGTCCCGCCACATCATCCGACGGTCAAACAAATCAATGATGAAGAAAGACAGCGTCCAAAGAAATGCTGACGATCCCAAGGGTTGCCCACTGAGTAGGTCATCAAACAGACCAAGCGGTAGTCCTGCCCAGACGGGCCAAAGCTCGCGCACCAACAGCCGCCATGCCAACAGCATCAGCAAACCCAGTGGCGGCAGGATAGGCGCGGTTGCGATCATTGGCAGAATGGGTGCCATTGACCCTAACATAACCGACGCTGCTGGAATCCCAATTAAGGCCAATGCTGAGGGGGCCCGCTCTAAGCTAGGGCGATACCGGCGCGCCATTATTCAACTGGGTCCGCGCTAGCGGGTTCTGCAGGCGGGGCTGTTACAAAGACAGGTTCGACAATCGCAAAATCAAGACGCGCTGGATCAGCGAGTGGGCGGCCGATTGTCCCTTCACGGTTGTGGATCACCCCAACTGCAACAGGGATGCCGGGCGGGTAAATACCCCCAGAACCAGACGTCACAAAGACATCCCCGACACGGAACGGATTTGAACCAGCGGCAAGCGCCCGCATTTCCAGACGACCATCGCCAATACCAATGGCAAGGGCAGGGACATTATCTGTTACGCGCTTGACCGGGACGATATTGCCACCGTCGACAATCAACAACACGCGAGACGTGCTGCGTCCTGCATAGACAATACGTCCAACCAGACCTTCAAGTGCGCGGACAGGCTGACCGCCTAAGATGCCGGCGCTGCGGCCCGCCGCCAATGTGGCGTAGCGCCGGCTGCTAGAGCCTGTTGATCCAATAAGGCGCGCTGTCGCGACCGCTTTACCTTCTGTTTCAACAATGCCCAGAAGGCGTTTTAGCCGTTTGTTTTCCAGCGCATCCACATCGGCTTGGATCAAGCGGAGACGAGATTTTTTTTGCTCGGCTTCCATCGCCTTGTTTTTTGATGCGGCATCAAAATAGGCCGAGACATTTGAAAATGCGTTGCTTCCCCCCGCGACGACCGCGCGTCCGGCGGAGGAGAGTGGCGCAGTTATGTCGCTTAGAAATCCCTGCATTGCCGCATGGCCTTGGGGATCAAAGCGCGCCGTCAAGGCAAGCAATAGGGCCAAGCCAGCCCCTGCCACCGCAATGACATAGCCAGCAAATATGCCATATTGTGCGCGCCGAGAAAATCCGGGACGCCTTGGGGATGGCGGCGCCACGGCGGGCCGCTTCTGCTTATGCGGTCAGCAGGACGCCGCGGAAGATTGGATCTTCCAGCGCGCGGCCTGTGCCAAGCGCAACGCAGGTCAAGGGATCATCAGCCACAGTCACGGGCAAGCCAGTTTCATCGCGCAGAACTTCATCAAGCCCCTGAAGCAACGCGCCGCCGCCGGTCAGGACAATGCCCTGTTCGACAATATCAGCGGCCAGTTCCGGCGCGGTGTTTTCCAGCGCGATCCGCACGCCTTCAACAATCGTTCCAACCGGTTCGGACAGCGCCTCGGCAATCTGACCCTGATTGATGGTGATTTCTTTGGGAACGCCGTTCACAAGGTCGCGGCCTTTGATGTGAATGGTGCGGCCAATGCCGTCTGCTGGTGGGCGCGCAACGCCGACATCTTTTTTGATCCGTTCAGCGGTGGCTTCACCGATCAAAAGGTTATGGTTGCGGCGGACATAGGATACGATGGCTTCATCCATCTTATCGCCGCCAACGCGCACGGATGTGGTGTAGGCAAGGCCGCGCAAAGACAGAACCGCAACCTCGGTGGTGCCGCCGCCAATATCGACCACCATTGAACCGACGGGTTCTGTGACCGGCATATCAGCGCCAATTGCAGCCGCCATCGGTTCAAGGATCAGTGATACTTTGCTTGCGCCAGCGTTAGAAGCGGCATCACGGATCGCGCGCCGTTCAACAGAGGTGGATCCTGATGGCACGCAAATGACAATTTCAGGAAAACGCATGAAATTGCGCTGACCGTGCACTTTATGGATGAAATGTTTGATCATGGCTTCAGCGACTTCGATGTCGGCGATCACGCCGTCACGTAAGGGACGAATCGCTTCGATATTGCCCGGGGTTTTGCCCATCATCAGCTTGGCATCTT
Organism: Chakrabartia sp.; assembly: GCA_040079575.1. Lineage (GTDB taxonomy): Bacteria > Pseudomonadota > Alphaproteobacteria > Sphingomonadales > Sphingomonadaceae > Aquisediminimonas. The sequence continues at coordinate 9,489 of JBEBKH010000024.1, read as the reverse complement.
CGCCGACGGCTTTAACTTTTTTAACGCCGTTGATCGTTTCAATCGCCACAACAGAGGGTTCGTTGAGAACAATGCCGCGTCCACGCACATAAACGATTGTGTTGGCGGTGCCGAGATCAATGGCCATATCCTGTGACATTAACCGGAAAAAGCGCGAAAACCACATAGTTTGAACGTCCTGAAGTCTGAATGGAGCCGACATTTCGGCCCGATGAAATCCTGATTCTGCTCCTGATAGCACGGACACCAAAAATGTGTCCGATTCTTTACACTGTCGGGTCGCAAGCTGATGCCGCTTGGTCTAGAGCGTTAAGCATGTCAATACGCCGTCTGCCCGAACATCTGATCAATCGCATTGCTGCCGGTGAAGTGGTGGAACGACCCGCCAGTGCGTTGAAGGAACTTGTCGAAAATGCAATTGATGCAGGGGCCACCCGCATTGATATACGGCTCAGCGCGGGCGGCACTGATCTGGTCGAGGTGGCAGACGATGGTTGCGGAATGACCGCGCCAGAAATGGCGCTTGCACTTGAGCGCCATGCGACCTCCAAATTGCCCGATGAAGCGATTGATGCTGTCACCACAATGGGGTTTCGCGGCGAAGCCTTACCCTCCATCGCCAGCGTTGCGCGCCTGACCTTGGAAAGCCGGGTGCGTGGCGGCGATGGCTGGATGCGCAAGATTGATAATGGACGGCTGATGTCTGAAGGCCCTGCCGCGCTCCCCCCCGGCACGCGTGTCCGTGTCGAAGCTTTGTTTGAAAATGTGCCCGCGCGACGAAAGTTTCTAAGGACGCCGCGTTCCGAATATGCGGCCTGTATCGACGTTGTGAAACGCCTCGCAATGGCGCGACCTGAAATTGGGTTTTCGCTGGATCATGACGGGCGAAAATCATTGCAGGTTCCCGCAGGCCAAAATGGTCCTGAACGCGTTGCCGCGCTGACCGACCGGGCGCTGGTGGAAAATAGTGTGCCGGTTGATTTGGAACGTGAAGGGCTTCGGCTCGGCGGTGTCGCGGGCTTGCCGACGTTTAACCGCGGGGTTGCTGACCATCAATATCTGTTCGTCAACGGGCGTCCGGTTAAAGACCGGCTGTTGATTGGTGCGCTGCGCGGGGCCTATGCAGATTTTTTGGCGCGTGACCGTCATCCTGTTGTGGCGCTGTTTTTGGATGTGCCGCCCAGTGAAGTCGACGTGAACGTCCACCCTGCCAAAACCGAGGTTCGTTTTCGTGATCCTGCATTGGTGCGCGGCATGATTGTCAGTGGACTGCGCGCTGCCCTGAATGCGGGCGGCCACCGCAGTGTCCAAAGCCCAAACGTTACCGCCTTTGATAAGTGGCAGAGCGAACCGCTTGGCCCCGATTATGCTGCGCAAACCATGCCGCTGCAATCTTCCGTCTGGGACCGACGGACAAGCTTCACAGCCCCGCAGCCCATGGCCCGCGCTGAACCGGCTTATGCGCCGCCGCCAGAGGCGATCACTTTTCCCCTCGGCGTCGCGCGCGGGCAGGTGGCAAAGACCTATATCGTCGCAGAGGCCGAGGACGGGCTGGTGATTGTTGATCAACACGCGGCACATGAACGGTTGATGCTTGAACGGATGCGCCGCGCGCTTGACGGCGGCACGGTGGCAAGTCAGGCTTTGCTCTTGCCAGAAGTGGTCGAACTTGACGAAAGTGCCTGTGATCGGCTGGAGGCACGGATCGCCGAACTTTCAGAATTCGGACTGGACATTGAACGGTTCGGCGCAGGCGCGATGCTGGTCCGCGCGACCCCGGCGCTGCTGGGCAGCGGCGATGTGCGGGGCCTCGTGACCGATTTGGCCGATGAATTGGCGGCTTACGGCGAAACACTCAGCCTCAAAGAACGTCTCGACGCGGTTGCCGGAACGATGGCGTGTCACGGTTCCGTGCGCGCGGGACGGGTGCTGTCGGTTGCTGAAATGAACGCATTGCTGCGCGAAATGGAGGTCACCCCGCATTCGGGCCAGTGCAATCACGGTCGGCCAACGTGGGTGAAACTGGCGCACGGGGACATTGAGAAATTGTTTGGTCGGCGGTGATGGGGATCGTGGCATCAGTCGCAGCGCGGGCGACGCACAATATTACAAAAGTCAGCAAAGACTCCATCTGCCTTGTAAAAGGTCAGGGTGTTGAGGGTGACGCGCATCTCGGTACCACGGTCAAGCACCGTTCGCGTGTTGCCAAGGATCCGACGCAGCCCAATTTACGGCAGGTGCATCTGATCCCTGTGGAATTGCACGAAGCATTGCTGGCAAAAGGTTTTGTTGTGGTCCCGGCAATGATGGGTGAAAATATCCTGACACGCGGGGTTGATTTGCTTGCGCTTCCAACCGGCGCTCTATTGTCAATTGGCACAAGCGCGGTTGTCGAAATAACTGGTTTGCGTAACCCGTGCCATCAACTCAATGGTCTGGCGCCGGGCCTGATGGAGGCCGTATTGGAACGCACTGCCGATGGGAATTTAATCAGAAAAGCAGGCGTGATGGGCATTGTAGTCGCGGGCGGGGTCGTAAAACCAGGTGACGCGATTGGAATTATCCTCCCGCCCTTGCCCCATATCCCCTTGCAGCCGGTTTAGCTGCGCATCCTGACCAAGCCTTCTTGCGCCGCACTCGCAACCAGCCGCCCGTCTCTGGTATAAATGGCGCCACGATTAAACCCGCGCGATCGGCCCGACCACGGACTATCGCACGAATAAAGCATCCAATCGTCAACGCGGAAATCATCATGGAGCCACAGGGCGTGATCAAGGCTTGCGCTCTGCATGCCTGGCGTCATCCAGTTGACGCCGTGGGGCAAAGTGCTGGTGCTGAGCAGATAACTGTCGCTGGCATAGGCCAAGATCGCGCGGTGGACAGCGGGATCATCACTGACCGGTGCGACCGTGCGGAACCAGACATTCTGCGTGGCGGGTACGCGCTTATCGCCGCCAAACCAGTCACGCGGGTCAAGCGGACGATATTCAATCGGCCGATCACGCAAGAAATTGTCGCGGAACTTTTCAGGAATTTTGTCGGCAAAAAGCGCGCGCAGCTCGCTTTCGGTTTTGAGCGATTCGGGCGGCGGCACGTCGGGCATGTCGCTTTGATAGGACAGGCCGGGCTGAACCTTCTGAAACGAAGCCGCCATGTTGAGAATCGGTTGACCTTGCTGGATCGCGATCACTCGCCGCGTTGAAAAGCTGCCGCCATCATGGTCGCGTTCCACGCGGTAGATCGTTGGATGCGCTTCACTTCCCGGGCGCATGAAATAGGCGTGGAGCGAATGGGCGACACGGTCTTCGTCAACCGAGCGCTGTGCCGCGGCAAGGGCCTGTGCGATGACTTCTCCGCCAAACACCCGACCGACCCCGTCGAGACGCCGCCGTCCGCGATAAAGATCAGTGTCGAGGGTTTCGACATCAAGAAGCGAGATGAGTTCGGCGACGAGGGTTGCTGGATCGGTCATAGGCTCTCGATAGCAGCCACTGGTTTCACATTGCAATGGTGCATTGCAGCATCGAAATTTCTTTATCTCTACTGAAATAGTAGTAATTAAGTGCAGCCTCGCTGAAGGCGTCACATACAGGAGCGTGCCATGAAACAAATGATGCTCGTTTTTCCAATGATTGCTCTGTTGGCCAGCTGCGGCCAGAAACAAGAAGGCCAAGGAGCCAGCGATGCGCGTGATGCCCAATCTGAAAAGCACTTCGACGTATCTTCTGAAGACTCGGCATCTGGCCCTAACATAGGTGTCAGTGCCGCCCCTGGAGTTGCCTTCAACTATCGCTACGCCTTCCGCCTTCCCAATGCGAAAATCTCCAGCGTGCAAGAAGCGCATGCCCAAATGTGTGAAAAGTTGGGGATCAACCGCTGTCGGATCACCGGCATGCGTTATCGCCTTGTTGATGACGATGACGTGCAGGCGATGCTGGCTTTCAAGCTCGATCCATCCCTCGCGCGTCAATTTGGCAAAGACGGAATTGCAAATGTTAACAACGCCGAAGGGATGTTGGTTGATAGCGAAATCACAGGCGTTGATGCCGGAGCAGCGATTTCGGCTGCTGATAAGAATATTGCCCAATTGCAGGACGATTTGAACCGGATTGACGCGCGGCTCGCTCTCAAGCTGTCGAACGATGAACGTGTGCGTTTGACCGAAGAAGCGCAAAGCCTACGTCAGCAAATGCGGGCAACACGCGACAATCGCGCGGACAATAAAGAGAGTTTGGCGACAACACCGATGGTGTTTGAATATGGATCAGGCAGTGTCATTCCAGGCTTTGATGGTGGTTCACCGCTGCGTGATGCGATGAGGACTGCGGTTGGCGCCTTTATGACAATGCTCAGTTTCCTGATCATTGCGGTTGGTGTGTTACTGCCCTGGGGTGTGTTGATCGGGTCAATATTCTGGTTGATCAGGAGGTTTAGACCGGACATGTTCGGTGTTAATAGGAAAAACAGCACTGATAATCCCGCTGTGCCATCTTGATTGCGCGATAATCGGCTTTCCGTTATAGACCAATCAACTGCCCCGACAGCCGCGTCCGTTCTGAACGCAGCCCGTCGGGGCTTCGCACTTTTTTTGGCCAATGACTTAGAAATATGGGAACTGCCAATGACTCGCCGCCGCATGATTTACGAAGGCAAGGCCAAAATCCTTTATGAGGGCCCAGAACCAGGTACGATCATCCAGTATTTTAAGGATGATGCGACAGCCTTTAATGCGCAAAAAAAGGGCACGATCAACGGCAAGGGCGTGATCAACAACCGTATTTCTGAGCATGTTTTCACGCTGCTTGGCAATATTGGCATTCCCACGCATTTCATCAAACGTTTGAACATGCGCGAACAGCTTGTCCGTCAGGTTGAAATCATCCCAATTGAGGTGGTCGTCCGCAATGTTGCGGCGGGTTCGCTGTCGACGCGCTACGGCATTGAAGAGGGAACACAGCTTTCGCGCACGATCCTTGAATATTATTACAAGGATGATGCGCTGGGTGATCCGCTCATTACGGAAGAACATATTGCGTGTTTTGGCTGGGCCAGCCCCGAAGAAATGCATGACATTGCGGATATGGCGATCCGCGTGAATGATTTTATGTCGGGTATGTTTGCCGCCATTGGCATCAAGCTTGTTGATTTCAAACTTGAATTTGGCCGTATTTTCGAAAATGAATATCCGCGCGTGATCCTTGCGGATGAAATCAGCCCTGACGGGTGTCGTTTGTGGGATATGGCGACAAATGAAAAGCTTGATAAGGATAGATTCCGGCGCGATTTGGGCGGAGAAGTTGAGGCTTATCAAGAGGTTGCACGGCGTTTGGGCTTGTTGCCTGAGGGCGCAGACAGCGCGGTTCTCGATCTCGAGACACACCGTAAAAAACGCGGAAAATAAGCAATTATTTCGATTTTTGCGGCGGATTAAAACAAATAATTAACCACTTTGCGATTAAACCTTTGCGAGGTGGAGCAACATAATGAGAGCATCGCAAATTCGGGTTAAACCCTCGCACCATGAAGCGCGCAGATCCAGGCGCTTGGGCGTGAGCTTTGATGCGTCTTTGAGAGAGCCAGGTTCAACCAAGTTTAGAGTTAGAATTGACGATATGTCCCAATCGGGCTTTCGCTGTAATACGAGCTTCACACTGATTCCGAATAATATCGTTTGGCTGACGATACCTGGGCTGGCACCGCTGGAAGCGCGCGTGGCCTGGCGCAAAGGCTATTTATACGGATTTGCTTTTGCTTTGCCGCTGCATGTGGCCGTGTTTGAACATATTTATAAGCAAGTTGGAAAGCCCGCGCTCTAGCGTAAAGCGCGCTCCCGTAACGCCGCATTTAAGGCAGCGACCAAATCATCGACCGTTTTCAGCGCTTTCATCTCCTGCGCCGTGATTAAGACTGTTAGGGCACCGGCTTCTTCGTAAAATATGGCCGGTAGTGCCGCCTGCGCATTTGGGAAGGCTGCTGCAAAATCCTTGCGGTGGTAAAAAGCGGTTTCAAATGGCAGGCCCTGAATATAGTCGCGCCACGCCCCGTTCATTGCAAAAGCACCGTAAGTGATGGCACATAAGCTGCACTCATAGGTTGCGGGCGACACCAGTTTATGGACAGAATCGATCATCCCGTTCACCAACCCGGCCTCTGCATTATAAACAAAAATAAGCCGCACTTACTGGTCCTGAACGGGCGCGGTCTGTTCGCTGCGATAATAGAGGAATGTCAGCCAAAGCGCGGTCGCCCCCAACAGATGCCATATCGCGTGGCCTTGTGCGATGCTGTTGGGTGCGCAAACCGTGCCGTGTTGATCGAGGTTCCAGATGGCAAACGCCGTTGCCTTGGTCAAAATTCCCGCAAAGTAATAGCGGACACGGACCTGCGCGCGAAAACGGCGGGCAAAGCCGAGTTCGGCAATGATCGCACCGATCAGGACGACTGCATATAACCAGCGGCGGACCTCGGGCAGTGCGAACAAAAGTGCCGCCAAGAGGGCGACGACCGCAAAATAGAGGATGGCAGCGTGGCGATCCGATAAATCCCTGTACTTGGCGACGGCGCTGACCAGCATGAAACCGCTGACCAGATACATGCCGAGAACATCAAAAAACTGCCCCCACAGGGTCAGTGTGGCATGGAGCAGCACCGATCCCAGACCGACGGCAATTGCCGTGAAACCGAACATTTGGGCAGCAATGGGCGGGAATGCGGATCCCCATCCGCGCGACCGCGAAAGGACAATCATCAAGAACCCGGCAAAGACATAACCGTAGGATGACCAGCTGTTGGCGGGCTGAACGATGAGCGCACCCGCGCGCGGCAATTCGCAAAAACAGCGCGTGGCTGTGCATGTGGCGGGGGCATAGACCGACCAATCGGGCCCAAGCACGGTCAGCAGACCCAAAATGACAATGGCGCTGATCAGCGTCAATGCCGCAGCTTGCCCAATCTGTATGCGTGTCATCATGCCCCCTATCAGGAGCAAAGACTGATCATTTGCGTCAATAAAAGCAAATTTTATTCGACAGAAAGGACGGCCATTTCCGCTTTATGGGCAGCAACAGCAGCGCGGCTTTCATTCGTGCGTTCCAACCGTTCGGCCATTTCCAGCCAAACCGATTGTGCATTCAGGTGGCGATCACGCACGTTCACAAGGCTTGTTTCATCAGCCTCACGACCGCACTGTGCCGCGCGTGTCAGATAGAATTCGAGTGTCGACATGGTGGTCCCGTCCCTTGGAAAAAGAGCCCGCCCGCCCGGCTTTACACCGGGCGGGTCAGACGGGTTTAGCGCTTAAAGCTGCGTCTTTGGCTTGGGCCAACGCCCGGCGTCCGTTCACGAAAAACGATCCGGCCCTTGGACAAGTCATAAGGCGTCATTTCCACATGAACCCGGTCACCAACCACCGAACGGATGCGGAATTTGCGCATCTTGCCAGCGGTATAGGCGATGATCCGGTGATCATTTTCCAATGTCACGCCAAAGCGTCCATCGGGCAGAATCTCGTCGATCAGGCCCTCGAGGGTCAAGAGTTCCTCTTTGGCCATACCGCTTAAGCTGACTGCAGATTAACGGCGGATTCTTTGCCGTTTTTGCCGGTTTCAACTTCGTACGAAACGCGTTGATCCTTGTTGAGAGTCGCCATGCCGGCGCGCTCTACAGCGGTGATGTGGACAAAACTGTCCTGGCCGCCGTCATCAGGTTGAATAAAGCCATAGCCTTTGTCTGCATTGAAGAATTTTACGGTGCCAGTAGGCATATTGATGTTCCTTTCACGAAACAGGTAACCAAATGGCAACAGCGCCATGTGGGGAGCCAAGTCGTGGTAGGAAAGACGTTGCACGTGCTGTCATTTCGTCAGTCACGCGCCTCAAATTCCGTCGCGGTCGACGATAGCATGAGGCTTTATACGCACATTCCCACGATTTAGCAAACTCGAACCGTCCGACGCGGTTTATTCCTTATCACTGCCATTATCGCTCGCTTCGGCGACTTCCATCTCCTCGGGCTTACGATGGTCGAATTTCACGCCAAGTTCCTTCGCCTTGGCCTTGCTGAACTGTTCTTGCGCGGCTGGGAACATCTCGTCCTCTTCCTCTTCGATCTGATGCTCATAGCGAGGGCGCATGTCCTTGAATTTTGTCAGCCAAGCACCCGTTGCCATATCGGTATCCTGCAACTCACCCAACATATCGTCGAGTTCCTTATGCTCTGCTACCGAATGGCGCCCGTCTTCCTGAAGCGCTGGGTCGGCAAGCATATTTGCGTACAGCGATTGTTCCTCGGCCGCAGCATGCGCAGTTACTTCAATGCGAAAAGCCTCGAACAGGTCACGACGCTCCGGCGTGTCCCCGCTGGTTTCGGCAATCTTGGCCAGCATCTGGCGGTGCAGCTCGTGGTCAGATTTGAGGATGGAAAAAATATCTGTCATGTCTGCCTCCGCGTTGGTTTCGCACATAACGCAGATAGGCGGCTTCGGGTTCCCTCGGTATGTCTGGTGCTACATCGGCATAGGTTGCCACAGCTCGATCTTGCGGCCTTCGGGGTCCATGATGTGCGCAAAGCGGCCATTGGCTTCATCTGGGAAGGTCTTCACCGGCTCCACCCCGTGCTCGGCGCATCTGGCGAGGATGCCGTCGAGATCGTCGACCATCAGGTTGAACATGAATTCCTTTTCCGACGGCGCGAAATAGTCGGTGTCGGCCTTGAACGGTGAGAATACGGTGGCCGCGCCCGGATGCCCGGCAGCGGCTTCGGGGGTAAAAACGACACCCCACGGCTCAACCTTGATGCCAAGTACACGGGCGTACCATTCGTTTGTCGCCGCAGGGTCAGACGATTTGAAGAACAACCCGCCCAATCCGAGAACATTTGCCATAACTGTTACTCCTCTGGTTTCGACGTGCTCAATATGAGCCTCCCCTATGAATCAGTCCATCGCCGAAATGGGTGATTTGGGAACAAATGCGACGCTCCGGCCATTATCAATACGCCGGTTCAGACAGATAAGTGTATGGGCGGCGCGCGCACCGGAATGGATTTGGGTCAGCCGCAACCGGAGTCGCATCATGGAAACCCGATTAATCATAGCCTACGCACTTATCGCCGTCATGGTAGGGATTATCATATTTGGTGGGACCTTATGGCAAAAAAAGCGCCTGAAAGCGCGCAGTCGTGATGCAGGCAAGGGCTACCGATAGAATTCCACCAAATCCCAAAGATTTCCATAAAGGTCTGAAAACACCGCGACCTTGCCAGAAGGTTGCACTACGGGCGGGCGGACCCATTTGACGCCGGCAGCTGAATAAGCCGCATAGTCACGGTCAAAATCGTCAGTGGCCAGAAACAGGAACACGCGACCACCCGCCTGATTGCCTATAAAATCTTCCTGTTCGGGCTTCGACGCTCGGGCGAGGAGGACACTGGTGGCTCGGTCGGGTGCCCCGGGAGGGCGAATAAGAACCCAGCGCTTATCCTGCTCCGGTT
>JBEBKH010000023.1:0-26008 GCA_040079575.1 Chakrabartia sp. | reverse complement strand
GGGGGCAACTGTGGCCGCGCGCTCGCAAGTTCAAGGCTGCGCGCCATTGCCAGCCCTTTTTGACGCTGCTCGAGCGGAATATATTGATCCAATTGCGCCAGACTTGCCGAAGCACGGGGAAGACCAGCCGCAGAGGCGCGCGTCATTAGGGCATAAGCGCGGACCCAATCCTGCTTCATATGGTCTCCGTTATAAAGCGCAGTTCCCAGGACATATTGCGCACGCGGATCGCCGCGCGCTGCCGAACGTTCGATCACAGGCATCGCATTTTGACGATCGCCATTTTGAAACATGATCAGGCCAAGGTTATCCTCTGCTTGAAAATGCCCTTGATTCGCGGCCTTGCGGTACCAGTCTTCAGCCTGTTTCATATCAATGTCGACGCCGCGACCAAATCGGTATGCTTGCGCCAGATTAAATTGTGCATCAGGATCACCCTTGATCGCAAATGGACGCCATTCTTTAATCGCCGTTGGATAATCGCCGCGTTCCCAAGCATCCACGCCCTCCTTCACATCCGCAAATGCAGGAGATGCGGCGAGCAGAATGGATGAGGCCAATAAGGCTGTTTTTTGAGCAAAATTCATTCTTATTTCCTGATACGCTGAATTCCGGCCTATATAGTATAAGATGTTTAACACAGGATTAGCGTTAATCCAGTCGGCTTACTGTTCATAAAACGAAATCTCCTGATCCGACGTTAACTCTATTTTAGCCTTAGCCGTGGCATCACCCCCCTGAAGAATTGCAATTCGGGGAAAATTTAATGCGCGTACTCGCGATGGCATCGCAAAAAGGCGGATCAGGCAAGACCACTCTTTCGGGACATCTTGCTGTTCAGGCTCAACTCGCTGGGGCAGGTCCCGTCGTTTTGATCGACATCGATCCTCAGGGTTCTCTTGCGGATTGGTGGAATGAGCGTGAGGCAGAATTACCCGCTTTTGCACAAACAACAGTTGCGCGATTGGCCAGCGACCTTGAAATGTTGCGCCAGCAGGGCTTCCGTCTTGCTGTTATTGATACCCCGCCAGCGATTACGATGGCAATACAAAGCGTGATTGCAGTTGCCGAACTGGTGGTCATACCAACACGGCCAAGCCCGCATGATTTGCGCGCCGTTGGTGCAACGGTTGATTTGTGTGACCGTGCTGGAAAGCCATTGCTGTTTGTGGTCAATGGCGCGACGCCAAAAGCAAAAATTACTTATGAGGCCGCTGTTGCCTTGTCGCAGCACGGGACCGTTGCTCCTGTAACGCTCCACCACCGCACTGATTATGCCGCATCAATGATTGACGGCCGCACTGTGATGGAAATTGACCCCAATGGACGTTCGGCCAAAGAGGTGGTGGAGCTTTGGTCTTATATCTCAGACCGGCTTGAAAAGAATTTCCGCCGCACGGTTTTTGCAGCACCTGGTGCTCATATTCCTGCGTCTCTCCACAGACCAGCCGCCGGGGGCTTTGGCCGCCGCGTTGTTGGCCAATAGGAGGATATGATGATGGCTGATCCAAAACCTCTCGCCTCGCTTTCTTCGGGTCTTTTGGCGCGTAAGGGACAGGCTGCTCCCGCAATGCGTCGTCAAGGCATGATTTCAATGGTTCCTGATGACGGTATCATGCACAGTCAGAACGCCATGGAAGACCTTGGTTGGAATGACATGGGGCAAGATCATCAGGACCATGTTGATGGACATGCTGGTCTATCGCCAATGACATCTTCCGCTCCAGTGCAACTGCACCCAGCAAAAAGCTATGCGGCGGAAGCACCTGTAGCCGTGCCGGAAGTGGTCCGTCAGCAACAGGAATTGGTTGAAGAGTTTGAAGTTATTGACAGCAAACCAAAAGCACCTGCTAAAACGCGAGCTGCGGCAGGATCGCGGAGTAAAGCGGCGTTTACTTTGCGTCTGGACGGAGAACGCCATCTTCAACTGCGCCTTGTTTGCGCGATCAATCATCGGTCTGCCCAGCAGATCGTGACACAGGCGCTTGATGCTTTTTTAGCGTCACAGCCCATCGCAGCTGAACTTTCCGCAATGAATGCCAAAGCACGCAGCGCAGCCTGACATACTGTTAAAAGGGATCAAGATCATGAAGACACTGAACGCTCTCAAATTGGCAGTTTCAACGCTGGTTGTCGGAACAGCCGTTTCCTTTGGTGGGCACGCAAGCTTTGCTGAACGTCCAGCAAAGGCTTCTAGCGCAGCGGCGTTGCTAAAAGTGGCTGTTACTGCAGCCGCAAATGCGCAGGCTGCACTGGCAGAGCGCAAAGGCGTTAAAGCAGTCTCTTGGGCCGAGCGCGCTGTTGCGGCAAGCCCACAGGATGCGTCTTATCGTTTTCTTCTTGGCGAATCATATCTTGCCGCTGGCCGTTATAAATCGGCAGAGACGGCTTTTGCAGATACGTTGCGCCTTAACCCAGGGCATGACCGTGCCGTTTTGAAAATGGCACTGGCGCAAATTGCGCAAGGCCGCACGGCAGAGGCATTGGCCGTGCTTGAAGAGCATCGTTCAGCGCTTGCTGTCGCTGATTACGGATTGGCGGTTGCTTTGGCGGGGGATCCGCAAGCCGCAGTGCGCACGCTTGAACAAGCTGCACGTGACATTGATGCAACCGCAAAAACACGCCAGAATTTGGCACTCGCTTATGCTCTGTCAGGACGTTGGGTTGAGGCACGTACCATTGCGGCGCAAGATTTGCCCGTTGATATGGTCAGCACACGCATAGGGGAGTGGGCCGTATTTGCGCGTCCTGCAGCGGCATCGGACCAAGTGTCGAGCCTGCTCGGTGTCACGCCTACATTTGATGGCGGACAGCCCGTTGCGCTTGCCTTGATCATGCAACCAGCACAGGCGCTTGCAGCGGTTGAACCAGAGGCCGCTCCAGTCGTTGAACAGGTTGCAGTTGCAGCTGACCCAGAATTACCAACACTTCCAGAACCTACATTTGAAGCGGCGCCTGTCGTTCAATCCGTGGCGGTTGCTCCGGTCATGCGGGCGGAACCAACACCCTTGAAGCAGATCATTGTTCCAACCGGCCAAAAGACAGAGAGCATTGCATCGGCACGCCAGGTCCAAGGTGGAAAGTTTGCAGTGCAGCTTGGCGCATTTTCATCGGTCGCACGTGCAGACGCGGCATGGTCAAAAGTATCGCGCAAATTTGCGTCGATCAGTCACTATGATCCGTCGCGCAGCCGCGTCCATGTCAAAAAAGCATCGCTGTTTCGCCTTTCGGTTTCCGGTTTCACTTCGCGTGAGGATGCGGGCCGCGTGTGCAGTCAGGTGAAAGCGGCGGGCGGCGCCTGTTTCGTGCGCAGTGCGGGTGCAGACGCGCCAATGCAGTGGGCCAGTCGCGGCAACGGGACACGCCTCGCCGCGCGGCGTTAATCTCAAACCATAATAGCGAAGCGGGGCGGTCAGCATAATATGCGGCCGCCCTTTATCGTTTTGAGAACACAGCCTTGGGTTGGCAGCTTGTCAAACGGGGTGTTGCCAGCCTGACCGGCAAATTTGTCACCGTCGATCAGCCACGGCGCATCAGGGTCAAAGATCATCAGATCCGCCTCCGCGCCCTCATCCAGCGATCCACCGCCGACGCCCAAAATCTTTGCGGGATTGGCAGAGAGCATCGCCATTAAACGGGGCAGGGCGATCACGCCGTCACGCACGAGACCAAGGCCGAGCGCGAGCAGGGTTTCCGCCCCCGCCATTCCGGGTACTGCGTCGGCAAACGGCAGGCGCTTTGCCTCTGGCCCGCGCGGGTCATGCGCGGAACACAGCACATCAATCGTCCCGTCACGTACTGCTTCAATCGCTGCGCGCCGGTCTGCCTCCGCGCGCAGTGGCGGAGAAAGCCTTGCGAAGGTGCGAAAGTCGCTGACATCAATGTCTGAAAGGAACAGATGCGCGGGTGTAATGCCGCAGGTCACGGGCAGGCCCTTGGCTTTGGCCGCGCGGATCAGATCAAAGCCAGCCGCTGTCGTCACCTGACGGAAATGGAGCCGTGCGCCGCCCAGTGACGTCCCACACAGTTCGACCAGTGCCAGATCGCGCGCAATCGCCATCGCTTCAGCAGGCGCAGGCGCGCTGGGCAAGCCGAGCCGCGTTGCCGTTTCTCCAGATGTCGCCACCTTGCCGTGCGTCAGGCCTTCATCCTCGGCGTGGGCAATCACGGTCATGCCCAGCGACGCGGCATAAGTCAGAACGCGCAGCATGACGCCTGAATCAGCAATCCATGCGCGGCCTGTCGCAATGGCTTTGGCGCCTGCCTTTGCCATCAGCGCATATTCGGCAAGTTCAGCGCCGACGAGCCCGCGTGTTGCCGCACCCAGTGGATGAACCCACAAGTCAGGCTTAGCCGCAAGCGCCGCGCGCTGGACAAGGCCCGGGTCATCAAGCGGCGGCGATTGATCGGGCATCAATGCAATCCGTGTGATCCCGCCAGCAATGCATGCGCGCTTGTCGACGGAGAAGGTGCCAAGATCGATGATGCCCGGGGCAACGCACGCGCCCTTGGCGTCGAATGTGTCACCGTCATGCGCCGAACCCCCTAAGCGGTCTCCAGATATGGAGAGCGTTCCTGTGCGTTCGCCGCTGGCGTCGATGAGGCGCGCGTTGGTGATGCTGGAGAGGCGCGTCATGATACCACTCCCCGTCGCCCGCGCGTCAGGACGTCCAGACAGGCCATCCGGACGGCGACGCCCATTTCCACCTGTTCGGCGATCACCGAACGGTTGACATCGTCTGCCACGTCGCTGGCAATTTCGACGCCGCGGTTCATCGGGCCGGGGTGCATCACCAGCGCGTCGGGTTTGGCGCGTTTGAGGCGTTCATAGGTCAGGCCGTAGAGTGCGTGATATTCGCGCGCCGAGGGGATGAACGCGCCGTCCATCCGTTCATTTTGCAGGCGGAGCATCATCACCACATCCGCGCCGTCAATTCCTGCATCCATATCGGTGAAGGGGGTGACACCCATCGTTTCAATCGCCGGGGGCATCAACGTGGCAGGCGCAACGACCCGCACTTCGGCGGAAAGGCTGGTCAGTGCGAGAATGTTTGACCGCGCGACACGGCTGTGGAGCACGTCTCCGCAAATTGCGATTTTCAGGCCGTGGACTTGTCCCTTGCGGCGACGAATGGTCAGGGCGTCGAGCAAAGCCTGGGTCGGATGTTCATGCTGCCCGTCGCCTGCGTTCAGGACCGGACAATCAACCTTGTCCGCGATCAACGCGACAGCCCCAGAGGAACCGTGGCGGATCACGATCACATCAGCGCGCATCGCGTTGAGGGTGATTGCTGTGTCGATCAGCGTTTCACCCTTCTTCACGCTCGACTGTGCGGCGTGCATGTTGACCACATCCGCGCCCAGACGTTTGCCCGCAATCTCAAAGCTGAGCAGGGTGCGCGTGCTGTTTTCAAAGAAAGCATTGATCTGGGTCAGGCCAGCGAGCCTATTATCATGCTTGGTCAGTGAACGGTTAAGGGTGACCCATTGTTCAGCCTCATCCAACAAATAGCTGATTTCATGGGGCTGTAGTCCCGCGATGCCGAGCAGATGCCGGTGGGGAAAGAAAGGTGATGCTGTCATTAAAGTGCTTCCCTAGCGCGGGGAGGGCGTTGGGGCAAGGGGAGGGACGCCCGCCTGTGATTCCAGACGATCTTCCTCATCCTTCAGCCTTTGGCTCATGCCGAAAAAGGCATCACGGGCGATGCTCTCTGAAACGCGTTTCGGTGCGATTTCCAATTCAATTTGAGAAAGATAGGCCTGATATTCATCCGCGCTCAGTGTCCGTGAATAGTCTTCATAGCCGAATTCCCCGTCTTCATTCGCGCGATCAAAGCCAGCTGGCGGCGGGAAATTGGTTCTCAATTCATCATGAATGTCAGAATACCAGAGAGGTTTGCCCGATCGCGCAAGATGATAATGCTGAAGTTCACACTGTTCATTGTCACCATCGTCACCAGCTCCGTCACTGTCACCATCATGCTTTGGCAATGGCTTGCGCTCCGCAATGAAAGCAGCAGCGGCAGCACTATCTGCTCCGGTTTCGATCAGGGTCAAAAAGGTTTCAAAGTCTTGCGAAATTATCTGTGCAGAGGCTGTGCCGCTATCGCTCGCGGGGTCGACATCGGCCATCCGGTCGAGGCGGGACAGCATCGACATTGCGAGTCGATTGTCATGGCGGTGGCGTGTGACAATATCGGCATCACGGTCTCGCACCATCACATCCTCTTGTCCTTCAATCGCACGTTCCATCAACGTATCAACCAAACGTGCACGCGCGACCAATATTGCGGCTTCCCACCCCAGTCGGAACGCCGCGCCGTCACGGCGCCACCGCAGATTATAGGCGGAGCGCGGGGACAAGGTACAGGCATCAGATGCTTGAACTACGCTGCCGGTTTCGGCCAGAACCTCAAGAAAAATACGCTGGCGTTCGGGTGTCCATCCATCATGGCGGGTGGTTGGGGTCGCTGTCGTTGTGGGGGTCATATCACTCTCTCTTCCGCAAAATGTGCGGCGTGATATAACCTATTTGGTTTTATGTAGGACAGGGCTATTTGCGGGCCGCGCATTTAGTGCATGATGACATTTGGTTAATGTACTTCGTCATTGCGAGCGAAGCGCGGCAATCCAGACTTGGGGCGCGTCGCTGGATTGCTTCGTCGCTCCGCTCCTCGCAATGACGAACGTGCAGACAGACCGAATCTGCGTCTAGTTGGCCTTGCGCCGCCGCAGCAAAAATCCACCCAAAAACATGCCGACCACGATCAAACTGAACCACAGTTGGTTGGCAAGGTCTTTTGACAATCCCATAAACACCAGCACTGCGCCCATTGCGGCGATTGCAAACCAAGTGCCGTAAGGGTGAAACCACATGCGAATGTTCAGCCGTTCTGGGGCTTCGCTTTCATAGTGATTGCGCAATTTCAATTGGGCAAAGGCGATCAAAAGATAAAGGAACAGCATCGTCGCGCCAGAGGCATTGACGAGAAAGCTAAACACACGTTCGGGCGACAGAACAGAGGCTGCAAGCGCAACATAGCTGAACAAGCTGGCGATCAGGATGGCGCGCGCGGGGACTTTACGGGCATTGACCTGCACCAGCCATTTGGGCGCGTCACCGTATCGCGCAAGGCCGAACAGCGCGCGCGATGTCACGTAAAGGCCAGAATTGAGGCAGGACAGCACAGCGACCAACACGATGGCATTCATCATCACTTCGCCGCCCGGAATGCCGATGGCCTTCAGCGTGGTTGCAAAAGGAGAAACGCCCGGCACAATCGTGTTCCAGGGCACAATTGCGACGATCAAAAGCAGCGATAATATGTAGAATATCAAAATCCGTACCGAAACGGTCAGCGTCATTTTCGCAATGACTTTGGCGGGTTCTTCGGATTCTGCGGCGGCGATGGTGGCAATCTCTGCGCCGCACAACGCAAATATAACGCTGGTGACGCCTGCAAAGATCGCTGACGCGCCGAAGGGTGCAAATCCGCCGTGCGCGGTCAGATTGGCAAAGGTGTTGCCGCTTGGCGCCGTAAACCCAAACGCATAAGCAGCAGTCACCAATATAAAGACGATGATCGCGCTGACCTTGATCGACGAAAACCAGAATTCAAATTCACCGTACGATTTTGTGGACATCAAATTGACGCCGGTGAGCACCGCCATCAGGACAATGCCAATGGCCCAGACAGGAAATATGGGGAACCAGTCACTGATAATTTTTGCGCCCGCAATCGCTTCAATCGCGACGACCACGACCCAGAAATACCAGTAGAGCCAGCCAGACATGAAGCCCGCCAACGGTCCCAATCCGATGCGCGCAAATTCTGGAAAACTTTGGACGCCGGGCACGGCCATCGCCATTTCAGACAGCATCCGCATCACCAGCAGGATGATTGCCCCGGCAATGCCGTAACTGATGATAACAGCAGGGCCGACTGTTGCGATGGAGGTCGACGATCCGACAAACAGACCGGCGCCGATGATTCCGCCAATGGCAATCATCGACACATGGCGTGATTTGAGTGTGCGGCTGAGTGCGACGCCGGTTAATTCTTCCGCCACTGCGGTTGCTGCATCGGTCATAAATTCCCCCCCGTCATCAGCGCATCGATTGCGCCCTGCAAGATATAGGATGCCGCCGCGCTGTCCACCCGCTCTGCACGTTTGGCGCGCGAAACATCAGCGGCGATCATCGCGCGTTCGACCGCCTGTGTTGACCAACGTTCATCCCACAGGAAAATCGGCAGGCCAAGCGGTTCCATATTACGGGCAAAGGCGCGGGTCGATTGGGTGCGTGGGCTGTCTGTACCATCAAGGTTGAGGGGCAGGCCAATGACCAGCCCTTTGACAGATTGGGCCGCGATCATCGCTTCGATCAGCACCTTGTCTGCGGAAAATTTGGTGCGGCGGATCAAATCGGCGGGCGACGCAAAATTCCATCCGGCATCGCACAGCGCCGTTCCGATGGTTTTTGTCCCGACATCAAGCCCCAGCAAACGCCCGCCAGAAGGGAGAGGAATGCGAAAGTCAGCGGCCAGCGTTGTGATCACCGCTTGGTAAACCCGGCCAGCCGCTGTGCAGCGTCCGCGCGCATGTTGGCCCAGAACAGGCTGAAATCATACACATGGTAATTGTTGCCGGGCAGAACATATGGCCCCATTTCTGGTGCTTCGCCGATCATGAGATAGCCTTGCGCATCGCACCGCGCAGGAACCAGCCCCTTGACGAGCGTGCCTGCCTTAAAATCCGTGGAATTTTTGAGCGTTCCTAAATTGCTGGATTGCGGTGCGGCAACGGCACTGCCCCCGGTCAGCGGATTGGTGCAGATCATCGGGCTGCCTTTGCGCGACTTTCCGTCAAATCCGATTGTTTTTTCATAGGTCTCGGTAATGAGGGCCGTATCGGCCGGTTCGGCAAAGCTCTGCCAGCTCATCAAACAGCCGCTTTGGTCTGCGGTCTTGCAAATGGGCAGTCCCAGTGCCGCGACATCCGTGGTCGCTGAAACCGGCCAACCCACGATGTAGGCCGCGACCACGCGCTTGTTGAGCGGGGTGTTGGCAATTTTTTCGCGCAGCAATTGGGTCAGATGAAGCGCGCCTTGGCTGTGTCCGGCAAGGATGATGGGACGTTTTGGATCAACACTGGCCAGAAAATTGTCAAATGCCGCTGCAACATCAGCATAGGCCGCCGCGAGCGCCTTTTTGGCGTCAGGGGCATCGGTCAGGAACGCGCCGAAGGTCGCCTGCCGATACCTTGGTGCCCAAATGTCACCGACGGCACTGAACACGCTGGCCTGACCGCGGACAAATAATGCGGCGCGATCATTGGCCTCCTGATCACCCAACGGCGCATTCCAAGCCTTGCGGTTGAGATAAGAGGTTGGGTGAATGAAGAAGATTGCGGCGTTGCCAGTGGTTTCCTTTGCCACGCCTTCAGGCAAAAATAGCGCTGGGTTCCCCGCAATATCGGGCCGCGCGATCCACATCGACGGATCAGCATAAGCATTTTGCGTCGTTGGCACAGGTTTTGAAAATGGTGCACTTGGCACCATCGCGGCGCGGATCAACTGGGTTCCGAACAGGCGGTATGCGAGCGCCGCCGCCAGAACCAAAAGGATGATAATGGCAATGCCATATAGAAATTTCCGTGCCATTTGCCTGTCCTAATACAACTTGCTGCTTCACTGCCTTGATAGAACGCGATAAGCTAGTCCAAACCATAGGGGAGTATCTTATGTCGCAGTCCGTAAACGCCGATCATGGCTGGCCGCAACGGTCATGGGGATTGGCATGTGCAGGCGTTTCTGTTGGCTTGGCTCTCTATTTTCTGACATCGACGGGTGAGCGGTGGCAAATGACGGAAAGCCCGATCCGGCTTTCTCTTGCGACATTTTTGGCCGTGGCAGGCATTGCATTTGCTTTTGTGGTTGAACGCACGCGGCTTCCTCTTAGCATCATATTCGCTGGAATCGCTGGGCTGGTGATGGCATCGATTGTGTATTGGAGCGGCGGCCCCGATGACTGGGGCAATGCCGATCCTTTGCGTTTGGCCTGCGGTGCGATTGCCGTGGCAGTGGCCGCGCCGCTGTTTCAGGCATGGCGTGATGCCGGCGCACAGCGATCATCACAGATCCTCTATGCGACGGTCCATGACCGTGCGTGGACCAATGTTGTTTTGTGGTTCGCATCATGGGCCTTTGTTGGTATCGTTTGGCTTCTCACCGCACTTTTATCTGAACTCTTTGGTTTGATCGGGATTACGATCATCAAGGAATTGATGCGCGAAGAATGGTTTGCCCCTGTGCTCACCGGCGGTGCATTCGGTGGAGCGGTTGGCTTGCTGCGCGACCGCGAAAAGATATTGGGTACGCTCCAACGCGTTGTCACAACCGTGCTTTCGGTTCTGGCCCCTGTTTTGGGCGTTGGTCTTGTCGTTTTCCTCCTTGCTTTGCCGTTTACGGGGCTGAAGCCTTTGTGGGACGCGACAAGTGCGACCACGCCGATCCTGATTACGTGCGTTATTGGCGCGCTCATTTTGGCCAATGCCGTCATTGGCGACACGCCAGAGGATGAGGCGAAATTGCCAGTGCTGCGGTGGGGCGCGATGGCGCTTGGTGCGGCAATGCTGCCACTGGGGATCATCGCGGCGCTTTCAACTGGCCTTCGGATTGACCAGCACGGCCTCACGCCCGACCGGCTATGGGCGTTGGTCGCCTGTATCGTTGCGTGCGCATACGGCATTGCTTATCTGGTCGCGCTGGCGCGGCGGCGGATGGGGTGGGCAGCGGACGTCCGTCCTGCCAATCTAAAACTTGCCTTCGGTTTGTGCGGATTGGCGCTGTTGCTTTCAACCCCCTTCGTCAGTTTCAATGCGCTGTCCACCCGTGATCAGGTGTCACGCCTGACCCGTGGAAAGATAGCGCCTGATAAATTTGACTGGACGGCATTGAAATTTGATTTCGGCGGCGCTGGCAAAAAAGCACTCAACCAACTGGCAAAGAACGGCAAGACCGACGCCATCCGCAAGGCTGCCCTTGCTGCGCAGAAGATCGAAAATCGCTGGGACGCGCGGTCCGCTCAGGAGAAACTGGCGAGCCGCGAGACATTGGACGCCCGTCTGATCATTGTGCCCCAGAAGACCCCATTGCCAGATGATCTTCGCACACGGTTGGTGGAATGGGATGCCTGTGCGACCGACGGCGCGTGTGTTTTGCAGTATAGCGCAGGGGCGACGTCGGCGATTGTTGTGCGGTCCAATTGTGAAACCTGTGAACCAGCAACGATTGCGCTTGAGAAAAGAGAAAAGGGTTGGACGGATTCCAATCAACCGCAATTTGTCGGATCGAAATTTGTCGATGACAAAGCGCGCGATGCAAATCGTAAGCGTCTGGCCGCTGCCATTGCGCGCGGTGAAATCGAAGTAAGGACGATCAAACGCCGTCAGGTATATGTCGAAGGAAAGCCTGTTGGCCAAGAATTTGAATGATGGATGGGAGTAAGCCGATGAACATGATGACAAGACGCAGCATTTTGGTTGCCGCTGCAGCCACGCCAATCCTGACCTTGCCCGGATGTGCGGGTGGGGGCGGTTTTAGTCTGGTCGAAGCGATCCGGCGTTTGCTCTCCCTCTCTTCTCAGCGCGCTTTTGCGTCGCTGCTGCGTGAAAATGGCTTCCTGGATGATCAGGTCGCGCGCATTGATTTGCCTGATGCCTTGGGCGGAGACCGCGCCACCAACATCGTATCGGCGCTTTTGCGCAGCGGCGCATTTCGCAGCCGCCTGACCAAACAAGTTAACCGTGCGGCGGAAAAGGGCGCTGAAATAGCAGCCCCGATGGTCACAGAAGCAATCCAGAGCATCAGCATCGCCGACGCTTTGTCGGTTGTGAAAGGCGGAACCAGCGCCGCGACCGACTTGCTCAAAGGCCAAATGGGCACGGCTTTGGTAACGGCAATGGTGCCTGGCATCGATGGCGGCCTAAAACTCTTTGATTCAGCGATTGTCACAGAGGCGCTCAAGCTCGCCACCGGCATCAACTTTGCGGGGCTGCGCGATGATGTGACGCAAAAGGCATCTGACGCAATCTATCGGACAATGGCCCGCGAAGAAGCATCAATCCGTGCCAACCCGCAAGCAACGAATGATCCATTGTTGATCGGCGTGTTTGGTTTGTTGAAATAGGGCAACCAAAATGTTGCGCTTGTGTCTCAGATTTTTGGCAATTGTCATAGCGATTGTAAGCCTGATCCATGTTTTTCTTGGCATCGGCGGCGAAATCTATGCAGGGGCGACAGTCCATCCTGAGAGCTTGAATGATGCGACTTTGGATAGCCAAAATCGCTTTTATGGCGGCGCATTCATGGTCTATGCCGTGTTATTGTGGGTGTGTGCTTCTGATATGAAGCGGTATCGCTACATCCTCAACCTGCTTTTATTATGCTTCTTCTTTGCTGGCGCAGCTCGATTTCTATCATTTTTCCCCCACGGGTGGCCATCTTGGCAGGTGACAATTTTGTGGGGCGTCGAGCTTATATTGCCACCCATGATATGGTTGTGGGCTCAGGCAGAGGCAAAGAGAAGCCCGTCAGCGTTCATCGAAAAGCCTCTGGAGTAGCATCGGGCGCGGCGCTTTTGTCCGTTCGGGCCTTTAGGCACCGTTGCACTCAACCTGATCTAATTCAGCATAAAGCTTTGCTAGCTCGGCACTTGCCCATGCGACATGCAGTCGACTTTCACGCCTTCCGGCGCTAGTAGTGTTAAACTTAGACAGCTCACGCCAATTCGTGTTTATAGATTCAAACAAAATGCGAATGTCTTCTCGTATTTGGTCTGTGGTTCGCATCAATCGCCGATGCGTCAATTTTCAAACTGAGACACTCCCCTTTTTTGACGAGTGGATAGATTCTAACGTTTGGAACCCCTTCTTAAGCCCCTCCCCTCAAGAGGGAGGGGCTTATTCAGGACTCTTTCGTTGGTTTTATCCGCTCGGTTTCGGCCTGTGCCGGGATGCAAAAATTACGCTGCGGTTTCCAATGCTTCGCTTGCTGCTACCCACCGCGCTTCTGCGGCTGTAATCGCGTCGCTGAGCTTGGCACGGCGCTGCATCAATTCGCTGGTCGTCAACTGCGCATGTTCGGCGTCAGCCGATTTGGGATCGAACATTGCGCGGTCAATGGCGCTGCGGACGACCTCTAGTGTGGCCATATCCGCTTCGGCGTCTTTGATCGCCTTGCGCAATTGCTGCTGCTTTTCGCGTTCTTGTGCGGCGGCCTTGCGGTCGCCCTTTTTATTCCCTTTGATTCCGTCGGCCTTGGGTTGGTTTTTGCCCAGGATCATGTCGGTATAATCGTCTATGCTGCCGCTATATTCGGTTGCAGTCCCGTCACCAACGAGCACCAGACGGTCAGCGGTCAGTTCCAACATATGCCGGTCATGGCTGACCAGCACGACAGCGCCTTCATAGGCGTTGAGCGCCTGCACCAATGCTTCACGCGCATCGACGTCCAAATGGTTGGTGGGTTCGTCAAGGATCAGCAAATGCGGGGCTTCTCGGGTGATGAGGGCGAGGGCAAGCCGGGCTTTTTCACCGCCGGATAATTTGCCGACCAGCGTCGTCGCCTTTGGCCCTGAAAAACCAAAGCGGCCCAATTGCGCGCGCACAGCGGCGGGGGATGCGCCCTTCATCAAGCGCGTCATATGTTCAATCGGCGTGTCTTTGCCGTCAAGTTCTTCAACCTGATACTGTGTGAAATAACCAACGCGCATCTTGCCCGTGGCATTCATTTCGCCCTCCATCGGGGCAAGTTGTGCGGCGAGCAGGCGGGCAAGGGTGGTTTTCCCATTGCCGTTGCGACCCAGCAGCGCGACGCGGTCATCCGGGTCCAGCCGCATATTCAAACGCTGCAGAATTGGTTTGTTTTCAGCATAACCGACCGACGCCATGTCGAGCGTGATGAGCGGTGGGCGCAGTTCCTCAGGACTTGGGAAATCAAAGCTCAGCGTGGGATCTTCGGCCATCGACGCAATGGGCTGCATCCGGGCAAGCGCCTTTGCGCGCGACTGTGCTTGTTTGGCAGTGGAGGCACGCGCGCTGTTGCGGGCGATATAGTCTTGCAGCTTGGCACGCTGCGCATCTTGCGATGCTTTCGCTGCGGCCAATTGCGCGGCGCGTTCGGCGCGCTGGCGTTCAAAACTGTCATAACCGCCGGAATAAAGTGTTGTCTGCCCCCCCTCCAAATGCAGGATATTATCAACGACATTGTTGAGCAAATCACGTTCGTGGCTGATCACCACCATCATCGACGGATAGGATTTCAGGAAATTTTCAAGCCAAAGCGTGGCTTCAAGGTCCAGATGGTTTGAAGGTTCATCGAGCAAGAGCAGGTCAGGTTCTGAAAAGAGCAATGCCGCAAGCGCGACCCGCATTTTCCAGCCGCCTGAATAGCTGTCGAGCGGTTGACCCTGCATCTCTTCATCAAAACCAAGGCCGACCAAAATGCGCGCAGCGCGGGCAGGCGCTGTATAGGCATCAATTGCGTTCAGCCGTTCATGGAGTTCACCCAAGCGGTCAGGGTCTTCACAGGTTTCGCTTTCTTCCATCAACGTCGCACGTTCAATGTCGGCGGCGAGCACGGTTTCAAAGGGGGTTTTTGTGCCGCTGGGGGCTTCTTGCGCGATATAGCCAATCTTGGTGTTGCGCGGCATTTCGATGCCACCGTCATCGGGATCAAGTGACCCGATCATCACCTTCATCAACGTGGATTTGCCCGCACCGTTGCGCCCGATCAGGCCAACGCGCGATTTTGGAGGCAACGCGGCTGTCGCGCGGTCTAAGATAGTGCGGCCGCCAAGGCGCACGGTGATTCCGGATAAATTGAGCATGATGGGGTGGCCCCTAGCAGAAGCTTTTGCGAAATGTCAGTGGCAAGTTTCAGTGTTTGCGCTTTACAGCGCCAATTTGATCAGATGATCGATGATTCAAGGTCTGGATTTGCAGAGTATCAATAACGGCCCTTTAACTTTTCTTGGCTATCAAATGTTTCGTGGATCAAATCCATTGTAGTTTTGCGTATTGATAGGGTGGAAAAGTGGCGAAGAGGTTTCGAGACCGGCTCCCAGATATGTCTGAGGCGGAGCCGCGTGGCCCGCGGTGGATGCGTTTGGTGGGTCTTGCGCAGAATTCCGTTTCGCATGCACGCAAGCCCCATCAGCAGGCGTCCCAGCCCGGTGAAGTCGCGCTTGCGCTGGTTGAAGCTTATGAACAAGGCGGGCGGGGTTGGTTCTGGCGGACCGATGCAGAGGGGTATTTGACCTATCTCTCCCCCCAACTTGCGGCCCATATCGGTTGCACGGTGGATGATTTGCTGGGCACTTTGTTTTCAAGCCTTGTCACGGGTGATGCCGATGATTTCGACACTGCGCAACGCGAACGGACGGTTGAGTTCACGCTTTCAGCAAGAATGCGCTTTTCTGACATAGCCGTTTGTGCCGCCGGGATGCGGGACAATTGGTGGTCACTTTCAGGAACGCCAGCCAAGGATGCGAATGGGCGCTTTGCGGGGTTTGTCGGAAGCGCTGTTGATCTCACGGACGCGGAAAAGAGCGAATCTGACGCGGCCAATATGGCGCTTTATGATCCGTTGACGGCATTGCCCAACCGCCGACTGATGCACAGGACGTTAGAGGAATTGTTGCGCAAAAAAGGAAATCGCGCGGCGGATTGCAGCTTGCTCCTGCTCGATCTTGACCGGTTCAAGCATGTGAATGACACATTGGGCCATCCGGTCGGCGATGCTTTGCTTAAACAAGTCGCAAAGCGGCTTGACCGGGTTGTCGATACACTAGGCCAGGTTGGCCGTCTTGGCGGCGATGAATTCATGGTCATCGTGCCGTCCTTGACGGACAAAGAAGAATTGGCGCGTCTGTGCCAATCCATCATCATGCGGCTTTCTCTTCCTTTTGTGATTGATGATGCCACAGTGCAGATTGGGGCGACAATTGGTGTCGCTTTGGCGCCGTTCGATGGGGATAATACTGACGAATTGACGCGGAATGCCGATTTGGCACTTTATGCCGCCAAGGCTGCGGGCAAAGGCGTGCACCGCTTTTATCAACCAGCGATGCATGAGGTTGCCAACGCGCGGCGGGCCTTGGAAAATGATCTTCGTGACGTCCTTTGCCTTGAGCAAATGGACATAATGTTCCAGCCTATTGTTGACGCAAAAAGTGAAGTGCCGGTTGGGTTTGAGGCCTTAATCCGGTGGAATCATCCTAAGCTGGGCGCGGTTGAGCCATCGCACTTCATCCCAATTGCTGAAGAAGTTGGCCAAATAACGCGCATCGGTGAATGGGTTTTGCGCAAGGCCTGCATGCAAGCGGCGTTATGGCCCGAACATCTATTTTTATCGGTCAACATGTCGCCGGTACAATTTACATCGCCTGGTTTGGTCGCGATGGTCATGAGCGCGCTCGCGGAATCAGGTTTGTCACCGACGCGGTTGGAGATTGAAATTACAGAAGGCGTCTTTCTTGAAGACAATGATACGATAAACAATATTTTTCACGCACTGGCCGGCATGGGCGTGCGCCTTGTTTTGGATGATTTCGGCACGGGCTATGCGTCGCTTGGCTATCTCAACCGTGTGCCCCTCAACAAGATCAAAATCGACCGTAGTTTCATAAAAGGCGCGTCTGCATCAGGCAGAGAAAGCCGCGCGATTGTGCAAGCCATTATCGGGCTGGCAAACAGTTTGGATATGCAAACGGTTGCCGAAGGTGCCGAAACGCTTGATGAACTTGAATATGTGCGTGCATTAGGATGCACCCAGATCCAGGGCTTTGTTTTTGGACGGCCGATGACGGCGGACCATGCTGCTGTATTGGCGAATAACTGCCAAGCAAAAGCTGCCGACACGCCTGATGTGGAGGTCGAACGCGGACTGCGCATGGCCCTGTTACGCATCGTAAAAATTCACTGTGAGGGAGAAATTCTAACAGCAACGATGCGCAACATCTCTGAAATCGGGGCGTTGATCGAAGTGGACGGCGATGCGCGCATTAGCACGCCGCTTAACATTGAATTTTCGGATGATATGATCGTCCCCGCAACCATCAAATGGCGTAAGGAAAGCAAGATTGGCGTGGAGTTTGATGAAAAGATTGACGTTGATATGGTCGTAAAAGCGGGTGATCCACGTATGCGTCGACAGAAACCCAAACAATAAACCCCGCGACGTAATACACCTATTGGTGTTGATATATTTTCCGGAAATCGGTTTCCCAAGCCCGCGGCATACTGTAGGCAAGGCGCATTCGAAAACGCGAGCCGGGATAGCCACATGAAATTCTTCGTTGATACCGCAGATACCAAAGACATTGCCGAACTCGCCGCAACAGGGTTGCTCGACGGGGTGACGACCAATCCATCCCTTATTGCCAAGTCCGGTCGTGACTTTATGGAAGTGACCAAGGAAATTTGCGGCCTTGTTGATGGTCCGGTTTCTGCTGAGGTTGTCGCACTTGACCATGCAACAATGATGAAAGAAGCAGAAATCCTGCGCAAAATTGCGGATAATGTCTGCATCAAAGTGCCACTGACGATTGATGGTCTTAGAACCTGTAAGGCGCTGACGGGTGAAGGCACATTGGTCAATGTGACCCTGTGCTTTTCCGCCAATCAAGCGCTGTTGGCGGCAAAAGCGGGGGCAAGCTTCATTTCCCCCTTCGTTGGGCGCCATGACGACAACGGCTTTGACGGTATGGCCTTGATCGCTGACATTCGCCTTATCTACGACAATTATGATTTCGGAACCGAAATTTTGGTCGCATCGGTGCGGCACCCGATCCATGTTCTTGAATCCGCGCGCATTGGCGCTGACGTGATGACCGCGCCGCCCGCGGTGATCAAATCATTGTTCAACCATGTGCTTACGGAAAAAGGGATCGCTGGGTTTCTTGCCGATTGGGCAAAAACGGGTCAGGAAATTGTTGCTCGTGACGATTTTGGCGATCCAGTTCGTTAAGTAAATTCATCTCCGTTCAGGCTGAGCTTGTCGAAGCCCTACTTTTCTTTCTATGTTAGTGAGCATAAAGAAAAAAGCCCTTCGACAAGCTCAGGGTAAGCGGATTGAGATCGGTCAGGCGGGTGTGACACATGGCTGGGCAACCCAATGACTGACCTCATCGCCAATTGGTCTGACCATCTCCGCCGGGATCGCAGGCGATCACCCCACACTGTGCGGGCTTATGTGGCGACGGCGGAGCGGCTGCGTGGGTTCCTTTCGGTGCATCAGGGCGGCCCCCCAGATTTTGGCACAGTCGCCGCGTCTGATTTGCGCGCGTTCCTCGCTTCGCGGCGGATGGACGGCATTGGTAATAGCAGTGCGGCGCGAGAACTGTCTGCGGTGCGCAATTTCTTGGCCTTTGTGGGCGGGGCGGATGCGGTTCCTCGGATCAAAGGGCCACGGGTAAAAAAGGGCCTGCCGCGCCCGATTGCCCCCAATGAGGTTATGGCGCTTGCCGAAGACATTGCTGAGCAAGCCGATGAGGCATGGATCAGCGCGCGAGATTGGGCGGTTTTGCTTTTGCTCTACGGCGCGGGATTGCGCATTGGTGAAGCCATGGGATTGATGGGCGCTGTTTTGCCGCTGGGCGAAACGATCAGTGTCACGGGAAAGCGCGATAAGACGCGCCTGGTGCCGCTGCTTCCACAAGTGCGCAGCGCGGTTGAATCCTATTTGGCATTGTGCCCCTACGGCGTTGCAAAGGATGCGCCACTGTTTCGCGGCGCGCGTGGTGGGCCGCTGAACCCCGCGATTATTCGGCGGTCTGTGCGCGGTGCAAGACAAAGGCTGGGATTGGCCGACCGGACAACGCCGCATGCGCTGCGTCACAGCTTTGCCAGCCACTTGCTTGCGCGCGGAGCAGATTTACGTTCTCTGCAAGAATTGCTGGGGCATGCCAGCCTCTCATCAACCCAGATTTATACGGCGGTCGATACGGCTTACTTGCTCGACGTGTATCAAAACGCGCATCCGAGAGCTTAAGGGTAGGACCCTTATTATAGAAAAGAAGTTTCACGCAAAGGCGCAAAGGATAAAAGAGCGCAAAGACATGCGCTTTACATATGGTTTTCATAAGGCTTATCTTGGCGATCTTTTATCCTTTGCGCCTTTGCGTGAAACCCTACGACTTGCTGGCTTGCCAGACTATAGGTGCGCAAAGGCGATTCAAAGAAATCGCAGCATGTTCATAGGTGCTTTAGGCGCTCGGTTTCCAGCGGATCAAACGCCAGACATAGCCTGCGGCGATGACGATCAGCACTGTTAAGGATAGGGGCCCAATCACTGTTTCAACATCTTTGAATTGCTTGCCCAGCATCCAGCCAGAGGCGCCAAGGACCGCAGTCCAAATCGTCGTGCCAAGCGTGGACCACAGGACGAAGGTTGACAGCCGCATATGCAAAAGCCCGGCTGGAATGGAAATGAGCGAGCGCAGGGTGGGGAGCATTCGTCCGAAGAACACAATCGCCCACCCTTGCCGCCCGAACAATTTTTCAGCGCGTTCAATTTCTGGCCAATCGAGCGTCACCCAACGGCCCCAGCGTATGATAAGCGGTTTGAACCGCTCTATCCCAACCACACGTGCGGCAAGATACCAGAAATAATTGCCCAACATTGCGCCAGCAGTGCCGCTGGCAATAACACCAATAATGTCCATTTTCCCGCGTGATGCAGCCAAACCGGCGACAGGCATGATCACTTCTGAAGGAATGGGTGGAAACACCGTTTCAAGGAACATCAGAAAACCAACGCCGAGATAACTGGTCTGATCGATCAGATTGATAATCCATTCGCTCATGTGTTGAGCCGCGCGAGAATCGCATCCCAGATCATGCCCGGCGTGTCTGTGCCGTTAAACGCATCAATCGCGACAATCCCTGTGGGCGACGTGACATTGATTTCGGTGAGCCATTCGCCGCCAATCACATCAATCCCGACAAAGATCAGCCCGCGCTTTTTCAGTTCTGGCCCCATGGCATCACAGATTTCTATTTCTCTGGCCGTTAGGGTTGTGGCTTCTGCGCGTCCACCCGCGGCGAGATTTGATCTGATTTCGCCTTTGCCCGGCAAGCGATTGATCGCGCCCGCGACCACACCGTCAATAAGCACGATGCGTTTATCGCCGCCTGACACTTGTTTCAGGAATGCTTGCACCATGAAGGGTTCGCGCCAGACTTCTCCAAAAAGTTCTGTCAGAGCGGCCAGATTACTGCCGTCAGCGCCGATTTTGAAGACGGCAGACCCTGCATTCCCGTAAAGCGGTTTGACGACAATATCGCCGTGCACAGCCTGAAACGCGCGGGTTTCTTCAAGTGACCGTGTAATGAGGGTGGGCGGCATGAACTGCGCAAAATCGAGCACGAACAGTTTCTCTGGCGCATTGCGGACGCTGGCAGGATCATTGGCAACCAGTGTTTCACTTTGAATGCGCTCCAGCAAATGGGTCGCTGTGATATAGCCCAGGTCAAAGGGCGGATCTTGCCGCATCAACACCACATCCACATCGCGACCAAGATCGATTTTTGCTGGCGTGCCAAATCTGTAGTGATTACCTGCAGCGCGCTGTACGCTTACGGGATGCGCGCGTGCTGTCACCCTGCCTTCCAAATATGACAGGTCATCAGCACCGTAATGGTAAAGTGAATATCCCCGTTCTTGCGCGGACAGCATCAGGGCGAAGGACGAATCCCCAGCAATATTGATGCCCTGCATCGGGTCCATCTGCACGGCAATCTTAAGGGTCATAGGTTTGGCTCCCGCTTCATCCTTGGCGCTTTAGGGAAGGGGTATTAATTTGTCACCCATGCCAAACATTGATCAGATGGCGTGGCCAGCATTTTGGCGCAATCAGGATCACATCAATACGTATGTCATCGCCCGGCTTGGCATAACGCGCGGCAAGCGCATTGGTGGCGGCGGCAACACGGCGCAGGCGGTTGCGATCAATCGCGCGGTCAAGTTCTGATGCAGTGGCACGAGTTTTTACTTCGACAAAGGCAGTGGTTCGGCCCCGACGTGCAATAATATCCACTTCCCCGATATGCACTTTTGCGCGCATTGCGATGATGCGCCAGCCGTGCAACCGCAACCACCATGCCGCGCGGCGTTCCCCCCAAAGGCCTCGTTTTTCCGCGTCCTGCCGTTTCACCGACCAAGGAGTTCCATGGCGCGGGTGTACAGCGCCTTGCGGTCCGTATTCATGGCTTTGGACACTTCATTTGCAGCTTTGGCGGGGGGCAGGCGGGTCAGGGCCTCTGATAAGGCGGCATCCACGTCATTGGCGCTGGCAGGGGGGGTCTCGCCCGGTGGGGCAATAATAATCACAATTTCACCCTTTGGCGGCGCATCCTTATAACGCGTGGCAAGGGCGGAGAGCGTTCCTGTGATACATTCTTCAAATTTCTTGGTCACTTCGCGCGCAACAGCGGCATCGCGGTCGCCCAAAATTTCAGCAAGCGACGCAAGTGATGCCGCAAGCCTTGGCCCGGATTCGTACAGCACCAACGTCGCGCGCACGCTTCCGAATTCAGCCACCATCTCTGCGCGCGCCTTTGCCTTTGATGGCAAAAAGCCCAAAAACAGGAAGCGATCTGTTGGCAATCCAGCAAGCGTAAGCGCAGAAATGGCAGCGCACGGCCCCGGAATTGTCTGAATTAACACCCCCGCTGCACGCGCATCCCGCACGAGTTTGAAGCCGGGGTCTGAAATCAGCGGCGTGCCGGCATCAGATACCAAAGCGACGGCCTGTGTCGCCATACGCGCGATCAGTGCCGGACGGACATGATCGGCGCTATGATCATGGTAGGGCGTCATCGGGCGTTTGACCCCAATATGGTGCAGCAGCTTTGCTGTGACCCGACTATCCTCAACGGCTATCACATCAGCAGCTGCCAAAATCGCTGCCGCACGCGGGCTTAAATCGGATAGATTGCCGATTGGGGTCGCAACGATGTATAGACCGGGCTGTAAGAGTAGAGTCATAGGATAATCGTCATGGCAGAGGCAGGGTATCAGGAGCAAGCGCAGCGTCAAACGGCGCGGCGCAACATTTTACGTTTGGCATTGATCGGCACCGCGCTTTTTGTTGCGGGCTGCTCGGTTGTTCCCAAAGGTCCGCCGAAAACCATTGATCGCCCGCCCGAAGATGTTGATGGCCCCGGCACGGGTTTGCCAACCGACGCCACCCGCCACCGCGTTGCTTTGCTGGTTCCCATGACGGGTGCGAACGCGGCAGTGGGCGAATCGATTGCCAATGCTGCCAATATGGCGGTGCTCGATACGGGCGGGCAAAAGTTCCGCATGACGATTTATGACACCGCCCTTGGCGCAACGGCTGCGGCTGAAAAGGCGGTTGCCGATGGCAACAAGCTGATCCTTGGACCTTTGCTTGCCGAAGATGTACGCGCCGCAGCAGAAGTTGGTCGCCGTGCAAAGGTGCCGATTGTCGCATTTTCAAATGATGTCTCGGTTGCGGGCAATGGCACATATCTTTTGGGCTTTACCCCTGCTCAGTCTGTCGCACGGGTTGTGGGCTATGCGCGGACAAAGGGCATGACAAAGTTTTCCGCAATTGCGCCGGTTGGTGTTTACGGCCAGCGCGCCCTGACCGCCCTCTCCAACACTGTGACCGCGTCAGGGGGGCAGATTGTGTCCACCCAGACATTTGATCGCAGTTCAGGGGCCATTATGGCAGCGATTTCGCGGATGAATAAAGCGGGGACAGCCGAGGCGATCCTGATTGCGGATTCTGGACGTGTCGCCATTCAGGCCGTGCCCATTATCCGTCGCGGTAACAGCAGCGGGGCCAAAATTCTGGGGACGGAGTTGTGGAATACTGACGCAGGTCTTTCCGCATCACCAGCCCTGCAAGGGGCGTGGTTTGCGAGCGTTTCGGACGGTCTTTACGGTCAATTGGCGACCAAATATCGTGCGCGCTTTGGGAAATCGCCCTTCCGTCTGGCCAGCCTTGGCTATGACGCTGTCTTGCTGACCACCAAAGTCGCGGGCAATTGGAAATTTGGGACAACCTTTCCTTTGCGGTTGCTCGACGATCAGGGCGGGTTTTCAGGGATTGATGGCGCTTTCCGTTTCAATTCTTACGGCGTCGCCGAACGCGCTCTTGAGGTACAACAGGTCGGAACCGGCGGGCCGGTAGTGGTTTCAGCTGCGCCCAAAGTGTTTGGGAATTAAACCGCCACAATCTCGGTCAAAATAGCGTCGAGCAAAAGCATGCCTGCGCTACTGACGGTGATGTGGCGACCGTGTCTGTTCAGCAATCCGTGGATTTCCAACAGTGCGCATTTTTGGGCGTTGATCAGCATGTCCGCTGTGATTCCTGTGCGCGCGGCAATATGATCAAGATCAATGCCCTCCGCGAGGCGTAACCCCATCAGCAGCGCTTCACGTGCACGGTCTTGAGCGGTTTGCTGATCCTCACTTTGCATTCCGTGACCGTTGCGCCCGATTGCCGCCATCCAGTTTTCAGGCTTTTTGTGGCGCAGTGTCGCCATGTTGCCGCGCCGCCCGTGTGCGCCAGGGCCAATGCCCAGATAATCATCATACCGCCAATAGGTCAGGTTATGGCGGCTTTGCGCTCCTGACCGCGCATGGTTGGAGACTTCATACGCCGGCAGACCCGCCGCGCGCGTTATTGCCGCGGTAAGTTCAAACATTTCCGCTGCGTGATCACTGTCCAGTGGACGAAATTTTTCCTGCGCCACCAGCGTCGCAAAACGCGTGCCGGGTTCGATGGTCAATTGGTAAAGTGAAAGATGTTCGGTTCCAAACGACAGCGCCCGGCGGAGTTCTGCTTCCCACGCGGACAGGCTTTGATCCGGGCGGGCGGCGATCAAATCAAAACTCACCCGTCCGAAATTGGCCTGCGCTGTATCAAGCGCGGCCAGTCCTTCATCCACATCATGCGCGCGGCCAAGGAATTTGAGAGCCGCATCGTCCAGCGCCTGAAGCCCCAGTGATACGCGGTTAACCCCAGCAGCGGCCAAATCGGCAAAGCGTGCGGCTTCAACCGACGACGGATTGGCTTCCAATGTGATCTCAATACCGTCAGCAAAGCCCCAATGCCGTTCTGCGGCGGCGATCAGAGCGGCAACGGTGGCGGGGGGCATCAACGACGGTGTGCCGCCGCCAAAGAAGATTGAGGTGATGGCGCGCCCTTGGGTGAGGGTGGCTTCATGCGCCATGTCTTTGAGCAGTGCTTCACGCCAGGCATCCTGATCCACAGAGTCGCGGACGTGGCTGTTGAAATCACAATAGGGGCATTTGGAAACGCAAAACGGCCAATGAATATAAAGGGCGAGGGGCGCGGTCACATTCAGAAAACAGCCGCCACCAGCTTTGCAAATGCATCTGCACGGTGGCTCATGGCGTGTTTTTCGGCCGGATCAATTTCAGCAAATGTTTGCGTGCCGCCAGTGGGCACAAAGACAGGATCATAGCCAAAACCGACCGTGCCGCGCGGTGGCCAGACAAGCGATCCGTGCACTTTGCCTTCAAACACTTCAGTATGACCGTCGGGCCAAGCGAGCGCGAGTGTGCAAACAAAATAGGCGCTGCGATTGGCATCGGGGCCAAGTTCGGCGAGTTTGCCCTCAACCTTGCCCATTGCCATATACCAGTCACGCCCCGGACCGCCTTCATAGGGCTGCTTTTCTGCCCAGTCGGCCGTGTAAACCCCCGGTTGCCCGCCCAGTGCGTCAACGCAGAGGCCACTGTCATCGGCAAGCGCAACAATGCCCGACCCAAGCGCGCTCGCACGGGCCTTGATCAGCGCATTGCCGATGAAGTTATCCTCGGTTTCTTCGGGTTCCGCTAAACCCAAATCCCCCGCCGAAACGGGAATAATCCCGAACGGTTCCAGCAGCGCGCGAATTTCCCGCACTTTGCCTTGGTTGTGGCTGGCAATCACCAGCTTACCGGGGGTGAGTTTGCGGTGCACGGTGCTTACCGTCCCGTCGCTTTATCCTGCGCTTCAAAAATGGCTGTGCAGCCAATCCGTGCGAGGCGGAGGAGGCGAAGCAGTGCTTCTTCGTCATAGGTTTCGCCTTCGGCAGTGGCCTGTGCTTCTGCGATGTTGCCGTCCTGTGTCAGGACGAAGTTTGCATCGGCCCCGGCATTGCTGTCTTCAATATAATCAAGATCGAGCACCGCTGTGCCTTCATAAATACCGCAACTGATCGCCGCGACCTTTTGCTTGATCGGATCGACGGTCAGTTTTCCGCTGGCCATCAGGCTGTCGACGGCAAGCCGCAGCGCAACCCAAGCGCCTGAAATTGAGGCGGTACGGGTGCCACCGTCAGCCTGAATGACATCGCAGTCGAGCGTAATCTGACGTTCGCCCAGCGCTTTCAAATCAACCACGGCGCGTAAGGATCGTCCAATAAGACGCTGAATTTCCTGTGTTCTTCCAGACTGTTTCCCTTTTGCCGCCTCACGGTTGCTACGGGTGTGTGTGGCGCGGGGGAGCATGCCATATTCTGCGGTGACCCAGCCTTCGCCTTTGCCACGCAGAAAGGGCGGTACGCGTTCTTCGACGCTGGCGGTGACCAAAACCTTGGTATCGCCAAACGACACAAGCACTGATCCCTCAGCATGTTTGGTGAAGGCGGGTTCGATGGTGATGGCACGCATTTGATCTGGGGTTCGGCCTGAAGGGCGCATGGGGGCTTGTCCTTTGATAGTGTTCGGGCGCATCTAGCGGGAGCGTTGGCAATCCGCCAGTGCTGACGGGGAGATATTCGCCATGAAATTTGTCAAAATCCTATTGCTGATCGTTGGTGTGCTCGCAACTTTGATGGGGCTGCTGTGGATCGGGCAGGGCCTGAACATCATCAAATGGCCAGCGGAAAGCTTTATGATCGGTGTGCCCACATGGAGCTGGCGCGGGGCGATTTTGGCCGCTGCTGGGCTTGCCTTGGTCTGGTT
>JBEBKH010000022.1:0-26887 GCA_040079575.1 Chakrabartia sp. | reverse complement strand
GCCTTTCTGGAACTGCCGATCTGCGCACAGTACGCCCCCTTGAATTTGGCAAGCGTGCCATTGCCGTCAACCTGCGCGGAGAAGTGACGTCGGGTAAAAAGTTAAACGATGATGTGCGCAATTATGGCGGACGTTTCAGTGCCAGCTATATTGATCAAAATAAAAGTGGCACGTTCGGTTGGGCTATTGGTTATGCGCATCTGGATGCGCCATCGCAGACCCAACATGTTAAGGGTTATAACTATGAAACCTTTGGCGGCGCTTTTGTGCGGGGCCGTATTTCACCGGACGCAGCCGACACGGCAACTTTCCTGACGGGTCAGGAAATTTTCGCAACATCACGGTTGAGCAAGCGCGATGCCGTTATCGGGATTCTTGAGTGGCAACCAAGCGACCGCGTTCATACGACGGTTGACCTTTATTATTCGAAATTCAAACAGCGTGAAACCACACGCGGCATCCAGTGGTTTTCAAATGTGTGGGCGGATAACCAGAATTTCACCAATGTGGGGACGGCGAGTATTGGCGGTACACAAGTGGCAGTGACGGGGACAGCGACTGGCGTCGCTCCGATCGTTCGCAATGATTACAACACCCGCAAAGATGAACTTCTTGCAGGTGGGATAAACAATGAATTTCAAATGACAGACACTTTGAAATTCATTGCTGACCTTTCCTATTCTCGCAATGTCCGCGATGAAACCATCACAGAAACCTACGCTGGTTTTGGGACGGGTGCGACCGCAGCAACACAGAATGCCAACCGTGTTTTCGATAGCCTCGGATGGGATATTACGGGTGCGCTTAATGGTGATTTCCCGCAATATACTTCGGGCTTGAACTATGCCGATGCGGCACGTGTCTCACTTGGTGACCGCGCGCCTTGGGGCGGGTGGGGCCATGATGGTCAGACAAAAGCGCCACATGTCAGAGAAAGTATCTACGCCATCGATCTTGGCCTCGAATATGATGTCGAAGGCTTTTTCGATTCATTCGATGTTGGCATGAATTTTACCCGCCGTAAAAAAACAAAGACTGTTGATGAATTTGACTTGATGCTCAAAAATGGTCGGGCGCAAACACTCGTTGGTTCACAATATCTGACCACACCGACCTCGCTTGGATTTGCTGGATTTGGCAATGTGCTGAGCGTGAATTTGCCGTCAGCCATTGGCCAATTTTATGACAAAGTGGTCTTCGCCAATGCCGACACTTTTGACAAGGCGTGGGGGCTCAATGAAGAAGTGCTGACGCTGCGTGCCAAGGCAACAATCAATTCGGGCAATTTACGCGGAAATATCGGCATCCAATGGGTGGATCAGCGTCAGGAATCAAACGGGAGCGCCATCAATACAACGCTCACACCGCTGGTGGTCAGTCCTGTGGTCGGGCGTGCCCATTATTCTGATCTTCTGCCGAGCATGAACTTGGTTTATGATCTGGGTGGCGGGCATCGTCTGCGCCTTGCTGCTGCCAAGGTCATGGCACGTCCACGTATTGACGATATGCGCGCGAGTTTTGTCCCATCCTTTGGCAACCCTTGCGGCGGTAGCCCTCCGTGCGTTCCCGGGCAAACTGTAAACCCTTGGTCTGCACGTGGTGGCAACCCACAGATTGAACCGTGGCGCGCCAAGGCTGTCGATCTTGCCTATGAATGGTATATTGGCAAAGCGAGTTACATTTCAATTGCCGGTTTCTACAAGAAACTTGACACTTATATCTTTAACTTGACGTCGCCATTTGACTTTAGCGGATTACCATTGCCGCCACGCGCATCAAATATTCCAGCCGGTGTCATCATTAGCCCGATTGGCCAGATTACCCAGCCGCGTAATGGCAAAGGCGGGGAAATTAAGGGTATCGAACTCAGCGGTGCGCTTGAATTTGGGAAAATCACATCGTTGCTCGATGGGTTTGGTTTCCTTGGAAGCTATTCCTACACCAAAACCAATCTGCATCCGCTGGCCCTTAATGCTGCTGGGAACAACCAGGTTCAGGTGAATGCGACGCGCATTCCTGGATTGTCACCTCATGTTTATAGCCTGACTGGCTATTTTGAAAAATGGGGCTTCTCGGCGCGGGCCAATTATCGCTACCGCTCTGCCTTTAAGGGAGAGGTTGTGCAGTTGTTTGCCGCCCGCGGATTTACGGAAATCTTGGCGGATAAGGATGTTTCTGCGCAAATTGGCTATACGTTCCAAGAAGGCTCATCGCTTGCTGGCTTGGGCATCTTGCTGCAGGGGAACAATCTTACCAATTCGGCATATCGGACCAGGCTTGGGCTTGATTCTGGTGGCGCCAAAACCGCCGATGGTTCTTTCTTGCCTGAAACAACTGAAAAATATGGGCGGCAGATACTTTTCGGTGTGAATTACCGCTTCTGATAGTGGGCGGGATGGAAGGGTGTTCGGTGATGTCTTTCCATCCCCCAGATTTATCAACTTCCCTGGCTCCGGTGTGTTCCTTCGGGTCGCATCGCGCACCGGAGTTTCCCGGGGGTTCAAACCGCGTGCAGCTAGCCGTGAAATTCGAATGGACATCCACGTGACAAAATTGACATCGCGTTTTGGTTACCTGACGCTTGCCCTCGCTCTCGCATCGGTTGTCACTGATGTATCGGCAAAAGATCGCGGCGCGGTTCCACTCAATGAGTGGCCTACCATTTTGAGCCCTGTCAAACGCGATGATGCCATGGAAACGCGCATCGCCGCCATCGTGGCTGGCATGACATTGGCACAAAAAGTCGGCCAGATGACACAGGCTGAAATCCGGTCAATTACGCCGGACGAAGCACGCAAATATTATATTGGGTCGATTCTGAACGGCGGCGGCGCTTGGCCCGGCATGAAAAAACATGCGACGATTGCGGATTGGTCCGCGTTGTCCGAACAATTTTACAGGGCGTCGATGTCGACTGACATGACGACGCAGATCCCGATTATTTGGGGAACCGACGCGGTGCATGGCCATAATAATTTGTTTGGTACTGTTCTCTTCCCGCATAATATTGGACTTGGCGCGGCGCGTGACCGCATACTTGTTGGCAAGATAGCAAACGCGACGGCGGGTGCGGTGCGTGCAACCGGCATTACTTGGGTATTCGCACCTACATTGGCCGTTGTCCAAAATCCACGTTGGGGTCGAACCTACGAAAGCTATTCATCAGACCCGCAATTGGTCCGTGATTATGCCAAAGCCTATGTGGAAGGCTTGCAGGGTAATGAAATGTCGGTCGGCGAAGTCATGCGCGACAATCATGCGCTGGCGTCGGCGAAGCATTTCATTGGCGATGGCGGAACGTATCAGGGCAAAGATCAGGGCGAAAATCGCGCAAACCTTCATGACCTGATTAACGTTCACGGCGCGGGCTATTTCGGTGCACTTGAGGCAGGTGTGCAGACGGTGATGATTTCCTACAGCAGCTGGAACGATGTTGCGGCGGCCAAAGATCACGGCAAAATGCACGGCAATAAGGCGCTGATCACAGATGCGCTGAAAGGCAAAATGGGCTTTGATGGCCTTGTCGTGTCAGATTGGAATGCGATCGAACAAGTGCCGGGATGTGCGCGCGCGCATTGCCCGCAGGCGATCAATGCGGGGATCGACCTTGTCATGGTCCCCGATGACTGGAAGCAATTTATTGCGGAAACCATAAAGGATGTCGAAACCGGCGCGATCCCGATGAGCAGGATTGACGACGCCGTGACACGCATAGTGCGCGTAAAAATGCGGTCAGGCCTATATGCCAAATCACCCATATTGCCCGCCGCCAAACCCGCAGCAC
This sequence comes from Chakrabartia sp., assembly GCA_040079575.1. Classification (GTDB taxonomy): domain Bacteria; phylum Pseudomonadota; class Alphaproteobacteria; order Sphingomonadales; family Sphingomonadaceae; genus Aquisediminimonas. The sequence continues at coordinate 23,103 of JBEBKH010000022.1, read as the reverse complement.
CGAATGCCTATAACAATGATCGCGATTTGGCGCGCGAAGCGGTGCGCAAATCACTTGTCTTGCTCAAAAATAACAGCAAGGCATTGCCACTCAAGCGGTCCAGCAGAATATTGGTCATCGGCGAAGGGGCGGACCGTATTGAGCGCCAGACGGGTGGATGGTCGATGACGTGGCAGGGCACCGAGAATGAAGCAGCCGACTTCCCCAACGCGACAACGCTTTTGGCGGCAATACGCAAGACCGCGACTGGGGCCGTTGATTACAGCGCGGACGGCAAAAATATCGACGTTGCAAAATATGATGCGGTCATCGCGATTGCCTCTGAAACGCCCTATGCTGAAATGAGGGGAGACGTTGCCTATCCTGCTTCGCTGCAACACAGCGCGCGCTATCCAGCTGATCTGGCCGTGCTAAAAGCTCTTTCGGGTAAAGGTATACCAGTGATCACTGTGTTACTTTCGGGGCGTCCAACTTATGTAAATGACTTGATCAACCTGTCGGATGCATTTGTCGCAGCGTGGCTTCCGGGCACAGAAGGCGAAGGTATCACCGATGGCCTGTTTCTCAATCAGCAGGGCAAATATGCCCAAGACTTTCAGGGGCGCCTGCCATTCAACTGGCCGAGCACAGCCTGTCCCGGCGAAAAAGGCACATCAATATTGTTCGCGCGCGGATATGGCCTGACCTATGCGAAGCCGCGTAAAGTGGGTAGGCTTTCACAAGCGGCCGCACCAAATGGGTGTGCAACCGACAAGAAATAACCTTGTGAACAAACGACGAGGCGTAGGTTTGACCAATGGCAGCCGATGAAAAGCTAAAAGAAATATTGATTGTCGGTGGCGGCTCGGCTGGCTGGATGGCGGCGGCATTGTTCGCGCATTTGTTTCAGGGCATGTACAAAATCCGGCTGATTGAATCGGATGAAATTGCGACCATTGGCGTGGGTGAGGCGACCATCCCTGCCCTTAAAAAATACAATGAGCTGCTTGAACTTGATGAAGCCGATTTCATGAAGTTGACCCAAGGTACGTTCAAATTAGGAATTCAGTTTAACAATTGGCAGAATATCGGTTCGAGCTATATCCACGGTTTTGGCGTCATTGGTCAGGATCTGGGCTGGTTGCGGATGCACCAATATTGGCTGCGCATGCAACATCAAGGTGAAGCATCGGATTTTGCCAATTTTTCGATCAATACCGCAGCTGCGCTCAAGAACAAATTTATGAGTTCGCGTCCAGACATGCCGGATTCGCCCTTGGCCGAAATTGCGCATGCGTTTCATTTCGATGCCGGGCTTTATGCCAAGTTCCTTCGCAGCTATGCCGAACGTCGCGGCGTTGTCCGCACCGAAGGCAAAGTGGTTGATGTAACCTTGCGCGACGACGACGGGTTTATTGAATCCGTCACGCTGGAAAATGGGGAGGTCGTCACCGCAGATTTATTCGTTGATTGCTCTGGCTTTCGCGGGTTGTTGACCGAACAGGCCATGCAAACTGGCTATGAGGATTGGACGCATTGGCTGCCTTGTGACCGCGCACTTGCAATCCCCTGTGTGCGTTCAGATAATTTCACGCCTTACACCAAAGCAACCGCGCATGGCGCAGGGTGGCAATGGCGCATTCCGCTTCAGCATCGGACCGGAAACGGCCATGTTTTCTCTAGCAAATATATGGATGAGTCCGAGGCTGAGAAAATCTTGGTTGATAATCTTGATGGCGAGCAGCTTACCGAACCTAACCGCATTCGATTTTTGACAGGAAAACGCAAGAAAATCTGGAACAAAAATTGCGTGGCGGTTGGTTTGGCGGCAGGCTTTCTGGAACCGTTGGAATCCACCAGCCTCTTCCTGATTCAATCATCACTTATCCGCTTGGTTCGCTTATTCCCCGACAGTCAGTTCGACCCAGCCGTCATTGATGAGTTCAACCGCCAAACCGATTTCGAATATGAACGCACGCGAGACTTCATCATTCTGCACTATAAAGCGACCGAGCGCGAAGACACAGATTTCTGGCGCTATTGCAAAAATATGGATGTGCCCGACACACTAAAACGAAAGATGGATCTTTTTGCCGCGAGCGGTCGCATTTTCCGCGAAGATGAAGAGCTGTTCGGTGAAGAAAGCTGGATTCAGGTCATGATCGGGCAGGGGATTATTCCGAAAAGCTATGACCCTCTGGTTGATCTGAAAAGCTACGCACAGGTTGCTCAATATCTGGGAAACATCGAAAATGTCATCGCAAAATGCGTAGATGTGATGCCCAAGCATGAGGACTTTGTCGCACGATTCTGTCCGGCAGCACATTAGGGTGTTCCGCTCTCATTTTTTCAGAATAGGCCGCATTGCTGTCGTATTTTCCATCTGCGTGTCAATAAACGCAACCGCAACCCCTGCATCAAAATCGATAGATTCATCTCCTGTGAGGGCGTGGCTCTCCAGTGCTGATGGCACGCACCGTCTGACCCCGTTAGCACCAATCCCCATGGGAAATGATGCACCTGAAGGCTTGAAAATCCGCGTGGATACCGGACGCCACTATCAGGTGGTGGAGGGTTTTGGCGCATCCATTACCGACGCATCGGCTTGGCTCATCCAGAATAAGTTAAACGCTCAACAGCGCGCGGCGCTGATGCAGGACATGTTTGATAAAAATACGGGCTTGGGACTCAATTTGACCCGAGTCACAATCGGCGCTTCGGATTTCTCACGGTCGCATTATAGCTATGACGATATGCCAGACGGCCAAACCGATCCGCTGCTCGCAAAATTCTCGATTGACTCAGCCAAAACCACGCTTCTGCCTATTGTGAGAGATGCGCGGGCGATCAACAAAACTCTGCGGGTATTTGCATCACCGTGGAGTGCACCGGCATGGATGAAAACGACGGGCAGCATGATCAAGGGCAAGCTGGCACCAGAGCATTATGATGCCTTTGCCCGCTACCTGCAAAAAACGCTGACTGGGTTCAAAGCAGAAGGTGTTCCCATCTATGCGCTCACCATTCAAAATGAACCGCATTTTCAGCCTGAAAACTATCCGGGTATGCATATGACCTCTGCGGAACGCGCCGCGTTTGTTGGTCGGCATCTTGGCCCCTTGCTGAAAGAGCAGCATTCCGAAGTCCGCATTCTCGATTGGGATCATAATTGGGATCAGCCAGAATCCCCTCTTGCGGTACTGGCCGATCCTGCCGCACGGAAATATCTGAGAGGAACAGCATGGCATTGTTATGGCGGAGACGTCAGCGCGCAATCTCAAATCCACGAAAAATATCCTGAAAAAGAAACATGGTTCACGGAATGCTCCGGCGGTGCTTGGGCGCCTGATTGGGGCGGTACTTTGTCCTGGATGACACAGAATTTGATCATTGGCAGCACCCGCAACTGGGCAAAAGGTGTGATCCTGTGGAACATAGCGCTTGATGAGAATAGCGGGCCACATATGGGCGGTTGCGGCGATTGCCGGGGCGTTGTGACGATCAATCAGGCAACAGGCGAAGTGACACGCAACGTCGAATATTATGTGTTGGGACATGCCAGCCGCTTTGTCCGTCCTGGTGCAAAGCGGATCGCGTCAGACACCAAAATTGACGGGATAGAAACGGTTGCTTTTAAAAATCCTAAGGGCGGATCAATTGTTCTAATTGCTTTAAACGCATCCAAACTTCCCCGCCAATTTTCGGTAGAGACGGGTGCCGGATGGTTCCGGGCAGAAATGGCAGCAGGATCGGTCGTCACATATACTTGGCCGCAAAAACGAGCACATAAATAATCATGGAGAGAAAAATGGTCGAGCATGTTTTTGAGGGCAAGCGTGGACCCATTGACAGGGCTGTTGCTTTTGTTTCGCGACACGGCGCGTTCATCACGGTCACAACACTCTTCTTGGCGTGGGGTTTTATTACGTCGAACAACGATCCATTGATCGCATCGTTAAAAGCCAGTTTCAGTTTGACCTATACAGAAGCCTTGATGACGCAGTTGGTGTTCTTTGCAGCCTATGGTTTTATGTCATTGCCTGCTGCATCGCTGATTAACCGCGCTGGGCCCGTCAAATCCATTCTGATTGCGCTCGCGACAATGGTAACAGGGTGTCTACTGGTCCAGTTCGTTACGCGGTTCCAGAGTTACGAGCTCATCTTGGCCGCATTGTTTGTGCTGGGCATCGGTATCACCACATTGCAGGTCGCTGCTAATCCGCTGGCCGCCGCACTCGGGCCACCGGAAAGCAGCCATTTTCGGCTGACCTTTGCCCAAGCATTTAATTCGCTTGGCGTTGTGCTTGGCGTGAATTTTGGGTCCAAAATAATGCTGGGCGAAGATGTCCTCAAGTCTGGGCACGCGCCAATTACAGACCCCGCAGAAAAGATTCTTGCGCTGAACGGTGTAACACAAGCATTTTTGCTTATTGCCTTGCTCCTCGCCGCATTGATGGTTTTCATATGGATGTCGCGCAAACGTATTGAAGCCGCAGCAGCGGCGATTACCAGTGCTGAAAATGGCTCTGTCCTAGCTGCATTGCGTTCTCGGTGGGCGATTTTTGGTGCCATCGCAATTGGCCTATATGTCGGCGCTGAAGTTTCAATCGGCAGCATCATGATTAACTTCCTTAATCAGCCCGATGTCCTTAATTTGCCGCTCGAAACAGCAGGTTTCTATCTCGGCAATATCTATTGGATGGGGGCATTGGTTGGCCGCTTTATCGGCAGTTATTTGCTGACGCGAATCGCTGCCCCTCTTTTGCTGGCATCAGCGGCGACGATTGCATCCTTGCTGTGTCTCACCGTAGGCCTAACCAATGGACCCGTTGCTGCCTATGCTGCGCTGGCTGTCGGGCTTTTCAATTCAATCATGTTTCCGACCATCTTCACCATCACGCTTGAACGAGCTGGTGTCGCACAGTCTTCAACATCAGGACTATTGTGCGTCGCAATTGTTGGGGGCGCCATTCTTCCTTATGCGGTTGGGAAATTTGCCGACAATGTCAGTCTGCCGTTGGCCTTTTTTGTTCCGATGGCTGCTTATGCCGTGATTGTTGTTTTCGCTGTTCTGGCCGCAAAAGCGAAGGTGTTCCATGCGGACGGAGCTGCGCCTTCGGCGGTACATTGAAAATGCAAATTCTCTTTGGTCGACGGGCCGCTCTGGTGGGCGGTGTCAGTGCGGCGATGATACCCCCTGTGTCGCTCGCGGCGGAACCGGGGCGAAGCGAAGCCCAGATGAAGGAAGATTGGCCGTGGCTTGGCCGGTACGCAGCCGATAACCAAGCGTTGCTTGCCAAAGGGGCTGCGACCGCGGTGGTGTTCATGGGCGATTCAATTACCGAAGGATGGAAAACTAAAGACCCTGGCTTTTTCCAGCCAAGCTGGATTTGCCGGGGTATCGGTGGGCAAACCTCGCCGCAGATGGTGCTGCGCATGGCAACAGACGTCGTCGCGCTCCGGCCGAAGATCCTGCATATACTTGCCGGCACAAATGACGTTGCGGGCAATACTGGGCCAATGACCGCCGCTATGACCGTCGCCAATGTGCGGGCGATGGTAGCGATTGCCAAGGATGCTGGTATCAAGGTCCTTGCTGGCGCGATTCCACCGGCATCGGCCTTTTACTGGAATCCGGCCGCACGCCCCGCCGCTAAAATCATCGAGATCAACCAGCGGCTGGAGGCATTGGCCAAGGAGCGGGAAATTGGCTGGGTCGACTATCATGCCGTGCTGAGGGTTGATCAGGGCGGTTTTGACAGGCGATATTCCGACGACGGCGTTCATCCAAACGCGATGGGCTACGCCCAGATGAAGAAACTGGCGGAGCCTGCTATCGCACGCATCTTGAAAGGCAATTATCGCCGTGGTCGTTAAGCATTTCCTGCGCGTGGCTCTATCGATGGCGGCATTACTGTCGACTGCAGCGCCTGCGCAGCAGGTCATCACTGCAAACGAACTCCGCACACTCCCAAAAATCGCCGAGGTCGATGAGCGTTTCCAATCGTTCAATGTCGAGATGGTCGAAGTAACCGGCGGACGATTTTGGGCGTCTTATGATGATCCGGCAGGCGCCCGCTATGCTCAGCGCCCACCTATTGATCTGACAAACAAGCGACTGAATGTCCTCGCAGCCGGACTCGCGCCGGCCTATATGCGGGTGAGCGGCACCTGGGCGAACAGCACATATGTGCCCCGCGTGGGTGAAGCCCCGCTTTCTACGCCGCCGACCGGCTTTCAACAGCTGCTCACTTATGCACAGTGGCGCAATGTGGTAGGTTTTTCCCGCAAGAACCGCCTCGCGATCATCACCTCATTTCCAGTGAGCGCTGGTACGCGCGGCGCTGACGGTCGCTGGTCGCCGGACCAGGCACAAAGGCTTCTTGACCTGACACAGCATTTTGATGGCAAGATTGTCGCTGCTGAGTTTTTCAATGAGCCCAATCTCACCAAGCTCGGCCGCTTGCCCGATGGCTATAATCTTTCCGACTATGGGCGTGATTTTGGAATATTTACAGCTTTTGCGAAGAAGGCTGCGCCGAACATGTTAATCCTCGGCCCCGGCTCATCGGGCAAAGGTGGCGATCTGACGGCGTCGGACATGATGCGGGTGGGCGCCGGTGTCGTCGATGCTGTGTCCTATCACTTTTACGGCGCGCTCTCAAAACGCTGTACCGACAGTCAAACGACTGCAGACGAAGCGCTAAGTGAAGAATGGTTGTCGCGCACCGAACGCGACCATGATTTCTATGCCGGGCTGCGCGATCAATACGAACCCGGCAAGGATATGTGGCTGACCGAAACAGCGCAGGCAGCATGTGGCGGCAGTCCCTGGGCCACCACCTTTCGCGATACGTTCCGTTATGTCGACCAGATGGGCCGTCTCGCGCGGCGCGGGGTGAAAGTTGTAGCACACAATACATTGGCGGCGAGTGAATATGCGCTGATCGATGGCAAGACACTGGAGCCAAGGCCCAGTTATTGGGCTGCGCTTCTATGGCGTCGCATCATGGGAAAAACTGTTCTTGAAAGGCCAATTACATCGGCTCCAGGCCTGATGCTGTATGTCCATTGTTTGCGCGGAAACCGGAATGGCGTTGCTCTATTGGTGGAAAATTTGGGCAGTGAGGTTCGGACGATATCGCTGCCGAAGTCAGCAAAAGCCTATGTGATCACTGCTTCGACACTCGACGCGAGAACCGTTGCAATCAACGGCCGAGAGCCAACAATCGCGGGAAATGGGGCATTGCCACACATAGCTCCGCGGCAAAGTCATGGGTCTGTTTCTCTGCCACTGCATTCAATTTCGTTCCTGACCATGACGGATATCGCCAACCCCGCTTGCGCGTTGGAATGAGCAATTTGATCGAACGACGCACCCTTATTGCCGCCACCTTGACCGCTACTCTGGCGACGAGGGCAAACGCGGCAACATCGGCTTCGTCGGTGCACCGTATGCCGGATCATTCGATCGCACTGTGGCCGCAGGGGGTGCCTGACAGCAATCAGAAGCCGCTCGTCGAAACGATCGAGTATGATGCCCACGGCGTTGACCCGCTCAATCGTGCAATCAAGGGGGTTGTCAGGCCGCGGATCGATGTTTTTCAGGCAAAACGACCCAATGGTAGCGCTATGCTCATCATGCCGGGCGGTGGATACGGACGTGTAATGGTCGACCATGAGGGCTATGATCTTGCCCGCTGGCTGTCGGCAAGGGGCGTCTCTGCTTTCGTATTATTTTATCGCCTGCCCGCAGAAGGCTGGTCATCTGGTCCGAATGCGCCGGTCGCGGACGCGCAGCGTGCCATGCGTATCATCAGGCACAGGGCCAGAGAATTCCATATTAATGCCGCTCGTATTGGGGCTGCCGGTTTCTCGGCGGGCGGGCATCTGTGCGCGATGCTCGCCACCTGTTTCAATCAAAAGCTATATTCAGGCAAAATGATCGAAGATCCGGTGTCTGCGCGGCCCGATTTTACCGCACTTCTCTATCCGGTCATTTCAATGATACAGCCCAATGTACACAGCGGAAGTCGGAGCCGTCTGATTGGCGAGGATGCGACACCAGAGTTAGAGCGCTTCTATTCACCGCATCTAAAAGTGACGCAAAATACACCGCGATGCTTTCTGCTCCATGCAGAGGACGATACACTGGTACCGCCTGAAAACAGCCTGCTGTACCGTGCCGCGCTAAAGGCCAAAGGGGTCGACGTTGAAACCCATCTTTTCGCTAAAGGTGGCCACGGCTTTGGCCTGCGCGGAATTGGCGGTCGACCGTTAGCGAATTGGCCTGAACTGTTGCTCCGCTTTATCGAAGGTCTGTAGCTACTTGTTTTTGTGCTGCGCCAAAAGCCAAGCATAAAGCGCTGGGTTATCGTAAGTGCGTGTCCAAGAGTCGTGGCCAGTGTCGGAGTATATCGTTACGCGCGCGCTACCACCGCATGCATTGATGGCATCAACCATTTCTGAGCTTCCTTTGGGCTCGACTACGTTGTCCTTGTCACCGTGAAACGCCCAGACAGGTATGTTTTCAAGATTACAGGCCTGCGTCACGTCGCCGCGTCCGGCAATGGGGGCGATTGCGGCGAATGTGCCCGACCGCGCTGCTGCCCAACGCCAGGTCGCATGGCCGCCTCGGCTGAGTCCGGTCAAATAGAGACGCGCCGGATCAACATCCACTTTGCGCCGAACTTGGGCGAGCATTGCATCGAGTTTTTCGACATCCCAGTCGCCATCTGCTTCTAGCAAAGGCGACACTGTCACGAAAGGGAAGTCAGGGCGTGTCAGCACGCGTTTGGGCGGGCCGTGGATTTTGACTTTTTCAATGTCCGACCCGCGTTCCCCCGATCCGTGGAGGAATATCAGCAGTGGTATCGCCTTGCCATGCGTGGTGGCCGCCTTGGGAACGAACATCAAATAGGGATAGCCAGAAGCCTTTGATGCAAGCACGGCGCGCTGCTCCCCGGGGCGCAGAAGGGGAGTTGCGCAACCGGCGAGGAACAACGCGGCAATCGCGGGGAATATATACAACTTCACAATATCGAATCTATCATTCGGCATTGCCCAAGTCCAATTCTTACAACGCGTATCTTTATCTTCTGATTCCATATTTTCCCGCGCCATCGCTCAGAATTTATGTCTGATCATGTGCACGCTCGGCATTTTCTTTTGCTTGACAATGATATTTAAATGATTATTCTAAAACAATCATTTCAGAAAGTTGCTTTATGGCGCGGACCCGTGAATATGACCAGAATGCCGTCCTCACCGGCGCAATGGAGGCTTTTCGGCGGCGCGGTTTCGGCGGCGTTTCAATCAAGGATTTGGAGGCTGAAACCGGCTTGAAGGCGGGCAGCATCTATAATAGTTTTGGCGACAAGGCTGGGTTGTTTCGAGCGGCTTTTGATCACTATCTCGAACATGTTCTGCAAGAACGGATCACCGAACATGCGCCCGAAGCGGCAGGGGTGGCCGGATTGCGTAGTCTGTTTGTGTCCCTCCTGCATGAACCTGCCGATGGTTCGCTGGGCTGTCTAATCACAAACATAGCGGTCGAGTTTGGTGGCGACGCGCCGTTACCGAATGCAGTGTTCAGTGGCTTGAATATCCTTTCTCGCACTTTCACTGATCGCTTGGCCGCAGTGCAGACACATCACGCGGTCCTTCCGCAAGTGGGGGCGGCGAAACTCCTTGCCCTTTATCAAGGGATCCTTGTCCTCATTCGCGCTGGATGGAGCAAGCCTGCGCTTGAAAACATGATCAATGCAGAATTTGACCAACTCGAAAGGATAATCACATGACAACTGAGGCGCTATGGACCCGTTATTCCGCAATTTGGTCCGCCCCTGAAAAAGCACGTGCCGTTGAACTCGCCGCCTGTCTATCCAGCGACGCGACTTATTGCGATCCCAATGGTCTTGTTGAAGGGCCAGCTGCGCTATCCGCCTATATGGGCGGATTTCAAGAGAGCGCTCCGGGCTGTTCATTCAGGATCAAAACCGTGCTTGAACACAATGGTCGGACACTCGCCACTTGGTCAATGATCGGTCCCGATGAAAGCGTGTTGCAAGACGGCACAAGCTTTGGTCAATTGTCAGACGATGGCCGCTTGCACGCGATTACCGGATTTTTCTATGATCGGGAGTAAGTGACGATCGCCGCCGTGTTTGGAACCCTTCGCGCAGTCAAGGCGTCGCCTGATCAACACATGATATCCAGCGCGTCTTGATCGATCATTTCAGCATCAAATCCGCCAACACTGGATAGTGATCTGAGATCATCCTACCATCTACATTCTGCGCGATGACGGCATATCGGCTGATCCAGATTTCCCCGCCCTTCTGTCCGCCAACCAAGATATGATCGATCGTCCGTTGGTTTTCGGGCTGCAGCTTGAAATCGTTAAACGTCCCCTTGGGTCCAAAGGGGCGAAATGTTGCATTGACTGCGGCGCTACGCAACCAAACGGGACTTTTCATATCTGTCAGGATGCCGAGCGGCGCGCTATCAGGCTCGGCGTTCAAATCGCCCATCAGGATAACATGATCCTTGGGCTTACGGTGATCGGCCAGCCATTGTTTGAGTTGCAACGCCGACTGCTTGCGCGCCTCTACCCCGATATGGTCCCAGTGCGTGTTGATGGCGAGAATGGTTTTTCCTGTCTTCATCTCACGCAAGCGAATCCAGGTCGCGACGCGCGGATAGGCGGCATCCCAGCCTTTTGACGGGATATCCGGCGTGGGAGACAGCCAGAAAGTCCCGCTCTTCAGCAATTTAAAGCGGTGGATATTGTAACCAATCGGCGATGATTCGCCAGCATCTTTACCATCATCACGCCCGACACCGACCAGTGCGAAGTCGGAACGAAGGGCTTCCGCGATGTCGCGTTTCTGGTTGGTCACAACTTCCTGCAGGCCGAAAATATCTGGTCGCAACCAATAGATTTGCGAAGTCAGCATGTCGTGCCGATGTGACCAGTCGTTTAACCCGTCTGCCGGGGTATCGAGCCTAATATTATAGGACATGACGCGGAGCATTGCTTGTTCGGTTGCCGCAGATGCCTTCACATTTACGATCAATGCAAAGAGAAAGACGAACCAGATTTTGGCAAGGCTTAGCTTTTTACGCGGCATTTGGTGCGTACTCCAACGGTGTCCAAGACTGACTATGCGGACGTGTTATGATCAAGCGCAATCTTTATCTGCCGCAGGGTCACTGGATGACAGCCGGATCGAAGACAACGCCCAATTCACTTGCTATCTGCGCACAAGTTTACAGATCGATCAACCTTCAGCGGATCGCTAAATATAGCGACTATGATCAACGCCACCAGCAGCAGGGAAGGGCATTCTTACGTTATCCAGAGCGGCTGATCGGCGTAATGATGGGTGCGCCGGAATCGTCGCTACCAATATGGACGGACACCCCAAACGCATCAGCAAGCTGATCAGGGGTCATCACCACTGAACAACGGCCTGCGGCTTGAATCCGGCCTTGCTTCATGATGATAACATGATCAGCAACACGCGCGGCTTGCGTTAAATCGTGGAGCACCAAAACAACACCAGCTCCGCCACGCGCGACGTCTTTTAGGCAAGACACAGCATCCATCTGATGCGCAGGGTCAAGGTTGGCGAGCGGTTCATCTGCGAGCACCCAATCCGGTTCACCCGCCAGCACCCGCGCGAGCAGGACGCGCGCTTGTTCCCCGCCGGACAGGCGCAGCGCTTTGCGGTCGGCAAATTGCGTGCAGTCGGTTTGTGCCATGGCTTTTTCAATGGCAGCATCATCACCCGCGCTTTTTCCACCCCATTTGCTCCAGCGCCCTTGATGCGGCAGCCGCCCCAATGCAACGAGCGCGCGCACATTGATGTCCCAGTGGATATCAGCTTGCTGCGGCAATAGCCCAATGCGGCGCGCACGCACAATGGATGTTAGGTCGGCCAGCGGTTGATCATCCAATAACACGAGCCCGCTATCGGGCGCTCTCAGTCCGGAAAGGCATGATAATAATGTACTTTTCCCGGCACCATTAGCACCCAAAATAACGGTGACTTTCCCTTTTTGCAGATGACCGCTGACTGCATGGAGGATAGGGCGACCGCGCAGTGTGAGCGACAGGGCGTTAAAGCGGATGTCCATCACGCCACTTCCCGCCTCATCTTAAACAAGAGCAGCATGAAAAACGGGGCACCAAGCACCGCCATCGCAATCCCTAAGCGCAGTTCAGATGTGCTGGGCAAAATCCTCACAAAACTGTCTGCGAGAACAATGAGCAATGCTCCGGCCAAAGCAGAGGGTATCAACAATGCCGATGGTTGATGTCCCACCAGCGGCCGGACGAGATGGGGTACGACCAGCCCGACAAAGCCGATGATCCCCGCCACCGCCACCGAGGATCCGACGCACAGTCCAACCCCGAGGACAATCAGCCATTGCAAGCGGACCATATTGACCCCCAACGACCGTGCGGCATTTTCGCCAAGGGTCAGCGCATCAAGATTGCGGCCCGCCATCAGCAATAGCCCCATCCCAAGGGTAATGAATGGGAAAGCGAGCCAGACATCTTGCCAGCTGCGGTCCATCAGCGCGCCCATCAACCATGTTATGATTTCAGCAGTGGCAAAAGGCGTTGGGGCCAGGCTGATCATCAGACTGGTCAGCGATCCGGTCAGGCTTGAAAGGATCACGCCGGCCAACGTGAAAAGGATCAAGCTGCCCGACCGTCCCGCAAGGAGCGCCAGCGCCGTCATGCCAAGTCCAGCACCCATGAGCGCGAACACGGGCAGAAGATAGGCCGAAACCGTATAGCCAAAATAGAGCGAGGTGACGGCCCCCAATGCGGCACTGGATGAAATGCCGAAAAGGCCGGGATCAGCAAGCGGGTTGCGCAAATAGCCCTGCATCGCGGCCCCCGCCATGCCGAGCGCGGCCCCCACCAAGGCCCCGATGCACGCGCGGGGCAGGCGCAATTCCATGACGATCATTGATCTTAAATCGCCCGAAAGCCATTGATCAAAGGGGATCCATGTGCGCCCTGCCATCAGGGAGGCCAAGAGCGCGATGATCAGGGCGATGCCCAATCCGAAATTCAACCTCACGGCCTGTTCCCCACAGACGTTCGAATTTCAGCCAAACGGAGGGTGGCCTTGATGATGGTTGGACCGCCGCAGTGTAATAAGGTGGAGGGATAATGTGCCACGTGAATGCGGTGTTTTGCTTTCTGCAGCACGGGGTGTGACAGCATCCGGTTCACGTCACCATTGCCCGCACCCATATCGGCTTTCCCCGCCAAAAGAACGGCGGGCGGATTTGAAAGCAAACCCTCCAACGGCAAAATGTCCCATTGCTTGAGGCCCAGCGACGCACTCAGGTTATGAAAACCGGTGTGGGTTAAAAGCTCATCGGCCAGCGTGCCTTTGCCTGGAACAAGGCCGCTTCCTTGCCAGATCAATGCTGAAACGGGGTTTGCAACAGCACGCGTTTTTGCCAGTGCCGTGTCAATTCTTGCGTTGAGGATCGCACCGGATTGTTGTTGCCCGATACGCGCAGCAACCTCGGTAATCTGAGATTTACTTTGTGCAACACTCTCTGGAACCGCGACTTGCATCATGGGAATGCTAAGGCGTTTTAGCGCGGCAATCGTTTGGACTGACACATGCGGTCCCGCAATCACCAAATCCGGCGCGGCTGCGATCACATCTTCAGCTTCGTCCGAGACCGCAGGATAGCGCAAAGCCCATGCCAAAGGGGTCGATGTCGCGCGCGGGTCGTGCGAATAATGGCTTATGGCGGCAATTTGGTGCGGATCTGCAACCTCCATCAGGATAGCGTCGACGCACGGATTCATTGAAACGATATGCAGAGGCCGGGTCGGTGCCAAAATGTGTGTCGGCTTTTCCGGCGCGCAGCCGCTCAGCAAGAAGGAGCACAAAAGAAATATCCGGGTCACCATAGAATCCTCATGTCCGCCACAGCAATCCGGCCTCCTTGAGGGAAGAAACGGATTGCTCGTGGAGGAAGTGGTCACACTTAAAGGCTCAACCGAATGCCGGTATAAAATGCGCGTCTGGGCGTCCCATATTCAAATATTGTTTCATATTTCTCGTTAAACACATTGTTGGACCGCACAAATATCTCAAGTCCAGAAGTGATCGGATAACTGGCACGCAGATCAACCAACGTATAGCCCTCCAAACGGCGGGTATTTGATGCGTTGATAAAGCTGTTGCCGCTATGGGTAATGCTGGCCCCGGTTTTAAGGCCGAAGGACCAGTCATAATCAATTGATGCGTTGACGCTGTGTTGGGGCCGTTGCACCAAAGTGCGGCGTGTGTCGCGGTTGATGCTCTTGCTATACGTGTAATTCGCCGAAAATTGCAGCGCATCAACAGGCGTGAAGCGCACGGTAAATTCTAACCCGCTGGCCTTTGACCGCCGAACATTGTCATAAGTGCCGTATGGGCGTCCCACACAGAGATTGCTTGTATTGCCAAAGCAGGAAATGAAATTGATCAGGTTCTGACTGTTGCGGTTAAACCAGATAGCGCCAACCTCAAATCGCTCTGTCAGTAATTTTTGGGTGATGCCGACATCCCAACTTTTTGATGTTTCGGGGACAAGCGCCTGGTTGCCATAATCACTGAAAAGTTCAAATAAAGATGGTGCGCGAAATCCCTCGCCGTAACTGGTGCGCAGGGTCGTTTGGCCTTCATTGGGGCTGTAAACGGCATTTACGGCCAATGTTGTCTTGCTGCCATATGTGCTGTGCTGATCAAGCCGGACCCCGCCCGTTACCGTCAGGCCAGTGAGGGGCGATGTTGACAATTGACCATAATAGCCACTGATGCGCGCCTCCGCCTTTGCGGCCGGGCCACCATAGCTTGACGTGACAGAGCGCGATTTTTCCGTTTCAGCGCCAAAAGTCAGTGCGGTGCTCTCTGTCACATCGAAATGGCCCTGATATTCAAACCGCTTATTCGTGCCTTTGGCATCGAATGTAATCTGCGGCGTGGAGATGGGATCAAAATTTTCACGGTCAATTTGGGTATGGGCATAGGCAATACGGTTCCTGAGTCTGCCATCAAAAAAGCTGGCGTTTAGCCCAGCATAACCGACAAATTCGGTTATGAAGTTTTTTTCAGGCGTGTCCGCAAAGGCATATAAAGGGGCCGGAAAACCATCAATATCGGTCTTTCCATCGGAATAACGAGCGCGCAAATCAACCGATATGGCGTCAGACACGGTCACTTTCACTTTGGCATTGGCGCCAAAGTTTTCGTAACCGTCACGTTCATTGCCACCGCGGTCCTGATTGAAGGCGGAATATCCATCACTTTTGAAATATCCCGCACCCACGCTCGCAGCTACGGGGCCAAATGCGCCCGCCACATTGCCAACCAGATGTACTGTATCGCGTGATCCATATTCGATCCGCGCGGTGGCGGACGGGTTTTCGGTGGGGGTCTGCGTGATCATGTTGATGACACCACCCACTGCTTGGCTGCCCCACACAACAGATTGAGAACCACGGACGACTTCAATGCGTTCAATATTGCCAACCAATAAATTGCCAAAATCAAAACCGCCTTGTGGTGATGATGGGTCGTTGAGTTTCACGCCGTCAATCAACGCCACAGTTTGATAGGATTCCGCGCCGCGAATGAAGACGGACGCGGTGCTGCCAATTCCGCCATTGCGCGAAAAGGTAACCCCTGGCACCGTTCTCAGTAGATCAACAACGGCGACCGATTGCCGGGTTTGAATATCGTCGGCGGTGATGATTGTCACGGATTGGCCGACCTGTGAAACGGGTGTTTCGTCTCTGTTTGCTGTGACGATGATGGCATCGTCTGTGTCTTCGGCATGCGCCAAAACGGGTGAGAGGATTGTCGCAGTGAGGAGGATAGTTTTGAAAATGTACACGTCTGTATTCCCTTTGTTGATCAACATCAAAAGGGCCACGCGACAGCAAGAAAACGTGTAAGCCAGACTCACCCGCGCACGACCCAAACTTAGTCGTCACGCGAGGACATCCTCGATCATCGCCCGGCACACCCCGCCCGCACGATAGAACGACAGCGACGGGCAGGTCTCCTGGCTCTCGGGTCATCATATCCGCCCCACCTTCCCAGACGTTTCCGTCCAGTGGCATAAGGGGCGCACACTCACCGATCACAGTTGCGGGGGCAGCGCCGGATTATGGATCACTCCACTTCCGACTTCCCTTTTCATCCCATCTCTGAGAACCTGTCGCAGCGGATCATATGATGCAGTGCACAGTAAAAGGCAACGGTTCAACGCATAGTGTGTCAAAATGACTTGTTATAACGTTACATACTAGCTAGGTGCGCAGTTCACTTTCTCTGAGTATGAACTTTATGCGCCACATTTTATTTGTAACTGCTGCCTCTCTTTCACTCATTTCTCCCGCTGTGGCGCAGGATGCTGATCAGACCGAACACGGTGATCATGTGACGACTGGTGAAGAAATTGTGGTCACAGGCATATTCGCGCGCGATCGGTCGGACATTTTGTCGGGAACCTCTATATTGTCCGCCGCTGAACTCACCCGATCATTGAAACCAACATTGGGTGAAACCTTGTCGCATCAGGCGGGTGTTTCTGCGACCTCCTTTGGTCCCAATGCGTCGCGCCCCGTCCTGCGCGGTTTTCAGGGGGAACGGGTTCGGGTGCTGTCTGACGGTATTGGCAGTTTTGACGTGTCGAACACGAGCGTGGATCACGCGGTGGTTATCAACCCGCTCACCGCCGACCGGATTGAAGTGCTGCGCGGGCCGTCCGCGCTGTTGTTCGGATCATCGGCAATCGGCGGCGTGGTCAACGTCATCGACAGCCGGATTCCGCGTTCAGTCCCCGATGAAGCGATTCACGTCGATGCGCTTGCAACCTACGGTTCCGCTGCCAACGAACGCTCTGGCGGCGCGCGTATTGATGTTCCGCTTTCTGACAAATTTGTTGTTCATTTTGACGGCACCTACACAAAAACCGCAAATTTACGCACGGGGGGATATGTTCTGACCCCTGCACTGCGCGCAGCAGCCAGTGCCAGTGGCGATCCAGATATTGCGGCGCTTGCCAACCTTAAGGGCACATTGCCCAACAGCGCTGGACGTACATGGGAGGTTGCCGGCGGCGCCGCACTGATAACATCAAACGGCAATCTGGGTTTTTCGGTCAGCCATTATGACAGCCTTTACGGCGTGCCCGTGCGCTTCTCCGTCGATCCAGCCGTGGAAGCAGAAGAGGTGCGCCTTGACGTGAAACAAACCCGTGTCGATGTGCGCGGTGAAGTCAATCCAGCAGCCGGGTTTTTAGAAGCGATCAAATTTCGCAGTGGTTTCGCTGACTATAAGCATAATGAAATCGACGATACTGGCGCTGTGGGGACAACCTTCCTCAATGATGGATGGGAAGGACGATTGGAACTGGTGCAGCGTGCGCGCGGTGGTTGGCGCGGTGCGGTGGGCGGGCAATTTTTCCTCCGCAACCTCAACATCATTGGCGATGAGAAATTTTTGCCAAAAAGCGAAACCCAGCAATACGGCCTGTTCACACTGCAGAGCATAGACCTTGGCAGTGTCAGAACCGAAGCCGGCGGCCGGATTGAGAAATCCATCCTTTCTGCCACTGCCGATGCCGATCTTGGCAATGGTGATTTGCGCCGCAGCTTTACGGCGCTGTCGGGATCGTTGGGGGCCAGTCTGGAAGTCGCAGCGGGGTGGCGGATCGGTCTCAACACGTCCTACACCCAGCGTGCACCGTCGGCTGAAGAACTCTTCGCCAATGGTCCTCATGCTGGAACCCAAGCGTTTGAGGTTGGCAATCCCACCTTCACCAAAGAGAAATCCACCGGTGCCGAACTGACGCTACGCGGTAAAGGTGACGGCTATCGCTTGTCGGCATCCGTCTATCACAGCTGGTTCAAAGGCTTTATCTTTGAAAGCCCCACCGGTGCGATTGTTGATGATTTACCGGTTTTCCAATTCGCACAATCGGACGCCCGCTATTACGGCGCAGAATTTGAAGCGTCCGTCCGCGTCGCGCAACTGGGCGCCTATGCGATCAACGTAGACGCCATAGGTGATTACACCCGCGCCAAAATTAAAAATGGCGGCAACATCCCGCGTATCCCCGCATTGCGCTTGCTGGGCGGGGTGGAGGCGCAGTCCGAAAAAGTGAATGGGCGCGTTGAGGTTGAATGGGTCAATGGGCAAAGCCGGATCGCCGCCTTTGAAACCCCCACAAAGGGCTATTCCATGGTTAATGCCAGTTTGGGTTTCACCCCGTTTGACGGGGATGACACAACCAGCATCACTCTGTCCGCCAACAATATCTTTGATGTCGCGGCGCGGCGTCATGCCAGCGTGTTGAAGGATTATGCCCCGCTTGCCGGACGCGATCTGCGGGTGACGTTGCGCGCGGCGTTCTGATTGTCACCCAAATATTGGCCCATCCCCTAACCATCTGCCCCCAAGGCGGGGGCGGTACTGGGCTGCCATTCTTCTCCGGCAAAACGGATGGCAGGGGCCATCATGTGGTGCCCCTCATGCTGGATAATGTTGCCGCGTTCAGTACAGTGAGGCGCATCAAAGACCTCACGGAAATCCAGTACCGGGGCAAAGGCCACGTCCATGTCCGCAAACCATGCAATCCACGCGTCACGGGACCGTGTTAAAAATGTCGCCCGTAAAAAGGCGATCAGCGGTTCTTGTTCTCCCGCAGGCGCACTGCCCATGGGGATGAGGTCGGGGCGGTCCAGCGCGGTGAGCAAATTTTCAACGAATTTAACCTCGCGCCCGCCCAAGGCAATATGACGACCATCAGCGGTTTCATACACCTGATAAAAAGCCGCACCGCCCAGTGATCTCTGCGTGCTGGATGCAGGGGATATTCCTCCCATGATTGCGCTTCCCGCCGTATGCGCACCCCACGGTAACAGGCTGTCAAACATCGCAATATCAATATAATCGCCGCGTCCTGATTGCGCGCGTCCGATCAACGCCATCAACACAGCGGACAGCGCGGTCAATCCAGCGGCCATATCGGAAGAAGCGACGCCGGGCACAACCGGGCTGCCATCTGCGCCGTCATTCACAGACAAAAATCCAGCCATCGCCTGCACAGCCATGTCATGCGCGGGATGATGGGCAAGCGCACCTGTTTGACCAAAGGCAGAGATTGAACAATAAATGATTCTGGGGTTACGCGTGGCAACCGCAGCATAATCAAAACCAAGCCTTGCCATGACGCCGGGGCGAAATCCTTCAACAAAGACATCGGCCGCTTCGATCATATCCCAAAGCTGCGCCTTGCCTGCGGCGCTTTTGAGGTCAAGCACGATACTTTTTTTCCCGCGGTTGAGGTTGGTAAACCACACGGATTGTCCATTTTCAAACGGGGTCTGATCGCGCGCGGGGTCACCTGCTGCGGGTTCGACTTTCCAAACCTCTGCCCCTTGATCGGCCATCATCATCGTCATCATCGGGCCGGGCAAAAATTGTGTCAGGTCAATAACGCGGATGCCGGTAAGTTTTCCCATAATTATCAAATCTTTCCCGGTTATTGCGTTTCCTGTCCCTAATCTACTTCACCGGCTTGTGGCCAAAACTTAAAACACGGTGCAATTTCCACTGTCCCTCTTCGTGTTTCCATACCATTGCAAACCCAGCGCGACCAACCAGTTTTTCTGCGCCATCCCCTTGTCTTTCATAGAATATATGCTCGCCCACCTCCATTGCTCCAAAACCTGGAACAGGATCGACATGCAGGCTTTCAGGCACAAGCGCACGGCGACTGCGCCATGTATCTGGGGTTTTGCGCGCTTCACAATTTTTGGCGTAATCGCTGACAAATGCCGCACCGGTTGTGCCAGTCAAACCGGCCTTGTCATGGTAGAATTCGAGCGTGTCGCTAACCATAGCGCGCAATTTTTCCGGATCACATCCTTGAAAGAAGAGTGTAAACAAGTCGGTATCTGCCGTTTGGATCGCCGCCGTTAATGCTGTGCCTTCAGGGATATCGGATTTGATCGGTGTATCTGCGGCAAATACGGGCGCAGCGGCCAAAGCTGTGGCGATTGCGGCGGTACGGAACATGGCAATTTCTCCAACTGTTATAGTTAGATACTACAGTTAATGGGCACTGCGTCAATCAATAGGATGGCTGCTAAGCGCCGATTTACGGGCGTAGAGCGCATAATATGTATGACTTATCCTAAAATTTGAAAAACCCTCTTCCCGTTTATGAATTTCCGGTTCAGCATGTGACACTCTGGGGAAATTAATAAAGGGGATTCGCACCGTGGCCAACAGAGCATCATTTCAGGAGTTACTGGCGAACAGGCGCGGCTTGCTCAAAGGCATGGGCGCTGCCGCAATCGGGATTAGTTTTGGCGGGCTTGCGGGTTGTGATGATAAATCAGGGGCCAAGAAAATTGGCGCGACGGGTGAAGAGGCGAAGCTTAATTTCTACAATTGGGACACCTATATCGGTGAAACCACGCTTGATGATTTCAAAGGGGCCAGCGGCACTGATGTGAATATGAGCCTGTTTGCGACCAATGATGAATTGTTTGCAAAATTGCGCGCGGGCAACCCTGGTTTTGACGTGATTGTGCCGTCCAATGATTTTGTTGAACGGATGGTCTTGTCCGACATGTTGATGCCATTGGATCATGCAAAAATTCCGAATTTCAAAAATATCGGCGCGCCGTTCCAAGACACAGCCTTTGATCCAAAACGCGCGCATTCAATGCCCTACACATGGCTAGTTTTGGGGATCGGATACCGCAAATCAAAGGTTAAACCAGCACCCGACAGCTGGAAAGTATTGCTCGATTCAGACCAATATAAGGGCCGCATCGCGCTGTTATCAGAAGCAGGGGATCTCTTTCGCCTTTCGGCCAAATATCTGGGCCATTCGGTCAACGATATTCCGCCCGACATGCTCAAACAGATTGAAGCGATGTTGATCAAGCAAAAACCCCACGTAAAATCCTTCCATGAAGACAATGGTCAGGATTTGCTGCTGTCAGGCGATGTGGATCTGGTTCTCGAATATAACGGCGATATTGCCCAGATTATGAAGGAAGATGACGATATCGGCTTTGTAATGCCCAAAGAGGGCAGTCAGCTGAACGCCGATAATCTTTGCATTCCAAAGGGCGCGCCGCATCCTGAAAATGCCCATGCCTTTATCAATTATCTGCTTGACGGCGAAGCGGGCAAGAAAATCACCGAAACGATCCTCTATCCGACGCCAAATGATGCGGCAAAGGCACTGATGCCGGCGGATTACCGCGACAATAAAGCGATTTTCCCACCAGCCGATGTGCTCGCGAAGTGCGAATATGCGGCCTATAATGAAAAGTTACAGCCGCTCTACGAAGAAGCCTTCACACGGATTCGCGCGGCCTAGACGGTGCAGGATTGGAAACAGCAACGGGGGGTCTTCGCCGCGATTTCGGCGGGCCCGCTGATTTGGCTTGCGATCTTCTTTGTCATCCCGCTCGCTGTGGTGTGGCTCTACAGCTTTGGCCGCACAGTCAACCTGACTGAAATTGATATTTCGGGCACATTCTCAAACTATGGTCGCGCGCTTGAGCCGCTGTATCTCAAGATTTTTGGCAAATCGATTGCGGTGGCGGCGCTCACCACTTTGCTGTGTCTGATCGTCGGTTTTCCGGTGGCGCTGGCGATTACCTTTGCCAGTCCCAAATGGCGGCCTTGGCTGCTGCTTGCAATCATGCTGCCATTTTGGACCAATTTGTTGATCCGCACCTACGCCTTGATCGCGGTGCTGCGGACCGAGGGCTATGCCAACACATCGCTTGGCTGGCTGTGGGAGGGGGCGAGCGGGATCAAGACTATGTTGGGGATGGCGCCGCTGTCAACGTGGGAACCTTTGCCGCTGCTCTATAATAATTTCGCGGTGATTTTTGGGCTGGTTTATGTCCATTTGCCCTTCATGGTGCTGCCGCTTTACGCTGCGCTTGATCGGCTTGATAAATCACTGATTGAGGCGAGTCTTGACCTGGGCGCGGGGCACTGGCGCACGATCACGCGGATTGTGGCGCCGCTCGCTGCGCCGGGGATTATATCAGGGGTCATTATCACCTTCGTGCCTGCGCTCGGGGCCTATCTGACACCTGATTTGATGGGGGGCACCGACAGTCAAATGATCGCCAATGTGATTGAACGCCAATTCAAACGCGCCAATGATTGGCCCTTTGGCGCCGCGCTGTCATTCTTGCTGATGTACGCAACCTTCATCATGATCGCGCTGCAATCGCTGCGGGCAAAGAAGGACGAACGGTCATGACCCTGTTTCGCCGCACGCCGGTTGCACCATTAGAATATACCAAAAGGCTGTGGATGCGGGCGTGGGTCATGGGGGTGATGATCTTCCTCTACGCGCCGCTCCTCGCTTTGATCGCGTTCAGTTTCAACGATTCCAAACGCAACATCGTCTGGCGCGGCTTCACGTTCAAATATTATGACAAGGTCCTCCACAATGACTCGCTGATGGCAGCACTCGGCAATTCGCTGACCATTGCGTTTTTGGCGACCATGTTCAGCGTGGTGATGGGGGCGCTTGCCGCCGTCATGCTGTGGCGGTTCCGTTTCCCGGGGAAAGCGGGGGTTGAAGGCGCGATGGCGATGCCGATTGTGGTCCCCGAAATTTGCTTTGGGGTGGCGATGCTGGTGTTCTTTGCCAAGCTCGACTGGCCCACTGACCTGCCGTGGCCGCTCAGCCTGTCATCAATTGTGATCGCACACATCACCTTTTGCTTTCCGTTTGTGACGATGGTGGTGCGGTCGCGCCTGACATCGTTCAACCGTGAAGAAGAAGAAGCAGCAAAGGATTTGGGCGCGAGTGAATGGCAGGCGTTTCGTGATGTCTTGCTCCCCCATATGAAACCGGGCCTGATCGCGGGCGCGCTGCTCGCCTTTACGATGAGCCTGGATGATTTTGTGATCACGTTTTTCACCAGCGGGCCCAACACCATCACCTTCCCCGTGAAGGTTTATTCGATGGTCCGTTTTTCGGTCACGCCAGAGGTCAATGCGGCCTCTGCATTGCTGATCCTGCTGACCGTTATTT